>MGDP01000148.1 GCA_001790955.1 Candidatus Tectomicrobia bacterium RIFCSPLOWO2_12_FULL_69_37
CTCGTTGAAGTCGGTGTGGGGGAGGAGGATGCCGAACTCCTCCCCGCCGAAGCGGATGGTGTGGTCGAGGGCCCGGGTCTCCTGGCGGAGGACGCGGGCCAGCTCGCGCAGCACGCTGTCCCCGGCGGGGTGGCCGTAGGTGTCGTTGATCTTCTTGAAGTGGTCGATGTCGAGGATGACGAGGCCCAGGGAGCCCTTGGTGCGGCTGACGCGGCTGATCTCGCGGGCGGACATCTCGTTGAAGCCCGCGCGGTTCGTGAGGCCGGTCAGGGGGTCGGTGAAGGTGACTCGGTGGAGCTGCTCGCGGCCGACGCGGTGGGCGAGGAAGATCATCTCCAGGTCGCGCTGGGCGAGGGAGAACCGGAGGAGGGGCTCGAGGTTGAGTCCCAGCGCCGCGTCCGAGAGGGAGAGGGGGAAGGCCGCCTGGGCCCAGGCGGGGGGCGCGGCGAGGAGGGGGGAGCCCCCGTCCGGGACCATCAGGACGGCCAGCGGCCGGCGGGCCGCCCGCTTCTCGAAGGCCATCTGGAGGAAGACCTCGGAGGTGGTGCGGTTGTCCTTCACGTAGACCAGGAGGAGTTGGGGCGGGTCCTCGCGCAGGCCGCGGACGGTGTCGTGGGTGACTTCCTCGACGTTGCGGACCTGGCAGGACTCGAACAGGGCGGCCAGGCGCTGGGCCTCCTGCGGGGGGAACCAGAGTGCCGTCACGCGCGGCTTGGCCGGGCTGCCCGAGAGGAACGACTTGATGAGGTCGTCCCCCTCGAGCTCGGCCAGGGGAAAGAGGGCCTGGCGCGAGGGGGCCGAGAGCAGGTTCAGCAGGAAGGCGCTCTCCCCGCTCGCGGGGGCGATCTTGGCCTCTTCGGGGCCGGGCGGGACGGCCTCCCCCTCGGGCTCGGGGACCGGCCAGCCTTCGTCTGTGAGTTCTTCGGGCGCCATTTGGGCCTACCTTTGGGGTGCCGCGGGGACCGCCGCCCCTCAGACTGCCACAGACCTACCCCTCAGGAAAGCGCCCGGTCCAGGAAGCCCCGGACGGCGCGCAGGAAGGCCTCCGGCTCGTCCATGAAGACGTGGTGGTGGGCGCCCGGGATGACTTCCACACGGACGTGGGGGAGGTCCCGCCGGAACCACTCCTTGTCCTCGGGGGTGAGGCGGTCGGAGAGCTCGCCCGCCACGTACATGGCCGGGGCCCGGACCCTCAGCCAGGCGGGCCGGTTGTCGAAACCCGTGCGGTCCCGGTGGAAGTTGCGGTCGGCCTTGAGGAGCCAGGTGCCGTCCTCGAGCCGGCGCACGCTGTGCCGGGCGAGGTAGGCGATCCGCTCGGGGCCGGCCTTGCCCGCGCTGGGGATCATCCGGAACTTGGCGACGAACTCCTCCAGCGAGGCCCAGGGGCGGCTCGGCCGGCTGCCGACCCGGCGCACCTCCTCCAGGATGCGCTCCCGGAGGCGGAGGGCGGTGTCCACCACCACCAGGGCCGAGATCTCCGGCACGCGGATCTCGTGCAGGTGGAGGGCGATCATCCCGCCCATGGAGTGGCCGATCAGGGCGGGAGGGGCGCCCGATTCCCGCCGCGCCCAATCGATCCAGGCATCGAGGTCGGCGGTGAAGGCTCCGGGGCTGTAGTCCCCGGCCCAGCCGCTGTCCCCGTGCCCCCGCACGTCCACGGCTACGGGCCGGAACCGGCCGGCCAGGGCGGGGGCCACCCAGTCCCACCAACGGGCGTGGGCGGCCGTGCCGTGCAGGAGGAGGAGGATGGGCTTCCCCGGTTCCCCGGCCTTCCCGTGGTCGAGGGCGTGGAGGCGCACGCCCTCCCGCTCCAGATAGACGCTTTTCGGATCGCTCATCGGGTTTTCCGTCTCTCCCGCGGGACGACGAGGGGGGAGAGGATCGCCGATCGGGGACCGGGGCGCAACCTTAACGGGGGAGGAACGGTCAGGCGGAGGGATTCTCGCCGAGCTTCTCGATGAAGCGCTGCTCGCTCTCCTTCCAGTCCTCGGTCTTGGGCTGGAGGGCGCGGAGCTGCTCGTAGAGGCGGCCGATGATCATGTTCGCCATCTTGAGCTTCTCGTTGCTCGCCAGGGCGATGTTGCGCATGAGCTTCGCCGAGACGTCCTTGGGGATCAGGTGGAGCAGCGACGCCTCCATCGTCAGGAGGAGGGTCTTCTGGCGCGCCCGGATGGTCGCCGTCCGCATGCTCTCGCCGAGGAGCCCGGCCTCCCCGAAGCAGGAGCCCTTGCCGAGGAGGGCCAGGAACTCCTCCTCCTCGCCGACCAGCCGGGTGAGGTAGACCTCGCCGTCGAGGATGTAGAAGAGGGTCTCGCCCGGCTCGTTCTCGGCGCAGACGACCTCGAACATGCCCGCCTCCATCCGCCCGCACCGCCGGAGGAGGAGCTTCACCTCCTCGTCCGCCAGGCCTCGGAACAAGATGGTGGATTGCAGCCAGCGCACCAGCTGTGCGACTGGGCCGCCTTGCACGGGGGGCTCGGGGAGCTGGCTCATGGCGCTATCCGGCAAGTTGGGGGTCCGGGCTCAGGGCCTAACTTACTCCACTCCCGGACCCGGGCGCAATCATCCTCCGGGCGGGGCGGGCGGCGGGAAGGGCTAGAGGTTCTCGCGGGAGATCTGGAGGGCCTTGAGCCTGCGGTAGAGGGTGGCCCGGCTGATCCCGAGGAGGGAGGCCGAGCGGTTGACGTCCCAGCCCGTCTGGGCCAGGGACTGCCGGATGAGCCGCTCCTCCACCTCCTTGATGGGGCTGATGGGGATTTCCTCGCTGGCCTCGGCTTCGGCCCGCTGGGAGGCGGCCTCGCGGATGGAGGGGGGAAGGTCCTCGGTCCGGATGATCTCGGCATTGTTCAGGCTGCAAATCTGCCGCAGGACGTTCTTCAGCTCCCGGATGTTCCCGGGCCAGCGGTAGTTCTGGAGGGTTTCCGTGGCCTCCGGAGAGAGCCGCTTCTCGGGGCGCCGCTCCTGGGTGGCGGCCTCGGCGAGGACGCGCTGGGAGAGGAGGGGGATGTCCTCCCGCCGGTCCCGCAGGGGGGGCATGACCACTCGGAAGGGGGCCAGGCGGTTGACCAGGGCGGGGTTGAACCGGCCCGCCTCGACTTCCTGGGCGAGGTCCTTGCGGGCCGCGCAGATGATGCGGATGTCCACCTCCCGGACGCCCGGCTTCTTCTCCCGTTCCAGCTGGCCCAGGAGCGCCTCCTGGAGCGGCGGGGCGAGCTCGTTGACGTCGTCGAGGAAGAGGGTGCCCCCGTTCGCCCGCTCCCACTTCCCCGGCCGGCGCGCGCCCGCGGGCCCGGCCGACCCGAAGAGCTCGGCCTCCACCAGGTCGGGCCGCAGGTCGCCGCAGTTGAGGTAGACGAAGGGCCCTTCTCCCCGCCGGCTGTTGTAGTGGATGGTCCGGCCGACGAGCTCCTTGCCCGTGCCGGCTTCGCCCTGGATGAGGACGGGGAGGTCGCTCCCCGCGAGGCGCTCGATGCTGGCGAGCACCCGGGTGATGGCGGGGCTGACCCCGATGAGGTTGCGGAAGTCGAACTGGACCCGCAGCTCGTCCTGGAGCTTGCGGACCTCGCGCGTGAGGTCCTTGGTCCGGAGGGCGTTGTGGATGGACACGCTCAGCCGCCCTGCCTCGAAGGGCTTGGGGATGAAGTCGTAGGCCCCGAGGCGCATCGCCTGGAAGGCGTTCTCGGCGGTCCCCTGGCCCGTGAGCAGGATGACGGGGGCGTCGAGCTGGAGCTGGTTGAGGCGGGCGAGGGTCTCCAGGCCGCCGATCCCGGGGAGGAGGAGGTCCAGGAGGATGACGTCGGGCGGTTCCTTGGCGGCGTGCGTCAGGAAGGACTCGGCGTCCGAGAAGCCCAGGGCGGTGAAGCCCTCGCGCCTCAGCAGGAGCTCGACCAGGGACAGGTCTCGGGGGTCGTCCTCCACGACGTGGATGAGGGCGGGGCGCGCCTTCCCCGGGGGTGGGGAGCCGGAGCCGCCGTTCTCGGGGGCGTTCATTCGCCTCTCCTCCCGTCGTCGGAGGGCTGGGCGGAGCCCCCCCGGGGAGTTCTTTTCCATATGAGAAAAGGGCTGTCTCAATCCTCAATTATGGGAGTTTATATCATTTTTTGTCTGTGAAGTTGATCTCTCCCTGGCCAAATAGGGTCCGTATTCGTCCAGCCGGGTGACCGGGGCCAGCCCGGGGCCCTTGCGGTAGGCCGCCCGGGAGATGAGGTGGGCGGCCACGGGGGCCGTCAGGAACAGGAAAAAAATGGCCAGGATGGCGTGAGTCGCAACATGAGCCGCCTGGAAGAAGAGGATGACGGCCGAGAGGATGCCCCCCATGCCGAAGGTGGTGGCCTTGGTGGCGGCGTGCATGCGGGAGTAGACGTCGGGCAGGCGGATGAGCCCCAGGCCCGCCACCAGCATGAAGAAGGCGCCGATGAGGAGCACCGCCGCCGCCAGGTATTCACTCAATGATGTTCTCCCTCTCCAGGAACTTGGCGTACACCACCGTGCCCACGAAGCTGAGGATCGCCAGGGCCAGGACGGCGATGATGAAGAGCTCCTCGCCGGACTGGATGGCGAACAGGGCGATGACGCCGAGGATGTTCGTCGCGAGGGTGTCGGCGGCCACCACCCGGTCGGCGGTGGTCGGGCCCTTCACCAGGCGGATGAAGCACAGGGCCAGCGAGAGGCCGAGCATCCCGAGCCCGATCTGAACGGCGGCCTGGATCATTCCACGGCCCCTATCACCGGCTCCTCCAGCCCCAGCCGGATGCCCTCGCGCACCTCGTCGGGATGGGTGATGTCCAGGGCGTGGACGAAGATCGTCTTGCTGTCCTCCGAGATGTCCACGCTCAGGGTCCCCGGGGTGAGGGTGATGGAGTTCGCCAGCAGCGTGACGCCGAAGGGCGTCCGGCACCGGGTCCTGTAGGCGAGGATGCCCGGGCGGATCCGGATGCGGGGGGACAGGACGACCCGCAGCACCTGGATGTTCGCCACGATCAGCTCGCGCGTGAAGCTGACGACGAAGCGCCCGATGCGCCCCACGCGCAGGAAGGACTTCTCCTGGTGGTAGCACTTGCGGAGGAAGCGGATGATCAGGGCGGCCAGGAGGAGGCCCACGAAGAAGTCGCCGGCCGAGCCCGTCCCCTTCATCAGGATCCAGATGGCGGCCAGGCTGAAGACGATCGTGGCCAGGGGCATGGGGCCCTCCTCAGGCGGCGTCGCGCATGGCCGCGATGTAGGCCCCGGGCGAAGCCAGCTGGGCGGCCACCAGCTGCGACCACTCGTAGAGCCAGGGGACGCCCAGGCCGAAGATGACGGCGAAGGCGGCGAGGAAGGCCACCGAGGCGTACATCCCCGCCGGGGCGGCGCCGACCTTCCCCTTGGCGGCCCCCCAGGCCAGCCGCTGGTAGGTCGTGAAATTGTAGTACAGCGAGAGCACCCCCGCCGCCAGGGCGATCCCCGTGGAGAGGTAGGCCCCCTGGGCGAAGCCCGCCTGGAGCACGAAGAGCTTGGCGAAGAACCCCGCCAGCGGCGGGATGCCCGCCAGCGACAGGAGGCCCGTCAGCAGGAGCAGGGTGGAGAAGGGGGCCCGCGTCATGAGCCCGCCCATCTCGTCCAGGTCCACCGTGCCCGTCAGCTTCTGG
>MGDP01000149.1 GCA_001790955.1 Candidatus Tectomicrobia bacterium RIFCSPLOWO2_12_FULL_69_37
GGCTCCTGGAAGATCATGGCGATCTTGTTGCCGCGCACCTTCCGGAGCTCGCCCGAGGAGAGCTTGGTGAGGTCCCGGCCCTCGAAGAAGATGCCGCCACCGGCGATCTTGCCGGGGGGCTCGGGGATGAGGCGCAGGATGGAGAGGGCGGTCACCGTCTTCCCGCAGCCGGACTCCCCCACCACGCCGAGGGTCTCGCCGGCCTTGAGGGAGTAGCTCACGCCGTCCACGGCTTTGACGACGCCTTCGGGGGTGTGGAAGTGCGTCCTGAGGTCGCGGATCTCCAGGAGGGTGCCCGGGGCCTGGGCCTGGGCAGTCGTCGCCGCCATAAAGGGAATCTCCTCGGCCAGCCGTTGTAGTCAGGAATCGAGCGGGGCCATTATAGGGAGGGGGCCGCCGCCGTGTCCACTCCCAACATGGGCCCAAGATGGGAAGGATGGGGCCCGGTTGTCCCCGCCTCCCCCCGGTGGCATGATGGGGGTTGCCCGCCCGGGGGGGCGGCTTTTCGGGAGGGATCCCCGTGAGACGGAGCGTTTGGGCGGCCGGCGCGCTGCTGGCGTTCGGGCCCCTCCTGGGGGGGTGCGGGGGTTCCGCGGCGGGCCCCCTCGAGAGCTTCCAGCCGCCCTCGGGGGTCTCGGCCAGGGCCCACCCCGAGCTGGCCGGCCGCGGGCTGCGGCGCATCGCGGTCCTCCCCTTCCGCAACGAGTCGGGCGTCCCGGCGGCCGGGGTCCGGATGGCCGGCGTCTTCTACGAGGGCCTGGCCGCCGCCACCCGCTACGAGGTCCAGCCGCCGCCCAAGGTGGACGAGGAGGACGACCTCAAGTTCGAGTTCCGCCTGCGCGGCGGGCGGACCGAGGGGGTGCGCAACCAGGACCAGGACGCCGCCTGGCTCCAGGAGCGCGTGTCGCGCTTCCTTGCCGCCGTCCAGCCCTACCTGACCAACCTGGAGATGCTCTACCCGGGCGAGTACTTCGAGGGGCAGCTGGAAATCACCCCCTCGGGCCTCCCCAAGGGCACCGTGGCCCGGGCGGGCGGCCCCGCGGCCGAGGGCGAGCCCGCCCTCGACGCCGTCCTCACCGGCATCGTCACCACCTACCGGAACCGCTCGGGGGGCGCCTTCCTGGGCGAGAGGGGCCCCCAGGTGGCCTACTCGGTCTACCTCGTGAGCGCGAGGGACGGGAAGGTGCTCTGGGAGGCCACCTTCAACGAGGAGCAGATCCCCCTCCTCGACAACCTCCTCCTCCTCCCCCGCTACGCGAAGGAAGGCTTCATCTGGCAGACCTCCGACATGCTGGCGCGCAACGGCCTCGATCGGGTCCTGCGCTCCTTCCCCGGCTACGCCGCCCCGCAGGCCGCCGTCCCCGCGCCCAAGCCCTGAAGCGGCCCCCCGGAGCCGCGCCGTGAACGAGCCCCTCGCGGTCGTCATCATGGGGGCGGCGGGCAGGGACTTCCACAACTTCAACGTCCGCTACCGCCGGGATCCCGCCCGCCGCGTCGTCGCCTTCACCGCCGCCCAGATCCCCCGCATCGAGGGCCGCCGGTACCCGCCCGAGCTCGCGGGCCCGCTCTACCCCGGGGGCATCCCCATCTTCCCCGAGGAGGAGCTGGAGCGGCTCATCCGGGAGAACGCGGTGGCCGAGGTCGCCTTCTCCTACAGCGACATCTCCCACCTCGACGTGATGCACCGCGCGAGCCGGGCGCTCGCCGCGGGGGCCAGCTTCGTCCTCCTCGGCCCCCGGGAGACCCAGCTCAAGAGCCGCAGGCCCGTCGTCGCCGTCACCGCCGTGCGCACCGGCTGCGGCAAGAGCCCGGCCAGCCGCTTCCTCCTCGCCCGCCTGAGGGAGATGGGGCTCACGGTGGCGGCGGTGCGCCACCCCATGCCCTACGGGGACCTCATCCGCCAGCGCCTCCAGCGCTTCTCCTCCTTCGCCGATCTGGACGCCGCCCGCTGCACCGTCGAGGAGCGCGAGGAGTACGCCCCCTACGTCGAGGGCGGGGGGACGGTGTTCGCCGGGGTGGACTACGAGGCCATCCTCCGGGCGGCGGAGGCGGAGGCGGACGTCATCCTCTGGGACGGCGGCAACAACGACTTCCCCTTCTTCGCGCCCGACCTCCACATCACCCTGGCGGACCCCCTCCGCCCCGGGCACGAGAGAACTTACCACCCGGGCGAGGCGAACCTCCTCATGGCGGACATCGTCATCCTGGCCAAGACGGACACGGCCACGCCCGGGGCCGTCGAGGCCCTGCGCCGCTCGGTCGAGGAGGCGAACCCCCGCGCCCGCGTCATCGAGGCGGCCATGCCCCTCGCCCTCGACCGCGCCGGGGAGCTGCGGGGCCGCCCCGTCCTCGTCGTCGAGGACGGGCCCACCGTCACCCACGGGGAGATGCCCCACGGCGCGGGCTGGCTCGCGGCCCAAGCCGCCGGCGCCCGGATCGTGGACCCCCGGCCCTTCGCCCGGGGCTCCCTCCGGGAGGCCTACCGGCGCTATCCCTGGCTCGGCCCCGTGCTCCCCGCCGTGGGCTACGGCGAGGAGCAGCTGCGGGAGATGGAGGAAACCCTGGCCGCGGCGGCCTGCGAGGCCGTCGTCCTCGGGACGCCGGTGGACCTCGGCCGCCTCATCCGAATCCCCCACCCCGTCCACCGGGTGCGCTACGCCTACGAGGACCGCAGCCGGCCCGGCCTGGCCGAGGCGATCCGGGACTGGTGGAGGGACCGATCCTCCGCGAATCCTGTTGCGGACAGCCCGCCCGAACAGGTACGATAATCCGGTTGTGCGGATTCGACTCCGCGGCCGTCTCCGCCCGCCGCCGCAGGGGGGCCGTCGCATGCAGGGCCGTTTCGTGGGCGGCCGCTTCCGGCTGGCGCTCCTGGCGCTCTGCGCCGGGGCGGCGGGATTGAGCCTGGGCGCGGGAGCGTGGGCGGGCCCCGCCGCCCCTCCCGCCGGACGCGCGGGAGCACCCGCCTCTCCCCCGCCGCAGGTCCCGACCATCCCGCCGGATTTGATCCAGCCCTCGGGGCCCCGCCCCGTCGTCCCGGGCAAGCCCGCCGAAGGCCTCAA
The DNA here is from genome assembly GCA_001790955.1 of Candidatus Tectomicrobia bacterium RIFCSPLOWO2_12_FULL_69_37. Taxonomy (GTDB): domain Bacteria; phylum UBA8248; class UBA8248; order UBA8248; family UBA8248; genus 2-12-FULL-69-37. Next base: position 3,063 of record MGDP01000149.1, read on the forward strand.
GATGGGCCCCAAGCCCAGCGAGGAAGCAACCTCCGCCCAGAAGGAGCGCTGCGACCGCGCCTCCTACATCGTCCGCCAGGCGAACGAGCTGGGCGACGAAAGCCCCCTCACCGTGACCTACGTCCAGCGCGCCCTGGACATCTGCCCGAACAATCCCGCCGCCAACGTGCGGATGGGCATCATCCAGTTCAACCAGAAGAACCCCAGCGGGGCCCGCAAGTCCTTCCAGCAGGCCCTGCGGGACGGCGCCCACCTGCCCGAGGTCCACTACAATCTGGGCGTCCTCTCCTGGAAGGAGAAGAAGGACGCCGAGGCCCTCACCCACTTCAGGCGCGCCGTCGAGCTCGACCCGGGGGGCGCCGCGGCGCTCTACAACCTGGGGGTCACGCAGGCGCGGGCCCAGGAGCGCGGCCAGGCCGTCGACTCCTTCCAAAATGCCATCCGCGCCAACCCCCGCATGGCCGAGGCCCACTTCTTCCTGGGCGCCCTCCTCCAGGAGCAGGGGCAGCGCGAGCCAGCGAGAAAGGCGCTCCAGGAATCCGTCCGCCTGAACGCCAAGCTCGCCCTGCCCCACATCTATCTTGCGGCCATCTTCGAGGCCGAGGGGAGGCCCCAGGCGGCGCAGGAGGAGCTGAAGCTGGCCCTGCGGCTCAACCCGGCCTCGGTGCAGGTCGGCTACAGCCTCGACGATTTTTACGCGAAGGAGGGGGGCTCGAACGAGTTCCTCTCGCGGGTCCAGGAGCGGGCCAAGAGCGAGGGCCCCACGGCCGCCGCCCCGCCCCCCGAGGGGAAGTCCCCCCCCGGCGGCGGCAAGACGCCCGCCGAGGGCTTCGGGCCCCGCCGCGAGGCGAGGGAGGTGCCGGTCGCCGGCAAGAAACCCGAGGCGCCCCCCCGCGAGAAGAGCCCCGCGCCTCCCGCCCGGCGCGAGGCCGCGGCGGCGCCCAGGCCAGAGCCCGCCCGCCCGGCCCCGCGGGAGAGGCCCGCTTCACCCGCGCCGCGGAGGGAGCCCCCGGGCCGCACCTACCGCGTCCGGGCGGGGGACACCCTCTCCACCATCGCCGCCCGGCACGGGACCAGCCTTGCGGTCCTCGCGCGCATGAACCGCGAGCGCATCGAGCATCCGAGCCTGATCGAGCCGGGGCAGGAGATCCTCGTTCCCGCTCCCCCGCGGGCGAGGGCCACGAACGACCGGCGCCCCCCGGCCAGGTCCACGGCGAGCCGCCCCTCCTCCGCCCAGGCCCCCAGACGGACGCCCGCGCCGCCGCGCGAGCCCTTCCGCATCCACCGCGTCCAGCGGGGAGAGACCCTCGCCCGCATCGCCAAGCGGTACGGAACCACGGTCGCCACCCTCGTGCGCCTCAACCGCGACCGGATCGAGCACCCGAGCCTGATCCAGGCCGGCCAATCCATCCGCGTGCCTGCCCCCCGCGCCGCCCGGAGCGCCCCCAAGCCCGCGGCGAAGGCTCCTCCGAAGCCGGGGCCCTCTCCCAGGGAAGTGTCTCCGAAGCCCCCGGCGCCCGCTCCCGCGGCGCCCTCCGCCCCCCCTTCGCGCTAGGCCCCGCGCTTCACATCAGGAAGAGCCCGCCTCCCTCCGTCCATAGGGGCAATCGGCGAGGACGGGGCAGGCCCCGCACCGGGGCTTGCGCGCCGCGCAGCAGCGCCTCCCGTGATGGATGAGGAGAAGGGTCACCCGGCCCCACCAGCGCTTGGGCGTTATTTCCAGGAGCTCGAGCTCCACCTTGGACGGGTCCTGCGTCTGCGCCCAGCCCAGGCGGTTGGAGACGCGGAGCACGTGGGTGTCCACCGCGATGGCGGGGACGCCGAACGCCTCGTTGAGGACGACGTTGGCGGTCTTCCGCCCCACCCCCGCGAAGCGGGTGAGCTCCTCCCGGGTGCGGGGCACCTCCCCCCCGTGCTCTTCGGCCACGGCCCGGCAGCAGGCTTGGATGGACCTGGCCTTCTGGCGGAAGTAGCCGCACGAGCGAATGAGCCGCTCGACTTCGCCCGGGTCCGCCTCCGCGAGGGCCCGGGCGCCCGGGAACGCCCGGAAGAGAGCGGGAGTCACCATGTTGACCCGGGCGTCGGTGCACTGGGCCGAGAGGATGGTGGCCACCAGGAGCTGGAGCGGGTCGCGGTAGTGAAGCGCGCATTCCGCGTCCGGATAGGCCTTCGCGAGGCGGCCCAGCACGCGGCCGATGGCCCGCCCCCCGGCCTCTCCTCCCATGGCCGAGCCGCCCTTGCGATTTCGGACCTGCGGAACTTTCCTCATCTTGCGCTCCTTCGGCCGGACCCTCTAGAATCCCCGGACGGTTCATCCGCGCCGCTTCCGGCCCCGGCAACCGCGAAAGGAGACCTCCCGCATGGCTGAACCCGTCGTGGCCCAGAAAGGACCCTACGAATATACCGCGCAAAAGGATGAAAAGGTGGCTTGGTGCCGGTGCGGAAAGAGCGCCAAGCAGCCCTTCTGCGACGGGTCCCACCGGGGGAGCGAGTTCCGCCCCCTCCTGGTGGACCTGAAGGCCGGCGAGACCGTCTATTTCTGCGGGTGCAAGCACACCGGGGGCGCCCCCTACTGCGACAGCTCCCACGCCCGCCTCTAGCGGGCCATCGCCGCCATTGCCCCGCCGGTGGCGATGGAGTAGATTGCAGCGGCCTCGATTCCGCCGGCGCTGGCCGGAGGGGCGGCTTGCGCGTGTAGCTCAGAGGATAGAGCACCAGCCTCCGGAGCTGGGTGCCGCAGGTTCGACTCCTGCCACGCGCACCAGGATATCCGAGGGGCCGGGCCCGCCGGCCCCTTTTTTCGTCCGTCCTCGCCCAGCCCGCCCGCCTCTCGCACTGGGAGGGGCTCCATGTTCCTGCTGAAGAAGATTCTCACTCCCTTCATCCTTCCGCTGACCATCTGCGTGGGCCTCCTGATCCTGGGCCATGTCCTCCTCTGGTTCTCGAGGAGACAGAAGACGGCGAGGGCCCTCCTCCTGGCCGGAACCGCGCTCCTCGCCGCCCTGAGCTTCCACGCGGTCTCGGACCCGATGGTCGCCGCCCTGGAGCAGCGCTACCCGCCCCTCCTGGACCCCCTCAAGCCCGCCTACTCCGACGGCCGGGAGGGGGAGCCCGTCCGCTGGGTCTTCGTCCTGTCAGGGGGCCAGCATAAGGATCCGCGCCTCCCGCCCACGAGCCATCTTTCCGACACCAGCCTCGTCCGCCTGGCCGAAGGCATACGCCTCCAGCGCCTCCTGCCGGGAAGCCGGCTCATCCTCTCCGGGGGGAGCACCAGCGGACCCCCCAGCGAGGCGGAGACGATGGCGGACGTCGCCCGCCACCTCGGGGTGAACCCCTCCCTCATCGTGCTCGAACCGGAGACCCTCGACACCGAGAGCCAGGCGCGCGCCGCCCCACGGTTCGTGGGCAAGGACCGTTTCATCCTGGTGACCTCGGCCGTCCACATGCCCCGGTCGATAGCCCTCTTCCGCGGGCAAGGGCTGCGCCCCATCCCCGCCCCCACGGACCACTCCGTCGTCCCGCGCGCCTCCCTCGGTCCGCGGGACTTCTTCCCTTCGACTGCTGCGCTGGGCGGATCAGAAACCGTCGTCTACGAGCGCGTGGGATACCTCTGGGCCTGGCTGAGGGGCCTGACGGCCGAGTGACCCTCCTCCCGGGAGCCGTTTCACCCGGCCCGCAATTTCTTGTCGCATTCTGCAATTTTCTGGTAGAATTGGCGCGGTTTCAGCCCGCCCGGGACGAGAGGCCCCTTTGCCCGAAACCCCCGAGCCCGTACCCCCGCCCGCCGCCGCGCCCAAGGCCTCGAAGGCCCAGGAGCGCAACCTCTCGTTGGGCGTCCTGTCCGCCAAGCTCAAGAAGAATTACGCTCTCTTCGCCAACTTGAGCGAGGAGGAGATGGTCACCTTCCTCCGGCTGTGCGAGCGCCAAAACTACAAGCCCGGCGACGTCATCTTCGAGGAGGGAGAGCGCGAGGGCTACTGGTACATCGTCCTCGCCGGCCGGATCGCCGTCTACCGGAAAGGAAAGGTGCTGGGCCACGTGGGGGAGGGCCAGTGCTTCGGCGAGGTGGGCCTCCTCAGGAAGGACGTGCCCCGGAGCGCCTCCGCCCGGGCGGCGGCGGATACCATTCTCCTGGTGGTCCCCCACGACATCCTCAACCGGAAGATGCCGGGCCTCTCCTACAAGGTCCTCGAGTACATCGCCAACCAGCTCGCCGAAAAGCTCCTGAAGGCCGACAGCCAGCTGGAGAGCCAGCGCGCCGAGCCCCCGGAGGAGGGAGGCGGCAAGGCCCCCGAGGAGGAATCGCCGGACAAGAAGGCCGGCTGAGCCCGCCGCGCCGATCCGCCATCCGTTAGCCGCTCCACCGCTCCTGTCCTGGCACGCAGCCCCCCGCCGCTTGAGCCCGCGCCCGATCCCTTCCATGATGGCGGCGAGCTTCACCGGGAGGTGTTCATGCGGATCCAATTTCTCGGGGCGAACCGCCAGGTGACGGGCTCGCGCTACCTGCTCGAGGCGGGCGGGCTGCGCATCCTGATCGACTGCGGGCTCTTCCAGGAAAGGGCCTTCCTCGGCCGGAACTGGGAGGATCCGCCCGTCCCCCCCGGCTCGCTCGACTGCGTCCTCGTCACCCACGCCCACCTCGACCATGTGGGGCTCATCCCCCGCTTCGTGGCCCAGGGCTACCGGAAGCCGATCCTTACGGTGGAGCCTTCCGCCGACCTGGCCGGGCTCGTCCTGCTGGACGCCGGCCGCATCCAGGAAGAGGAAGTCGAGACCAAGCGCAGGCGCCACGCCAAGGAGAAGCGCGAGGGCCCCCATCCCCTCATCCCCCTCTACACCCAGGAGGAAGCGAAAACGGCCGCCTCCCTCTTCCGGGGGGTGGAGTTCGGCGAGCGGGTCGAGCTGGGCGGAAAGGCGGCCGTCACCTTCCAAGAGGCGGGGCACATCCTGGGCTCCGCCTCGGTGCTGGTCGAGGCCGAGGAGGGGGGCCGCGCCCGCCGCGTCCTCTTCTCGGGCGACCTGGGCCAGTGGGAGCCCCCTATCATCCCTCCGCCCGAGGGGATGGAGGAGGCGGATTACGTGGTCCTCGAGTCCACCTACGGCGGCCGGGACCACCGCGAGGCGGCCCCCGTCCGGGATCAGATCGCCGAGGTGGTCCGGGAGGCCGCCCGGCGCGGGGGGAACCTCGTCATCCCCACCTTCGCCATGGAGCGGGCCCAGGAGCTCGTCTACTACCTCGGGGGCCTGCTGCGGGAGGGCCGCATCCCTCAGCTCCCCGTCTACGTGGACAGCCCGATGGCCACCGACGTCACCCAGGTCTTCCGCCGGCACTGCCGCTACCTGAAGGCGGACATCCGCTGCGCCGTCGAGGGCGGCACCGGCCTCTTCCGCTTCCCCGGCCTCCAGTTCATCCGCGACGCGGAAGAGTCCAAGAAGCTGAACAAGCACGAGGGGCCCGGCATCATCATGTCCCCCTCGGGGATGTGCACGGGGGGCCGCATCAAGCACCACCTCAAGGCCAACATCGGCCGGCCCGAGAGCACCATCCTCTTCGTGGGCTACCAGGGCGAGGGCACCCTCGGCCGCCAGATCCTGGACGGGGAGCCAGAGGTGCGAATCCACGGCAAGCGCTGGCCGGTGCGGGCGGCGGTCCGCCAGATCAGCGGCATCAGCGCCCACGGGGACCAGGAAGACCTCCTGCGCTGGCTGGACGGCGGCGCCCCCCGCCAAGTCTTCCTCACCCACGGGGAGGAGGGCGCATCGCGCGCCCTCGGGGAAGCCATCCGGGAGCGCCTCGGCTGGCCCACCGCCGTCCCCGCCTACGGCGAGGCGCACGAGCTGCCTTGACCTCCGATCGGGGATGCTAGAATGCCCCCCGCGCCGGCGGCTTTCCCTGGGAGGTGACGGGTGGCCCGGATTCTCGACGTGGGGTCAGGCTGGAAGCAGCTCCCCGGGGCGGTGCGGGTGGACATCCGCCCCCAGACGAAGCCCCACGTCTGCGCCGACCTGGACGTGGACCGGCGGAAGGTCCGCCACTTCCCCTTCCGGGACGACGCCTTCGACGAGGTCCACGCCCTCCAGGTGGTGGACCACTTCCGGAACATCGTGCCCGTCATGGAGGAGATCCACCGGGTGGCCAAGCCGGGGGCCCGCTTCGTCCTCACCGTCGCCCACGTCTCGAGCATCTACTCCTGGAGCGACCCGGTGCACCACCTCCACCCGACCAGCCGCACCTTCATCAGCTTCACCGACCACCCCACCCGGGGGGGCGCCTACACCCGGCCCCTCTTCCGCCAGCGGGCCTTCCGCTTCGTCTTCGGCCGCTCCCTCATCTCCCTCATCCCCCGCCTCATCTGCCTCTTCTCCCCGTGGGCCTACGAGAAGCACTTCTGCTGGATGTTCCCCGCCAACGACATGCGCTTCGAGTTCGAGGTGTTGAAGTAGCCGGCGCTCTCCCGAAGAGCATCCGGGCAGGCCTTGAAAAATCGAGGAGGAGGAAAGCGGCAAGAGATGGGGCAATATGCCCCGCATTCTCTTCAACATGTCCCATCTTGGCCGGCCGGCCGATTCGCTTTCTCCCACGGGGAGTCTTTTCGATCTTTTTGGCCTTTGTTTTCAAAGGGATTTCAGACCCCGCTCTTCTTGACCTCCCGTCTGTTTGGCAGATGAATTGCAAAATCATGCTCGCTCCGGGCAGACTGCCCGAGAGGAGCCCTCGGCCCCGCGCGGGTGCGGCCCGGAGCCGGCTCGAATTCCCGGCGGCGGGAGCGCCCGCCCATCCTGAAGGGATGAAGATGAGCAGCGCGAAGACCTCCTCCTCGGGCCGGGTTATCGAGCGAGAGGTCCGCCGGTTCGAGGCCTTCGCCGACTCCTTCCGGAATTTCCGCGCCCATTTCGACAATGAGAGGATCTTCATCGAGGAGCCCTCCGACGATTCCCGCGGCGCCGTCGCGGGCCATCTGGCGGACGGAAGATACCTGCTGCACGCCTTCAAGTATCAGTTCGGCAAAAAGATGTGCGAGAGGGCCGCCTTCCAGCTCCTCGAACTCTTCGGCAGCCACCTCCCGGTCCGCAAGAGGGACCTGGCTCACATCCGGATGGTATTCTCCTCCGGGAGACTGGACGCCCGGGAGTTCGTCACGACGGTTTTCCGGAACCGGGGGGATCGGTTCCTGGACATCGTCCGCGAACATGGCATGGAAGAGGATTTGGCGACGTTCTGGGGGGTCTATCTCGCCCGGCTTTTCCGCGTCCGGGCGGCCCGCCACCTGCGAGAGGACATCGACTTCTTCGACTGGCGAGACTGGCGGAAGGGCTTCTGCCCGATTTGCGGGCACTGGCCCGCGATGGCTCATGTTGACCCCGGGGAGACGAGCCGCACCCTGTGGTGCTTGAATTGCGGGACCCTCTGGCCCCTCCAGAGGCACCAGTGCAGCTGCTGCCTCAACGAGGACCGGAGGCGCCTGGATCTCCTCGGTCCGGTGGATGAGCCCTCGCTGAGGGTCCAGGTGTGCCATGACTGCCGGGAATACCTGAAGGAGGTCTGCAGCGCGGTGCACGTGGACAAGTTCCCCTTCGACGCCTACTTCCTCGGGAGCCATTCGCTGGATCTGTTCGCCCGGGGGCAAGGGTTCACCCATGAGTCCGCCCTGGCCGTCGAGTCGGACAACACATCCTCCGAGGCCCATCTGCTGACGCACCGCATGCGGCTCCCGTGGGATCACTAGGGCGGCGCTGCGGCTCCGTCACCTGAGAGGAACCATGATTATCGGAGTCCCGAAGGAATCGTACCCCGGCGAGCGCCGGGTCGCGCTGGTCCCGGGCGCTATCCCGGCCCTGGCGAAGAAGGGGGCCGAGGTCGTCATCGAGACGGGAGCCGGGGCGCAGGCCGGCTTCCCCGACGCCGAATTTAAAAAGGCGAAGGCCCGGGTCCTTCCCTCCCGGGCGGACGTGTTCTCATCCTCCGACGTCATTTTCCAGGTTCGGACCGTGGGGGCCAATCCCGAAGCCGGCGCCTCCGATTACGGCTTGCTCCGGGACGGGCAGGTCCTCATCGGCTTCGCCGAGCCTCTCACCTCGCTCCCGCAGATGCAGGAGCTGGCCAGGCGGAAGGTGACCGCGTTCGCCCTCGAACTCATCCCGCGGATCACCCGCGCGCAGAGCATGGACGCCCTCTCCTCGATGGCGACCGTCTCGGGGTACAAGGCCGTCCTGCTGGCCGCCGGCATGTTCGGCCGCCTCTTCCCGATGATGATGACCGCGGCCGGGACCGTCACCCCGGCCCGCCTGCTCGTGGTGGGGGCGGGGGTGGCCGGCTTGCAGGCCATCGCCACGGGGCGGCGCCTCGGGGCCTTGGTCCAGGCGTATGACATCCGCCCCGCCGCGAAGCTCGAGGTCGAGAGCCTGGGGGCGAAGTTCGTCGAGCTGCCCCTGGAGACCGCCGACGCCGCCGACAGCGGCGGCTACGCCAAGGCCCAAAGCGCCGAGTTCTACCGGAAGCAGCAGGAGCTGCTGGGGGACGCCGTGGCCAAGAGCGACGTGGTCATCACGACCGCGGCCGTCCCCGGAAAGAAGGCGCCGGTCCTGATCGCCGGGGAGATCGTGGCCAGGATGGGACCGGGCTCCGTCATCGTGGACCTGGCGGCCGAGCAGGGGGGGAACTGCGCCGTCACGGTTCCGGGCGAGACCGTCGAGCGAAACGGGGTGCGCATCTGCGGCGCCCGCAACCTCGCCTCCGAGGTCCCCCACACGGCGAGCCAGCTGTACGCGAAGAACATCTCGGCCTTTTTCCTTCACCTGTTCAAGGACGGGGCGGTCCAGGTTTCCCCGGAAGACGAAATCTGCAGGGAAACCCTCGTGACCCGGGGGGGCGAGGTCGTGAACCCCAGGGTGCGCGAGGCGCTCGGCCTCCCGGCCGCCCCGGCCGCGTAGAGGAGAAGAAAAGCTCATGGAAGCGATCATCACCTCGGTGACGATATTCGTCCTGGCCCTGTGGGTCGGCTATGAGGTCATCACCAAGGTGCCCCCCATCCTCCACACCCCCCTCACCTCCGGCTCGAACGCCATCTCGGGCATCTCCGTGCTGGGCGCCCTGGTCTTCGCGGGCGTGCAAGAAGGGACGGCGACGCATCTGCTGGCTTTCGTCGCCGTCGTATTCGGCACCATCAACGTGGTGGGCGGCTTCCTGGTCACCCACCGCATGTTGCGGATGTTCAAGAGAAAGGAATAAGTCCTTGACGCCCGTCCTCATCAAGCTCGGCTATCTCGCCGCCGCCGTTTGCTTCATCTTCGGGCTCAAGCAGCTGAGCCACCCGCGCACCGCCGTCCGGGGGAACGTCGTCGGCAGCGTCGGGATGCTCCTCGCCATTGTCTTGACGTTCCTGGACCACAACATCGTCCGCTTCGAGTTCATCGCTGCGGGCCTGGTGGTCGGCGGCGTGGCCGGGGCCGTGCTGGCGCTGATGATCCGCATCACGGCGATGCCCCAGATGGTAGCCCTCCTGAACGGCTTCGGCGGGGGCGCGTCCGTCCTGGTCGCCGGCGCCTCCATGATCGCGACGCAGGTGGTCGCCGGGGTCCCCGAAGGCCAGCTCCAGGCCGCGACCGTGGCCTCCGGGATCATCGGCGGAGTCACCTTCTGGGGCAGCCTGGTGGCGTACGGCAAGCTGGAGGGGATCGTCATGGGGGGGTCAGTCCAGCTCCCCTTCCACCAAGTCCTGAACCTCGCCCTTTTCGTCGTGTCGCTGATCCTGGGCTCCCTGATCGTCCTCGCGCCCTCCTGGGCCGTGAGCTCTTACTGGCTGATGGTGCTCGCCGCGTCCGTCCTGGGCATCATGCTCACCCTTCCCATCGGGGGAGCGGACATGCCGGTGGCCATCTGCCTCCTGAACTCCTACTCGGGCCTCGCCGGCGCGGCCACCGGCTTCGTCCTGGCGAACAACGCCCTCATCATCACGGGCTCGCTGGTGGGCGCATCCGGGATCATCTTGACCCAGATCATGTGCAAAGCCATGAACCGCTCCCTCGTCAACGTCCTCACCGGAGGCTTCGAGGCGGCCGAGGGGACGATCAAGAGCGCCGACGAAATCTACGAGGGGAGGATCAAGGCGACCACGGCCGAGGAGTTGGCCATGGTGTTCGACGCGGCCCGGCGCGTGGTCATCACTCCCGGCTACGGGATGGCGGTCGCCCGGGCCCAGCACGCCGTGCGGGACCTCGCCAACCTGCTCGAGAAGCGCGGTGTCGTGGTGGAGTACGGCATACATCCCGTCGCGGGCCGGATGCCCGGCCACATGAACGTCCTGCTCGCCGAGGCGGAGGTCCCCTACGACAAGATGAAGGAACTGGACCAGATCAACCCGACCTTCGAGCAGACCGACGTGGTGATGGTGATCGGGGCCAACGACACGGTCAATCCGATGGCGAGCACCGACAGCGCCTGCCCCATCGCGGGGATGCCCATCCTCGAAGTGGGAAAGGCCCGCACCGTGGTGGTGATCAAGCGGAGCCTGAGCCCGGGCTTCGCCGGCATCCCCAACCCGCTCTTCGCCGCCGACAACACCCTGATGTTCTTCGCCGACGCCGAGAAAGCCGTCCTCGCGATCATCGCCGCCCTCAAGGAAGCCGCCTAGTTCCTGGCGGCGGCAGGCAGCCGGCCCCTCCCTATCGCCCCCCGGACATCCCGCGCGCCCCCCCTCGGGGAGCGGAAGTGGTGAAGAGGCGGAAAGACGGGCTACACTGCCCGCCGCGGCGCCCGCGCGGAGGAGGGGGGATGGAACTGTCCGAGTGCCCGGCCTGCGGCCTGCGGTTCCGCGTCGCGCGGCCCAACGCCTGCACGGCCTGTGGGCGGGTGCACTGCCGCAAGTGCCTCAAGGTCTTCCGCGACGAGGGGGAAGAGGACCCCGAGGCCCGCTTCATCACTCTCTGCCCGGCCTGCGAGGGCGCCGTCGCCTGGCGCGTCGAGGCCCAGGAAGTTTCCCCCGCCACCTGGGCGGACTACGACCGGGGGCGCTAGCGGGTCATCCCCGCCCTCCCTGCCAGTCCGGAATCGTGGAGCTCACCCATGCCGCGGAAGCCGATGAAGGACATGGCCGCCGTGGCCGAGCTGGTGCTGAAGGAGCTCCGGCGGCGGGGGGGCCACGACGCCCTGGCGGCCAAGCTCGAAGGGGTGATCCGGGCCGCCCGGGAGCAGCACGGCAAGGGGAAGGAGCGGAACTGAGGGGACTCGCCTCCCGGCGGCAAGCAGGATCGCCCCGGCGGCGGCGGAGGCGCCCAAAATAAAAGCGGCGGCCGGTCTCCCGGCCGCCGCTTCCGCCAGCGCCTCGAAGCGCTTGAACTAGGCGCTCTTCTTCACGTTCGAGGCCTGGGGGCCTTTCGGCCCCTGGCCCACGTCGAAGGTGACCTTGTCGCCCTCGCTCAGGCTCTTGAAGCCCTCGGCCTGGATGGCCGTGTGGTGGACGAACACATCCGGCGCACCGTCGTCCTGGGTGATGAACCCGTAGCCCTTGGCGTCGCTGAACCACTTCACCGTTCCGCTCGACATGCTTTCTCCTTCTCAGGAAAGAACCGGGTGATGCCGATGAATGGGGTCTCTTCCAGGAAGGGAGAACTTCCCGCTATCTGGCAGGAAACTTCACTCAATCCGCATGCCCAACAACGCCCTCCGGCCCGCAACCGGTGCGGCGGAAAGCAGACTCCACTCTAGCAGGCCCCCGGAAAGAGGGCAACCAACGCATTCCCGCGTCCTGACCCGCTGGATTTCCGGATTCCGGATTCCGCCGATTCAAGAGGATCCGGGCCGCCCGGGAGCGGCACGGCAAGGGGAAGGAGCGGAACTGAGGGGGCTCACCTCCCGGCGGCAATGAGGACCGCCCCGGCGACGGAGGAGGCGCCCCCCGCGGCCACCCGCCAGGTGACGGCCTCCTCCTTCCGGAAGTACATCCACGAGAGCGCGATGACGAAGAGGACGGAGAGCCGGTTGATGGGCACCACCTGGACGACCTCGCCGTACTGAATGGCGCTCCAGAAGCAGAAGGCCGAGAACGCGTTGCACATCCCCCCCAGCACGGCAACCCCGGTCCCGCGGCGGTCCCAGCGCCGGACGCTCCGCCCGCCCGGGAGGGAGAGGACGGCCGTCATCAGGACGAGCGAGGTCCCGTTGGCCACCCCCATCCCCAGCGCGGAGGAGGGGATCCAGGCGAGGCCCCAGCGCCGGATGAGGAAAGTCAGGGCGAAGGTGAAGGCCGCCGCGAGCGGGACGAGGTAGTGGAGCCAGGGGATGCCCCGGCGCTCCCCGCCCCGCTCCGAGACGAGGGCCACGCCCCCGGCCAGGATCAGGAGGGAGCCGGCGGCGACCGGGGCGGTCAGGCGCTCCCCGAGGAAGAGGACGGCGAGGAGGGTGGACCAGACGAGCATGGACTGGATGACGATGGAGGTACGGGCGGCGCCCACGAGCCGCTGGGAGACGAAGCTCAGGTAGCGGCCGGAGAAGGAGCCGATGAAGCCGACCAGGGCGAACCAGAGGAGCCCCTGGAGGGGCCAGCGGTCCGCCCCGGCGCCCATCCGGTAGAAGGCCGAGGCGAAGAGGACGGAGACGAAGTTCACGAGGACGGTGACGGCGTCCGGGCTGATGCGCCCGAGGGCGCTCTGGTAGAGCATGCGTGCGGCGGCGATGAAGAGGGCGGAGAGGAGCGCGAGCAGGTTGGGATGGATGTCGCCTGCCAATCAGTCACCGTCCTGCCGGGGGGCGAAGGGGCGGGGGGCGGGAGCGCGCGGGGCGGCTTCGGCGCGCCCCGTGCAGCCGCTCGCTGGCGGCGGCCCGCCATGAGCGAGAACGGGGCGGGTGAAATTTCACCCGCCCCGGCGGCGCCGAATGGTGGAGCTGAGGGGGATCGAACCCCTGACCTCATGACTGCCAGTCATGCGCTCTCCCAGCTGAGCTACAGCCCCACGGGGGACCCCGAGCGGCCTGCCGCTTGGGGACTCCATGATCTGGGACGCCCCGCTCGCGCGGAGCGAGGCGGAAATCTAGCGGATTGGCCCCCCCAAGTCAACGAATCGGGCCGGGAAACCCCTCAGGGCCTCCGGTCCGGGTCTCCCTCGTCCACGAAGGCCTGGACCTGCCGGACGAGGGCGGGGAAATCGGCGCTCTTCGTCGTGTCCCCGGAAAGAATCTTGACCTCCTCGGGCCCCCGGGCGCCGAGGCCGAGCCCGGCGGCGCGGCGGATCTGGCGGTGGCTCCAGATGGGGTAGTCCTTGAGCAGGGGCGCCCCCATGGCCCGGACGACCGAGGCCCCCACCACGTCCACGGCGACCCGGTCGTCCCCGGCGATGACGACGTTGGAGGTCCGCTCCTCCCCGGTGTAAGGCCCCCCCGCGATCCAGCACTTGGTTCCGTCCAGCACGACGAGGCTCGGGGTGTAGAGGAGGTTCGACTCCATGATCATCTCGGCCATCTGGGGCACCCAGTGGGCGCGCACGCGGTCGCGGGGGTGGACGAAGCCGTAGCCGTTCTTGAGGGAGAGGCTGAAGCGGGGGCCGCCGCCGTGGCTCTTCATGGTGGGGAGGCTCACGACGTGCTGGCCCGGGCGCAGGAGCCGCCCGATGCAGTGGATCTCGCCCCCCCAGCGGACGGCCCCGGGCACCCGGGCCCGCACCCAGGGCTCCTCGTCGAAGCGGAGCACCTCGACCCCGTTGCGGGCCTCGAAGGCGGCCATGCCCCAGCGCTCGAAGTTGTCCCGGGCGGGGAGGGAGAGGAGGCCCCCCATCTCGCCGAGGGCGATCTCGGCGAGCCCCGCCTCGCGCAGGAGGTCCACGACGGCCTGGAGGTGGTCGGGGTGGGTCGAGGCCGGGAAGGGGTCGGCCGAGTTGAAGTTGGGCTTGAGGAGGACGGGCCCCGGGGGGTCGAGGGCGCGGCGGACGCCCCCCAGGAGCTCCACGGCCAGGCGGACGGCCTCGGCCCGGCTCCGGCCCCGGACCATGGCGACCAGGCTCCGGCCCCCCTCGGTCAGGCGGGGCTTGCGCACGGGGGGGGCCTCGGCGGGCGGATACTCCCGGGCGGTCTCCTGGAGGGCCCGGTAGGCCGCGGCGCGCGCGTCCTCCAGCACCCCCCGGAACTTCTCGGCCCGGACCTCGACGGGGGCATCCAGCGGGACCTGGCTCATGGCGCTCCTCCCGGCTTGCCACCAGGGAACGAACCCGGGCAGATTACCCCGAAATCCCCCGGGGGCCAACCTCCCCGGCCGCCATGCCCCCGCCGGGGGGCCGATCGCTCAGGTTGGCATCCGGGAGGGATGGGGATACAATGGGTTGCGCCCGGAGAACCCATGATCGCGGCACCTTCGGGTGCCCCCGCACCACCCGGGAGCAGGAGCCCGGCCGGCGGGAGAAGCGCTGGGGTCATGCGGCACCGGGCTCCGGTCGGGTTTCCGCCCTTCGTCCCCTCAAGCCTTGGAACTGGCCGTGGCCGGCTACATTGTCGAAATCCGCGTGACCCTGGAAGTGTTCCTCACCCTGGGGGTGCTCTGGTGGACCATCCGCATCTTCGCCCTGGAGGCTTCGAGGAAGGAGGAGCTCCGGCGGGAGGAGGACAACGCCCACCAGCAGCTCGAGGGGCTCCAAGGCTCCGTGAAGAAGCTGGAGGAGGCGGCCGGGAAGGTGCGCGATAAGCTGATCCCCAGCCAGCTGGCCGTCATCTCCCAGCTCCAGGCCCAGGTGACCAACCTGGATCAGGACCTGCAAACTTCCCAGCTTCAGGACAAGGTCAAGCTCTACCAGGAAGTGAAGGCGTTCTACACGCAGGACCCGGCCGCGCGCTACTTCCGCGCCTCGGACTGGGTCCCCCAGGAGTGAGCCCCCCGCGATGGACGTGACGCTCGACATCGGCCGGAAGCTCATTGATTTCGGGCTCGCCGACTTTTTCCTGCTCGGCCTGGTGGGGTTTTTCGTGATCGCCGCGGCGTTCTACAAGATGTCCGTCCGCAGCCAATGCAACGTGATAAGGCAAAGCCTGAGCAAGGTGAAGCGCTCGGTCGAGGAGGCGGCCGCCAAGGAGAAGGCCGGACGGGACGAGCTCCAGCGCCTCCTGAACGCCCAGAACGCCAACATGAACCGGATCAACCAGCTCAAGAAGACCAAGTCGGAGCAGAACCGAAAGCCCGCCGAGCTGGAGAAGGAACTGGAGGATCTCATCGCCTGGTGCCACGCCAAGAACATCTCGGTGGACTTCCGGCGCCGCCAGGCCTCCCGGCGGGCGGCTCCGCCCGGCCGGAAGATGTAGCCCGCCACACCTCCCCTCCCCCGCGCCGGCAGGCCAGCCCCGGCCGTTGACACGGCGCCGCGCGGGGAATACTTAGTGGTTCGCGAGAAACGGCAAGCCCGGCCCCCGTCCCCGGACGCGCGCGATGATCTTCTTCCTCGAGTTCCTCCTGCTGGGGCTGGGCATCGGCCTCTTGGGCACGCTCGTCGGGGCGGGCGGCGGGTTCATCCTCACCCCCCTCCTCCTCCTCTACTTCCCGGACCGGCCCTCCGAGGCGGTCGCCGCCGTCTCGCTGGCCGTCGTCACCCTCAACGCCCTCTCGGGCTCCATCGCCTACTACCGGCTGGGCCGGATCGACCTGAAGACCAGCCTCGTGTACGGCCTGGCCGCGCTGCCCTGGGTCATCCTCGGGGTGTTCAGCACGAGCCGCGTGGGGCGGGGGCCCTTCGACATCCTCCTCGGGCTGGCGCTCCTGGGCCTGTGCGTCAGCCTCGTCTGGCCCTCTTCACCCGGATCGGACCGGGAGCCCGAGGGCGACAATCCCTCCCTGGTCCTGCGCCGGATCGTGGACCGCAGCGGGCGCGTGTTCGAGTACCGGTTCCGCTACCGGCTGGGCATCTGGCTGAGCGTCGGCGTGGGCTTCCTCTCCAGCTTCATGGGGATCGGCGGGGGGCCCATCTACGTCCCCCTGATGATCCGCGTCCTCCGCGTCCCCCCCCACATCGCCACCGCCACGTCCCAATGCCTGCTCCTGCTCACCGTCTTCGCCGCCGCCCTCCTCCACCTGATCGCGGGCCACCTCGCGGGCACGGGCGACCTCATCCTCCCTCTCGCCCTGGGAATGGTGGGCGGGGCCCAGGCGGGGGCCGCGATCTCGGGCCGGGTCCGCTCCGCCGTCCTCACCCGGATCCTGGCTGTCCTGCTGATCCTGGTCTCCCTCCAGGTCCTCTACCGGGGCGCCCTGGCGCTGCTCCCCTAGAACCCCGCCCCGCGCGTGGAAAAATCCGGGCGGATGTGCGAGTATGCCGCTTCCATACAGCGTATCGGCCCCATACGCCTCGTTTTCCTCTATGCGCGGGAGCACCCCCGCGGCGCTCCCGGGGAGCCCTCCATGCAGTACGAGCACATCGTCGCCGAGGTGAAGGACCGCGCCCTCTGGGTGGGGCTCAACCGGCCCCAGATCCTGAACGCCTTCAACATGCAGACGCTGGACGAGGTCATCCACGCCTTCACCCGCCTGGACGAGGACCCCGGCATCGGCGTCGGCGTCCTCTACGGCAAGGGGACCAGCTTCTGCTCCGGCGGCGAGATGAAGGCCATGATGGCGCTCGACCAGACGACCGGCCACATCTGGAACAACAAGATGCGCCGCCTGTGCATGCTGCTCCGCAACTGCGGCAAGCCCACCATCGCCATGGTCCGTGGCTGGTGCATGGGGGGCGGGAACGAGTGGCAGCTCTACTGCGACCTCTGCATCGCGAGCGAGAACGCCGTCTTCGGCCAGTCCGGCGCCAAGGTGGGCGCCCTTCCCGTCGTCGGCGCCACCCAGTACCTCCCCCTCCTGATGGGGGACCGGCGGGCGCGCGAGATGCTCTTCCTGGCCAGGCGCTACACCGCCCAGGAGGCCAAGGCCGCGGGCCTCATCAACGAGGTCGTGCCGGACGGCGACCTCGAAAAGAAGACCGAGGAATGGTGCAAGACCATCATCAGCCACGCCCCGGCCACCCTTCGCTTCATGAAGACCAGCCTCAACTACCTGGGCGACCTGCACTACGCCTCCTGGATGCACGGCAGCGAGCTTCTGAACGCGGTCTGGGACAACGAGCAGTCGGACGAGGGGATGCAGGCCTTCCTGGAGAAGCGCCCCCCCGACTTCAGCCGCTTCCCGCGCTGAGCCGCCGAGGGGGTGACCATGACGCCGAACGCGAGGGAGTGGGGCGTCACCCTGCTCCGGCTGTGGATCGGGTTCCTGATCCTCCACGCCGGCATCCGGGGCGCGGATCAGGCGTTCGGATCGATCCAGGGCCTCCCCGCCCTCTACGACGCCTGGAAGGGCTCGGCCGCCGCCCTCATCGCCCACCTGATCGTCCTGGTCCAGCTTCTGGGGGGGACGGGCATCCTCGTGGGGGTCGCCGTCCGGCTCTGCGCCTTTTTCACGGCCGCCGCCTTCGCTTACCTCGTCTGGAAGGCGGGAGGGCTCCGGCCCGGGGCCCTGATGATCGACCCCGTCCGCTCCACCCTCCTGGTCGCGAGCTTCTCCCTCCTCCTGACCGGCCCCGGCTTCCTGAACCTGGGCCGGGCCTTCCAGAGGAAGCGGTGAGCCCATGGGAGCCGGCGACCCCATCCTCGGAGAGCGCCTGCGGCGGCTACGGGAGCGCAAGGGGCTCGCGCGCGCGGCCGCGGCCCGGGCGGCCGGCCTCCCGGAGGACGCCCTGGCCCGGCTCGAAGCCGGGGAAAGCGACCCCCCGCTGAGCCTGCTCCACCGCCTGGCGGACGCCCTGGGCTGCTCCCTGGCCGAGATCCTCGCCCTGCCGCCCGCTCCCCTCGCCTGCGACATCCGGCTCCATCCCGAGTCCGCGGCGGCGGCCCGCCGCGTCTCGGAGTTCGTCCCGGTCCCCCTCGTCTCGGGCGAAGCCGCGGGCGGCAACGCCCGCCTCGTGGACGAGAGCGTGCTGGGCTGGCTCTTCCTGCCCCGGGAGGAGTTCGGCCGCCGGGAGGGCCACCTGATCGCGGTCCGCATCATGGGCCGGAGCATGGAGCCGGAGCTCCCGGACGGGTGCATCGCCGTGGTGGACCGGGCGGAGCGCGCGGTCACCGGGGGGGGGATCTACGCCCTCCGCGACCAGGAGGGGGGCTGCACGGTCAAGCGGGTGGAGGTGCTGGATCCGCGCTACGTCGCCCTCGTGCCCACGAACCGCTCCGAATACAAGGTCGAGTTCTGGAAGTTCGCGCGGGGGGAGTCGCTCGCGGATCGCCTGATCGGGAGGGTGGTCTGGGCCGGCTTCAGCTTCCTCGAGGCGGGCCTGGCGGCCGAGCGCCAGCCGCCCTACGGCTCGGCCGGCGGGGCGGAGAGGCCGGCCTCCCGCCCCGAGCGGCGGCGGCCGGACGAGGAACCCTTCTGAGGGGCCCTTACCGCGATTGGCCCAGGCGCCGGTAGACGCCCGGGGAGCCGGGCGCCTGGCGGTAGTAGCTTCTCACGCGGGCGCTCCAGGGGCTGGCCCCGGCCTCCTTCCAGCCGGCCTGGTCCTGGACCCCCTCGTTCTCCATCTCGTAGAAGACCACCATCACGGGCTCCCCCTCGACGACGGCGTAGCGGCGGAAGCGCCGCATGCCCGGCAGGCGCTCCATGCGGGGCGCCCGGTCCTGGGCGTACCAGCCGTTGAAGTCGGCGAGTTTGTCCGCCGGGACGTAGATGCGTCCGATCTGGACGACCGGCGCCAGCCCAGCCACCTCCACCGTGGGGCAGGAGGGTCCGGGAGCGGGGAGGCCCGGGTAGAGCTGGGTGCAGACGAGGCGCACCTCGGCGGTCCGCCTCTCCTTGGCCTCGGCCTCCCGCGGGCCCGGTTCGGCCGCGAGGGCCTGGAAGGGCCCGGTGTAGAAGACGTGGGCGGACTCGGCCTCGATCAGGGTGAGGAAGCGGGGCGCCCCCTTGACAGCCTCGTAGCAGGCCGCGCCCCAGACGCCGGGCGCCTTCATCCGGCTCTCGATGTACTCCTCCATGCCGGCGCGGGCCGCGTCCTCATGGCCGGGCGCTACGTCCTGGAGATGAATGAGAAAGCCCATCCCGTGGCGGCGCACGAAAGCCTCCTTCGCGGGGTACGGCGCGGAAGGGCGGAGGGCGCCCCCCGGCGGGGGAAAGCGGCTCGAAGCTGGCTGCTTATTTCTTCTTCAGGGGCACCCGGAGAACCCCGTCCCGCTGCTCGAGGACGACCCTCCGGGTCTCGTAGCCTTCCTTCGCGATAACCAGGGTCAGGGTATCCAGGCCGTGGTCCTTGAGCTGCCCCAGAGAGATCCGCACGGGCGACACCCCGATCTTCTCCGACCCGAGCTGCACCGTGGCCCCCGGGGGATCCGTGACCACCTCCACCCCGCGCGGGATCACGTCCCCGCAGCCCGCGAGCAGAAGCGCGATGACGAGCGCGGCGGCGGCCCAACCGGCGGCTTTCCACATCCTTGACGTCTCCTTCTCCCCGGGTGCCGGGTTGCCTGGTCCCGATCTATATATGCAAACCCCCTTCTCCTGACAAGCCCCCGCGGCAGCGGAAGGAGGCCCGCCGGCTTGACAGCGGAGGGGAACCCGGAGGCTGGCCCCGGGAGGCCCGCGTGGAGCGCCACCGGTACTACTTCGACCTGGTCCTCGCCGGGACGGATCGCCAGAATCTGGCCGACGCCCTTGAGGACGAGTACCTCCCCCTCACCGCCCACGTCCCCATCTGGGAGCTCTGCGAGCGGGTACGGGAGGGACGCTTCCACTTCGAGCACGAGTCCGAAAAGCCCATCGAGGGGTTCGAACGCAATTTCGAGGCCTTCAGCGCCTATCTCCACCAGGTGGTGAAGGCCTTCCACGCCGTCGAGGAGGCCGCCGGAGAGGAGCGGCGGCTCACCGGGGCCCGCAAGATCCTCGCCGTGCGCGGGGAGGTGCTCTCCGTCCCCCTGGTGCTCCCCCCCTCCCGGCTCCTCCAGGATCTCGACCCCGACGCGGACGACCTGGACCACATCGAGCGCTACTGGAGGGGCTTCCCCCGCTGGTTCCAGGACGGCATGCGGCGGAAGCACCCCTCCCTCCGCCGCCTCTAGGCTTCCTCTCATCTACTCCCCCCCCTTCTCCAGAAGCTCGGGGGACTGGCTCCCTTGGAGCGGGCGCGTCCGCTTTTCCACGGGCTCGACGGGCTTGATCTCATCCCCCGACGCCGCGCCGTAGTCCTTGAGCCTCCGGGCGGAGACGAGCACCCGGGACTCCAGGGAGCCGATCGCCCGGTTGTACGCGTCCACCGCTTGGCTGAGGCCCTTCCCGACACCCTCGAAGTTGTTGGTCAGGGTCCGCAAGCGGTCATGGAGATCCGCCCCTAACTCGCTGATCTTCTGGGCATTCTCGGCGATGCTCTCCTGCCTCCACCCGAAGGCGACGGCCTTGAGCATGGTGATGAGGGTCAGTGGCGAGGCCAGGATCACCCGCTGGTCCACCCCTTCTTGGACGAGGGAAAAGTCCTGCTCCAGGGCGAGCATGTAGAGGCTCTCGGACGGGATGAACATCAGGACGAAGTCCGGCGTGTCGGAGAACTGATCCCAGTACGCCTTGGAGCTGAGACGGTTCATGTGCCCCCGGACGAGCCGGACCACTTCCATCCGGCGGGAGCGCCTCTCCTCCTCCGTCGCCGCCTCGAACCCGTCGAGCAGGGCCTTGAGGGGCGCCTTGGCGTCCACCACCACCCGCTTGTTCCCGGGGAGGTTCACGATCACGTCGGGGCGCAGGCGGCCGTCCTCGGTGGAGAGAGACTCCTGCTCGGCGAAGTCGCAGTGCGGGATCATCCCGGCGATCTCGACCACCCGGCGGAGCTGGATCTCGCCCCAATGGCCCCGCACGCCGGGCGCGCGCAAGGCCTGGACGAGGTTCCCCGTCTCATCGCGAAGCCCCTTCTGAGCCTCGATGAGGGACTTCACCTGCTCGGTCAGGCCGCCGTAGGCCAGCTGCCGCGCCTTCTCCAGCTCCTGGACCTGGGCGCCCATCTTCTCCAGGGACTCCTTGATGGGGACCACCAGGGTCTCGACCGCCTTCCGGCGGGACTCAAGGTCGCCCTTGGCCTCGGCCTGGTACTTCTCCAGGGTCGCCTTGGCCAGATCGAGGAAAGCCTGGTTGTTCCCCCTGAGAGCTTCGGCGGAAAGGGCCTGGAAGGTCTCACGGAATTTCTCTCCGGCCTGGTTGAGGAGGGCGAGTTTCTCTTCCGCGAGGGCCTTCCCGTGGGCGAAGGCCGATTCCAGCCGGGCCGTGCGGACATAGAGCCACACCGCAACCCCGGAGGCCAGAAGCAGAAGCAGCCCGAGAATCCATTCCATGCGGCGGGCTCCAGCGGAAGGAGGTCCAACAAATCAAGAAGGGCGGAAACCCTCCGGCGGCGGGGCGGTGGGGAGGAAACGTCAGGCGCGCTTCCCCCGGCGCGGCGGCTGCTCCCCCTCCTCGAGCGCGATGGCGGCGTCGATCAGCAGGCGGAAGAGCTTCTCCAGCACCTCGGGAGAGCAGGGGCCTTGGCTGAGGCGGAGCGCCTTGGCGATGACCTCCCGCTCCCGCTCGGGAGCGCGCACCGCCATCCCCCGCTCGTTCTTGACCCGCCCCACCTCCTGGCACACCTTGAGCCGCGCGTTGACCCAGCGGACGATCTCGGCGTCGCATTCCTCGATGCGGCGGCGGAGGGCGGCCAAACCGTCCGTCATGTCGTTCTCCCCCAGGGACCAGGACCGGGGCACCCCGCGGCCCCCGCGTCGGCGAGCGGGTACAGGCCATTATACCCTGGGCCCCTTCCCCCTTCATCCGGCGCCGGGACAAAAAGAACCGCCTCCCCCCGGAAGGAGCCGGGGGGAGGCGGGGCGATGCGCGCGGCCGGATGCGGGCCGCCTAGCCCTTGCCGAGCACCTTCGCCTTCAGGTTGTCAGAGACCTTGGAACCTCCCTGCTTGCTGAAGTCCATATGGCGCTCGATCTTGATCCAATGGATGACGAACGCGACCGTCAGCACGAGAAGCCAGAAGAACACGATGAACAGGAACACGTTCAGATTCCCCGCCATTTCCGTCCTCCTCTCGACACCCACTCCACCCTGGGGGCGATCCCACGCCGAAGAGAGCCGCCCCCGCTTTGCGGCCGCTCGCCGCCGGTACCGTTCTCATCTCCCCGCCGGGGCCTGGCCCGCCCGGGGCGGGACGGAAGCGCCCGGCACGTCCTGCCAGAAGACCGCCGACACCACTCCTCCTTCGGCCCGGACGATGGCCTGGGTGTGCACCCTGCCGTCCGCGGTCCGGTAGCCGAAGGGAAGGATCACGACCGAGACGCCGCCGCTCGACTGCTCGGTGAAGCCCTGGTCCCACAGCAGGCTTTCCTGGAAATAGACGTAGCCGTTGGAGAGGCGGAACATGCTCCCGCCCAGCGCCAGCCGCAGCTCCGCGCTCGTCCACCCGGAACGGATGCGCCGGAGGTGGGGCCGGATGCGCTCGAAGGCGTCCCTCCCCTGGAGGCGGGCGCGGTAGAAATCCCGGATCATGCGGTTCTCCTCCTCGAGCGTGTGCGAGGAGGCGGTGAGCTCGGCCGGGGGGCCGGGCGGGCTGTGGCCCTCGGGCCAGCCGGAGCGGACGATGCGCGCCACCTTGCCCTTCTCCACGACGACGGCGAAGCGCTCCTTCAGCCGGTAGCTCTCCATGTAGCCAAAGGCGTACTCCTCGATCTCGGCCCCCCCGGCGGTGTTCCGCGCCGAGATGTCCGGCATCCAGCCGTCGCCCATCACCACCTGGCTGTCCCCCTCCCCGAGGGGGGTCAGCTTCATCGCCTTGAGGAAGTCGGCCCGAGGCATGCCCAGCTTGACGTCCCTGCTCAGGCGCTGCTCGGCGGCGACGAAGGACTCCCGCGAGAGGGAGAGCGGCACCCAGGGCATCTGGCCCAGCATCGCGAGCCGGTCGGCCTTCTGCTGGCCCTCCGCCAGGTTCTGGTCCCCGGACAGGCTCCTGTAGGCGCCGCAGCCGGCGAGGAGAAGGAGGCTAAGGAACCCGGCGGCGAGCTTGGGCGCGCGATCGGTGATGGCCATTTCCTCACACCAGGCGGGGGATGTAGCGGGCGCGCACCCGCTGGGAATAGGACCGGTAGGCCTCCTCCCGGGCGAGCAGGCGCTCCTCGGCCAGCGCCCGCAGATGGAGGCTCACGAACAGCCCGGCCGTGACGGCCGCGTTGCGCGCGGTGAAGTTGGCGAGGAGGAAGCACGCGAAGAACGCCATCTC
Source organism: Candidatus Tectomicrobia bacterium RIFCSPLOWO2_12_FULL_69_37 (assembly GCA_001790955.1). GTDB lineage: Bacteria > UBA8248 > UBA8248 > UBA8248 > UBA8248 > 2-12-FULL-69-37. The sequence continues at coordinate 26,298 of MGDP01000149.1, forward strand.
CGCCCCGTAGAGCGGGTGGCGGACCCAGCGGTAGAGCCCCGCCGTCTTGAGCCCCCGGTCGGCCGGCACCAGCCCGAAGGAGCGGCCCAGGCTCAGGTAGGCGAGAAAGACCCCTCCCAGGCACAGCGCAAGGAGGAGGGAGGCCCACCCCGCGGGGATCAGGGAGGCCCCGGGGGCGGGCAGCAGGGAGAAGCTCAGGAGGACGCTGAGGAAGGTGACCACCCGATCCTTCGCCAGGCCGGTCAGCCGCTTCTCCTCCCGCCGCGTGACGAACAAGAGCGCGATGAGGGTGTTCACCGCGAAGAGCATCGCGGCCGCGGCCCCGCCCTCCCCGCGCGCCAGCGCCGGCAGGAGGCGGGCGGCCAGGTAGAGCCAGAAGCCCCCGAGCGCCAGGTTGGCCGCCCAGCGGCCCGCGAGGCGGCCCCGCCCCCTCGCCCGGGTCCAGCCGGCCATGTCCACCCGCTGGCCCTCCCGGAAGCCCCGGGCGGCGAGCGTCCCCGCGGGGAGCTCCAGCACCCCCCGGGCGCCCGGCACCCAGCGGGTCACCCGCCCGGGGGCGAGGGCGTGGAAGAGGGCGACCGCCCTGCCTTCCTCGTCGAGGAAGGCGGCGTCGATGGGCACCCGCATGAAGAAGGTGTGGATCGAGGCGCAGGGCGCGATGTAGAGGCCCTCGCCCTCTCCCAGCGCGCGGCCCATCAGGCCGAGCAGGCGGGGGAAGAACGCGTCCGCCACCTCCACGCGCGAGGCCAGGCGCACGGGGAGAGCCGCGGCGTCCTCGAGCGGGGCCCTCTCCGCCACGCGGCCGGTCACTTGAAGGCCCCTCCCGCCCCGCCGGCGATGATGTTCACGGCGGCGGGCCCCAGCAGCATGACGAAGATGGCCGGGAAGATGAAGAAGATCAGGGGGAAGAGGAGCTTGACCGTGGTCTTGGCGGCCTGCTCCTCGATGCGCTGGCGCCGGGCCATGCGGAAGCTGTCGGAGAAGACGCGCAGGGAGACGGCGATCGATGTCCCGAAGCGCTCGGCCTGGATCAGCATGGAGACGAGGTTGTCCACGTCCGGCAGCCCGATGCGCCAAGCCATCCGGCTGAGGGCGTGCTCGTGAGCCTGGCCCGCGGAGAGCTCGCGGCTGAGCGACGTCAGCTCGCGGCTGAGCTCGGGGGCGCTGAGCTGGAGCTCCTGGCCCACCCGCGCCATCGCGCCGTCCAGGGCCAGTCCCGCCTCCACGCACACGACGAGGAGGTCCACCATGTTGGGCAGGGCGGAGGCGATCTTCTCCTGCCGGCTCTTCACCACCCGGCTGAGCCCGATGTTGGGGATGATCAGCCCCCCGACGAGCGCGCCCGCGGAATAAAGGATCATCTTGCTCAGCGGCGCCCCGGCGATCAGGGTGCCGAGGGCCGCGACGGCGGCCGCCCCCAGCGCGATCATCATCCGCATGCCGTGGAAGGAGGCGGCGTGGTGGGGGGAGGAGTAGCCCGCCATGGCCAGCCGGTGGACGGTGTCGTCGCTTCCGCCCTCCAGGAACGACCGCGCCGAGTTCCCCAGGCGCAGCATCATGCGGCTGAGGAGCCCCCCTCTCTTCTTCTTCGCCTTCGGCTCGGGGGCCGCGGCGCCCTTGCCGGCCTGGGCGGCGGCCTCGCCGCCCGCCAGGGCCTGGAGGCGGAGCCGGGAAACGGACTGCTCCGGCGTGAGGGCCGTCACACCGACGAAGGCGAGCACTCCGCCCGCGGCGCACACGAGAATCACGATCAAGAGGCCGTCCATCGCCCGCTCACATCTTGATGTTGACGATCTTGCGCATTACCAAGAAGCCCAGGAGCTGCATCATGAGGGCGCCGCCCAGGAGGTAGTGCCCCATCTTGTACTGGAACATCGGCTGGAGGTACTTGGGGTTCATGGCGAACATGCCCATCCCCAGGAAGAACGGGAGCCCCCCGACGACGTAGCCGCCCATGCGGGCCTGGCCGGTCAGGGCCTTCACCTGGCCGCGCATCCGCTTGCGCTCGAGCACGACGGAGTTCAGCCGGTCCAGGATCTCCGTCAGGTTGCCGCCCGTCTCCCGCTGGATGAGCATGGCCGTCGCCATGAACTGGAGGTCCACGCTCGGGGTGCGGTGGAGCATCTGCTGGAAGGCCTGGCCGATGGGGACGCCCAGCCGCATGGAGTCGTTCATCTGGGCGAAGTCCTCCCGGCAGCCGACGGGCCCCTCGGTGCCGACGATGGACAGCGCGGAGTTGAGGGCGTGCCCGGCGCGCAGGGCGTTCACGATGAACTGGAGCGCGGTGGGGAGGTCGTACTCCAGCTTCGCCATCCGCTTCTTGAACTTCATGTGGAGCAGCAGGTAGGGGATGGCGCCGCCGAACAAGAGGCCCAGGAGGAAGCCGGCCTTGCCCTGGACCGGCCCGCCGATGAGGGCCCCGAACAGGGCGAAAACCCCGACCCGGATGAAGAGCGGCCGGAGTTCCACCGGCACGCCCGCCCGCAGGAGCTTCACCCGGGTGAACTCGAGGAAGCCCTCGAGCACGCCCGTGCGGCCGCGGGAGGACGCGCGGAGCATCTGCCCCGACTCCTCCTTCTCGGAGGCGCGCTTCTCGCTGAAGATCTCCAGCCGGCTCTGGAGAGGGTGTTTCTGGCGGCGGAGGACGAGCATGATCACGCCCACCCCCAGGCCGAAGAGGATCATCAGGGCAACGAAGGCGCGGGGGTCCATTCTCAGTCCCCCCAGCTCGATTTCTTCTGCTGCGGCTCCTTGGCCTTCTCCGCGGCGAGGTCCGCGTCGAAGTTGGGCAGCGTCTGGCCGTGCGCGATGAGCTTGTCGGAGACCTTGGGGCGGATGCCGGTGGCGCGGTGCTTGCCCTGGATCTTGCCCCCGGGCGTGTCGCTGTGGCCCTCAAAGACGTAGATGTCCTGCATGGTGACGGTCTCGCCCTCCATGCCGGTGATCTCGGTGATGTGGGTCACTCTGCGGGAGCCGTCCATGAGCCGCGCGGCCTGGACGATGATGTGGACGGCCGAGGCGATCTGGGCGCGGATGGCCTTCTCGGGCAGGTCCATCCCCGCCATGGCCACCATCACGCCCAGGCGGCTGACGGCGTCGCGCGGGGTGTTGGCGTGGAGGGTGGTGAGGGAGCCGTCGTGGCCGGTGTTCATGGCCTGGAGCATGTCCAGCGCCTCGCCGGACCGGCACTCGCCCACGATGATGCGGTCGGGCCGCATGCGGAGGGTGTTCTTGAGCAGGTCCCGCATGGAGACCTCGCCCTTCCCCTCGACGTTGGGGGGGCGCGTCTCCAGGCGCACCACGTGCTCCTGCTGGAGCCGGAGCTCGGCCGAGTCCTCGATGGTGATGATGCGCTCGTCGTTGCCGATGAAGCCGGAGAGCATGTTGAGGAGGGTCGTCTTGCCCGAGCCCGTGCCGCCCGAGACGACGACGTTGGCGGCGCCGCCCACGCAGGCCTTGAGGAAGGTGATCATGTCGGGCGTCACGGAGCCGAACTTGATGAGGTCCTCCGGCTTGAGCGCGTGCTTGGGGAAGCGGCGGACGGTGAGCGAGGAACCGTCCAGGGCGAGCGGCGGGATGATGGCGTTCACCCGGCTCCCGTCGTGGAGGCGGGCGTCCACCATGGGCGTGCTCTCGTCCACCCGGCGCCCCACGCGGGTGACGATGCGGTCGATGATGCGGCGCAGGTGGCCCTCGTCGCGGAACTTCACCCCGGAGAGGACGAGCTTGCCCTTCTGCTCGATGTACACGTTGTCCTTGCCGTTCACCATGATCTCGCTGATGCTCTCGTTCCGCAGCAGGGGCTCCATCGGGCCCAGGCCGAGGAGCTCGTCCATCAGCTCGTCGACCATCCGGGTGGTCGACTCGCCGAACTCGGAGGGCAGGTTCTCGACCACGAACTGGTGGATGGAGGGGCGCAGCCGGTCGGCGAGCTCGTGCTCGGCGAGGCCCTCCACCTCGTCGAAGTTCAGCCGGCCGAGGAGCTCGCCGTGGAGCTCCTCCTTGAGGTCCTCCCAGCGCTGCCGCAGGGAGGCCGGGACGGCGCCCGGGCCCTGCCCCCCGTCAGCCCCGGCCGCCGCGGGAGCGGCCTTCTCCTGCTTGGCCTTCGCCTCGGGCGCCTTTCCCTTGGCGCCCAGGCGGGACATGAACCCGCTTTCCTCGGAGAGGGACTTGGTGGTCTCGTTCATGAGGCCTTCCTCCCGAAGGAGAGGAGCCCGCGCTTCTTGGGCTGGGGCTTGGGCGCCCCGAAGCCCAGGTCGGCGCGCATCTTTTCGGCCAGGCCGGCCACGGCCTTGGCGAAGGGGCCCTTCGCCGCGGGATCCGTCGTGGGCGGGATCCCGCGGTTCGCGGCTTCGATCAGGCGGGCGTGCTCCTCGGGGACGGCGAAGTAGGCCGGCCGGCTGAGGGCCTGGGCGGCCTCCTCCGGCTGCAGCTCGCTCTCCTTGGACACGCGGTTGAAGACGAGCGCCACCTTCTCCTGCGGGTACTCGAAGCGGGAGAAGAGCCGCAGGGACTCCCGCGCCTTGGCCAGGGAGGGAATCAGGGGCTCGGTCACGAGCAGGATCTGGTCCGACTCGTCCAGCGCGGCCACGAGGCGGTCGCCCACCCACTTGGGGGTGTCCACCAGCAGGAGGTCGAAGCGGTCCCGGAGGATCTTGATGATCCGGCCCACCATCTCGGCCGTGATGTTCAGGCCGTCGTGGAGAATGGGCGGGGAGGCGATGACCCGCACGCCGCTCTCGTGGTTGGTGATGCGGCTCAGGAGCTCGTCGCGCAGGGCGTTCGCGTCGTCGACCGGGACGTCGCCCAGCTTGCCCAGGGTCTGGGTCGGCTGGAGGTTCATCAAGGAGGCGACCACGCCGCACTGGAGGTCCAGGTCCAGCACCCCCACCCGCAGTCCTCCCTGGTGGTTGAGCGCCAGGGCGAGGTTGACGGCGAGCGTGCTCACCCCCGTGCCTCCCTTGCCGGAGTAGAGGGCCACCACTTTGCCCTTCGCGCCCTCGGGCCCCTGGATGTGGCGGAGGCCGTTGTCGAAGGCCTCGTGGAGGGCGCCGGCCTCGGGCGGGATGGTGAGGATGTCGTTGAAGCGGGCCTGCATCGCCCCCCGGAGGAACTCCGGGTCGCCCGCCTGGCTGGAGGTGGCGCCGGCGATCATCCACCCCGGGGTCAGCCCCAGGTCGGCCAGGCGCCCCTCGGCCTCGGCGGGGCCGGCGGCGCAGGCCACGAGGGCGATGTGAGGGGTCTGGCCGTCCAGGGCGCCACGGGCGTCGTCGAGGCTTCCGGCGTAGACGACCTTCCCCTTCCCCTCCAGCATGGGCGGGACCGCCTTCAGGTTCCCCTGGGCATCGTCCAGGATGAGCACCAGGGCGGTGAACGCCGCGCTCATCGCCTGCTCCCCTGGGGGCCCGGGGCGGCGGGCGCCGGCACGCGGCCCACCCGGAACCCGCTGTGGGGCAGGACGAGTTCGGGCGACCGCTTCGTCCGGATGACGGTGGGCGTCACGAGCACCACGAGCTCGGTCTTGTCGTCCGAGAAGTCCCGGCTCTGGAACAGCTGGCCCAGGATGGGCACGTCCCCGATGAAGGGAAGCTGGGCCATGTTCCGCTTCTGGTTCTCGGAGAGGAGCCCCGAGATGGGCATGGACTGCCCGTCCCTCAGCACCACCTCGGTCTTGGTGTTGCTGGTCTTGAAGCCGGGGACGGTGAAGCCGGAGACCACGACCGCGATGGTGTTGTCGATGGCGCTGACCTCGGGCTCCACCGACATTTCGACCAGGCCCGACTTGAGCACCTTGGGCTTGAACTTGAGCTGGATGCCGAAGCGCTTGTACATGATGGTCACGCTGCCGTCCTGGCCGGGCACCGGGATGGGCACCTCGCCGCCGACCAGGAAGTTCCCCTCCTTCCCACTCATCACGCGGAGGTTCGGCTCGGCCAGGGTGCGGATGTAGCCCTTGTCCTGGAGGGCCCGGATGAACAAGCCCTGCGTCCGCGCATTGGTCCCCACGAAAATGTTGAGCAGGCTGCCGAAGGAGATGTCCGGCCCGACATCCGTGGTCTGGGGCTGGAGGAAGGTGCCGCGGGCCGAGAAGCCCGGCGCGCCCGGGAGGAGGAGGATATCGTCCCGGTTCAGGCTCGAGCGGCGGATAAAGCCCAGCCCCACTTGAATGGCCCCGGAGCGCGAGATCTCGGCGAAGTGGACCTTGAGCAGGACCTGGGGGACCTCGTCCACCTGGAGGTTGTCCACCACCTTCTTGGGCGCCACCGCCTCGGCGAGCCCCAGGGCGACGGTGCGCGACTCCTCCGAGCTCACCGATCCCGAGAGCACCACGCTGCTGCCCACCTGCTCGACCTTGATCTGCTCCTTGGGGAGCAGGTTGGCGATCTGCGCGCTCAGCTGCTGGGCCAGGGGGTCCTCGGCGGTGACCGAGAGGTCGTAGGAGAAGACGCCGTCCCGCTCGTCCCAGACGATGAGGGTGGTGACGCCCTTCGCCTTCCCGTTGAGGACCACCTCCTGCGGGCTCACCACCACCACCTCCGCCACCTTGGGCTCGGCCAGCGACACGCGGCGGATGCGGCCCTCGAACTTGAGGACGAGGCTCTTCCCGGCCGCCACGCTCACCTTGCCGCCGGGGGGGGCCGGGGCGGCCCAGGCCGGGGAGGCCGCCCCCCACGCGAAGGCCAGGAGAAGGGCCGCCGCGAAGAGGCGGAAGCGGCTTTCCACGGGGGTCCTCATTCTAGAACTCCGTCTTGGAGCGCTTGCCGCCCTGGAGGATCTCCACCGAATAGGGCGCCCCCGGGCCCGCGGGCTTGCGGTCCACATCCTTCTTGTCCTTGCCCTCCCGCAGCAGGTCCGTCACCCCCACCGGCTTCAGCTCGCCGCTCTCCTTGTCCGCGGGGTTGCGGAGGGAGAGCCACAGCTTGCCCGTGGCCGAGGCGAGGGCGAGCCGGTCGCTCTGTACGGGGCTCACGAGCAGGGTGACGACGGCGACCGGGATGCGGTCCTTCGCCCCGGCCGACTCCCGGACGCCGCCCGCGGCGAGCACCTCGATGTCCTGGAGGATGGTCTTGGTGACGGCGGTCTTCTGGGTGCCGGTGGCGTTCTGGCGGGGAACCTCGATCTCGAAGGTGCCGTGCACGTCCACGCGGTTCCCCGGCAGGAGGAAGCCGGCCACGCCGGTCACGTCGGTCACGCTGATGGAGAAGGCCCGCTGCCCCTGGGGGATCCGGCCCGAGAGGCTTTGGGTGCCCGCAGGAGCGGGCGGCTCCTTCCTCGGCGCGGCCCCGGCGGGCGGGGCGGAGGCGGCGTGCTTGAAGACGTCGTCCACCGTCACGGGGCTGAGGGCGGGCATGGTCTTGTCCCGCGGGTTGCGCATCGAGAGCCACAGGGAGCCCGCCGTGCCGGAGAGGGCGAGCTTGGCACTCTCGGCGGGGGTCAGCAGGAGGGTCACCATGGGCACGGACACCCCGCTCTTCTTCTTCCCGGCCTCCTGCACCCCGCCCGCGGCGAGTACCTCGATATCTTGGAGGATGGCCTGGGTGACCGGGGTCTTCCGCGTGCCGGTGCCCCGGTCGGAGGGCACCTCCATGTCGAAGGTCGCATAGACGTCTACCCGGCTGCCGGGGAGGAGGAAGCCGGCCACCCCGGTCACGTCGTTCACGCGGATGGTGAAGGCGCGGCGGCCGCCCGGGATGAGGGTGGAGAGCCCCTCCACGCTGTCCTCGGCGGCAAGCTTGCTCCGGAGCAGGGGCTCGCCCTTCACCATGTTAAAGACGATGATCCGGCCTTCGGCCTCGCTGAGGTTGCGGATGTAGTCCGGCGTCGCCAGCCGCTCGGGCCAGTCGAGCAGGTCGACGTCGCCCTTGACCAGCTTGACGCCCCGGGTGAGCTCCTTGGCCAGCACGGCGACCTTCACGGTCTCTTCGCGCTTCTCGGCGACGGGACTCGTGCGGGCGGACTGGCGCATCACCAGGGCGCCGGCCAGGAGACCGAGCCCAAGGGCCACGATCAAGGGAATCAGGAGCCTGCGCCGCATCGTTTTCCCCCGCACCCGCTTTCAAGGAGCCGGCGCGCCGGGCGCCGGCCGGCTCCGCTCATGCGATGAAGAAGGAAACCAAGGCGCCCGTGGCCAGGGGCGGGGCGTAGGGGAGCCACTTCTCCCTCCCCCGGACGGCCAGCCAGGCCAGGGCCCACACTCCTCCGAGAACGGACCCGAGAAGCACGGCCCAGACGGCGCCCACCGGCCCCAGCAGCGAGCCGGCGGCGGCGAGGAGCTTCAGGTCGCCCGCGCCCACATAGCCCAGGACCACGAACGGGAAAAACACCCCCCCCGCCAGCACCAAGCCCGAGGCCGAGAAGAGGAGGCCCGCCCCTCCTTTCTCCAGCCCCCCGATCAGGAGCCCCGCCAGGGCGCAGGAGAAGGTGAGGAAGTCGGGGACGCGGCGCGAGCGCAGATCCCAGTAGGTGGCTCCCGAGGCCAGCACCACCAGCACCCCCAGCCGCACCGCCCAGAAGCTCATGAAGGAAGGTGCCAGATCGCCCGCCTCTCCCGCCCTGCGTCCCCGGACGCCTTGACCTGCCAAAGCAAACTCCCCCTCATGAAGCGGCTCCTTCCCTTCCCCTGGGCGCCCCCAGGGGAAGGGAGGATAGGGCCGCCTCATCTTTTCCGGCGGGGGCTTCCCGCGCCGGGAAAGCGGGGGAAATCCCGCTAACGGGCTAGAGGGCCGCGACGATCGTGGTGAAGGCGCCCTGGATGCCGCCGGCCAGCGCGGTCAGCGCGGCGATCAGAACGATGGCCACCAGCGCGATGATCAGGGCGTATTCGACGAGCGACTGTCCCTTTTCACTCCGAGCTCGCTTCATCCACCGCTTGAACATTGGCCCTTCTCCTCCATGTCGCGCCTTCGACGAGGCGCTGGGAAAAAATGGCACGCAATGTGCCGCAGACCACGGTTTCGGACTGTCTCCTCCGCTACGGATGGCGCCCCGGGATGCCATCACCTACCTAAATGATATGCCGCTTCCAGGAAAGAGTCATTATTCTACTTCACGTCAATTGAGAGAGTATCGTCACAATCCTTCGGCGATTTCAGCAAATACGCCATCCTCGGCATCGCCCGATCCCTTATAGGGGGGATGAGGGACCCCGTGTTTCCAACCTCAGGGCGGCGGAATCTTCGAACTTTTCCTCCTCATATATAGAATTTTAGTTTTTTCCCGCCTCAAATGCAATGTATTTGAAATTATCTCCTCCTCCCGGCTCTTCCCGCCTCATCAGGCCAAAATGTCTCAGGCGGAGACACCCCTGCCCGCCGCTTGTCCCTTCAGATGAGGAGATCGCTTTTCCCCCAGCCCGGGCACGGAGGGGTGGGGTCCATCGAGAGGAAATGGTTGCCTTTTCAGGGCGAATTTTCATACAATCCCACTAACTTCCGGCAGTCTCATGCACGATGATGAGGAACGGCGGGCAGGGGTAATGGGGGCCACGGCCGGGCCGGGGACTTTGTCTGAAATGCGCTATCTTGATGCTTGATGCCGCCGCGCGGTCGCCATCGGCGGGAAGAACCCGGTCAAGATCAGGGTTCGACGGGGGAAGCGCCTCGTCCCTGAATGAGGAGACACGCTAATGCCAACGGCATTCGGGTCCCGGTTCGCCGCCCACCGCCTGGAGCTCCTCAAGCGGGTTTCCCACATCGGGTTCTTCGATAAGCTGACCGAGGATGAGCGTTATGAGCTCATCACCTACGGGAAGATCACCAGCCACAACGATGGCCAGATCATCTTCGAGGAAGAGGCGCCCAACGACCACGTCATGTACTTCGTGGTGAGCGGAGGGGTGGACATCCTCCTCAACGGCTACCGGAACCCCGCGGGCACGGACGTCGTGGCAACCCTCCAGCCGGGCGAGATCTTCGGCGAGATCGCCATCCTGGACGCCCTTCCGCGCTCCGCCAGCGCGCGGGCCAAGGGCCTCACCACCATCCTGGGGATCGACCTCTTCGCCCACCGGGACCAAGACCAGAAACCCTCGGCGGACCTGACCATCAAGATCCTCCGGCACATCGCCGAGGGCCTCTGCGCCAAGCTCCGCAACGTCAACAAGGTGCTCCTCCACGCCAAGGGCTGAACCCCCGGGCGGCCCGGGCGCACCGCCGCTCCCCGCACCGGCCTATTCCCGATCCGCCTCTTCCAGGAAGCGGCGCGCCACCTCCGTCCACCCGTAGCGCCGCACGCGCCGGCGGCCGCCCTCCCCCAGCCGCGCCCGGAGCCCCGCGTCCCGGAGGAGCCGGACGAGTGCATCCGCGAGCGCGCCCGTGTCCCCCGGCGGCACGAGAAGGGCCGCCTCGCCCTCCGCCGCCACCTCGGGGGCCGCCCCCGCCCGCGCCGCCACGATGGGCAGGCCCGCCGCCATCGCCTCCAGGAACACGATCCCGAAACCCTCCTGGAGGCTGGGGAGGCAGAAGACGTCCGCCCCGAAATACTCCCGCCGCACGTCCGCGTCGCGGGGCACCTCCCCCAGGAAGCTTACCGCCTCCCCCAGCCCCAGCGCCGCCGCGCGGCGCCCGAGGCCCTTCAGCATGGGCCCCCCGCCCACCACCCGCAGGCGCGCCCCGGGCACCTGCGCTCGCACCCGGGGCATCGCGTCGATGAGGGAGGCCGTGTTCTTCCGGGGGTACTGGCGGGCCACCGAGAGGACGACGGGAGGGCCCCCGCGAGAGGGCCGGGGCACCGCGCACAGGGCGTCCCAGGGGGCCAAGTCGATGCCCTCGGGCACGACGGAGAGCTTCTCCGCGGGGAGGCCGTATGCGTCCGAGGCGGCGCGGCGGCTGTGCCCGCTCGTCACGAAGACGCGCCGCGCCCGCCGCGCGTTCCGCCCCTCCAGCCGGGCGAGGAGGCCGAGGCGGAGGCGGGGCCAGCCCCTCTCGAAGGCCATCTCCTCGGCGGCGACCCCCTTGAGGCAGACCACGCGGCGGGGCGCCGAGGCGCGGGGGAGCGCGAAGCCGTCGATGTCGAAGCCGACGATCAGGTCGAACGCGCGGGGATCGAAGCGGAAGGGAAGCCCGGCGTTGTAGAGGAGCCGCCGGAGAGCGAGGCCGGGCAAGGGCCAGCGTGGCCTGAGCCAGGCGACCTCGTGGCCCAGGGCGCCGAGGCCCTGGGCGAGGCCGGCGATGCCGGCCGCCGTGCCGCTCCCCCGCGCGGTTTCCTCGAGCCAGGAGTTGAGGAAGAGGATCCGCAGGCGCGCGCTCATGCGGGGGGGAGGCCGGGGTCAGAGCGCCTGGTCCGCCTTGGCGGCGAAGACGAAGTCGCTCTCCGTCAGGCCGTCGATCTTATGGGTCCAGATGGCCAGCTTGACCTTCCCCCAGGCCAGGTAGATGTCGGGGTGGTGGCCCTGCCGCTCGGCCAGCTCGCCGACGCGGACGGTGAAGTCCATCGCCTTGCGGAAATCGGGGAACTTGTACTCCTTCTCCAGGTGGTGCTCCTCCACCACCCGCCAGCCGCCGCCCAGCTTGGTCTGGATGGCCCGTATGTCCTTGCCTTTCAAGGGAGGGACGCCGCCCTTGCAGGGGACGCACTCCTTGGCAGCCAGTTCGCTCATGGACCGGACTCCTTCTCACGCGCTCCCGCGCAGGGGGCCAAGGCGGCGCGGCCTCCCGATCTTCGCGGTTTTCCCCGGCCGCCGCAACCCGGGAGGAAAACCCACCCCCATACGGGAAGGCCGCCCCCGGGGAAGCGCTCCCCGGGGGCGGCCCGTCCCGTCAGCGGCGGGAACCTCGCCCGGCTTCCCGTCCTACTTCAGGCCGATCTCCCAGGCCATGGGGCGCTCGTCCACGCGGGGGTCCCAGTCCACGCGGTTGCTGAGCCCGAAGGTGGCGTTCAGCCGGTAGAGGGGGATGAAGGCCACGTCGTTCGT
>MGDP01000150.1:0-636 GCA_001790955.1 Candidatus Tectomicrobia bacterium RIFCSPLOWO2_12_FULL_69_37
TCTTCGCGAGCCAGTTCCTCATCGGCCTCCTCCAAGTGAACTCCACCGAGGCCCTCGCCTACGCCACCCTCGCCCATGCCCTGGGTGCCATCCCTGGGATTCTCCTCGGGGGGGCCTACGCCCTCCGCGCCCGGGGGGCGGGAGGCGGACGAGGAGGAAGATGACCACTCCCTCTCTCTCCCTCTTTGGCAAGGGGGGCAGGGGGGTCCTTAGGGTCCTGTCCCGGAGATCGATTTCAAGATAAAGCCTTCTATGAGGCTACGGGACGCAATCCTAGAACCGGCCCCAGCCGGAGCGGTTGATGCGCTCCAGCTGACTGAAGGCGGGGCCCTTCTGGATGCGGATCGGGGCGTGGCCCCAATCGCCCCTCGCCGAAGGCCATTCCCGGACCGAGGCGCGAACCTGAGGCTGGGCCTCCTGCCTGGCCTCCCGCTCAAGCCGCCTGACCGCCTGCTCCTCCGTGCGGATGAACTCCAGTTTTTGGAATCTCTCCTGGGGGGTTTCCCACCTGAAGGCCTCCACCCGGCCCAGCTTCATCTGCTCTGCCTGATGCACGAGGCGGCTCGCCACCGCCGCCGCGACCTGGACGTACACCTTGGCGAGTTCCCGGCGGACCACCGCGAGGTTCACACTGGG
>MGDP01000150.1:702-1210 GCA_001790955.1 Candidatus Tectomicrobia bacterium RIFCSPLOWO2_12_FULL_69_37
GTACGCGCCGGGCCTCCGGGGGCGGAGGCGGGGGGCCAAGCGTCTCCGGGCGGGGCCCGGGAGGCGAGGAGGGCGCGGGAGGGAGGGGGGAGGGCACCGGGGTGGGGGTGTAGGGGGGAGGGGTCAGCGGAACGGGAATCGGCGGGACGGGCAGGACCGGCGGCCGGATCGGCGGGGTCACCGGCGGCCGGAACTGGGCCCAACCCGAGGCCCCCGCCAGCGCCGCACCCAGCACCAAGACCGACGCTCCCAGGAATCCCCTCCCGCGCGGCATCTCCCGTCCTCCCCCTCGGGTGCGCAGCTCTCTCCCCTAAGCGTCACAAACCCGTCCGCCCCCCGCAAGCCAGCCTATCCGGAACATCCCGTGAGGGGGAATGAAACCGCGCAACATCCACCCCCGAAACCCGCCGGAAACCACCACCCTCATCGGAGCAATACCGGCGAAGCCATCACGCCATGATATCCACCGCCCGCCCCAGGTGGACCGGGCTGGAGGCGGCGGGCGCGG
>MGDP01000150.1:1230-5757 GCA_001790955.1 Candidatus Tectomicrobia bacterium RIFCSPLOWO2_12_FULL_69_37
CCATCACGCCATGATATCCACCGCCCGCCCCAGGTGGACCGGGCTGGAGGCGGCGGGCGCGGCCGCCTGGAGGGATGCCCTCGAATAGCCCCCGCCGCCACCGGGCGCGAAGGCTACGGAGGGCGCTGACGCGGCATTCACGCCCTGCGCGCCGCCGTTGAACGGGATAATTTCGTTGAGCTGGGAGCGGGACCGCTCCAGCGCCCCGGCGGGGCCTCATGTGCTGGGGAAGGCAACCATCCCTGGCTCCTTTCACGATCGGCGCTTCCTGCGCCGCCCGGATTTCGGACCTCAATCTAGCACATCACCCCCGAGAACTCTACCCCGTGGAAAATATTCCCGGAAAAACGTCCCGGTTCGCGGACGTTTCCCGGAAATCCGGGCTTACCTCCCGCCGAGCCGGAAGCCCCACCAGGCCAGGAAGGCGGAGATAAAGAAGGCCGCCCAGCTCAGCCCCATGGGGGCGGCCCAGCCCCCGATCACGGCCGGCCAGCCGAAGACGATGCGCGCGGCGTGGAAGATGGCGACGACGGAGAAGACGGCGGCGGTGATCAGGTGGTAGAGGCGCGGCGTCACGGGGGAACCCCTCCCTGGATAATATAGTGCCGAACTTGGGCGCACGCCCCCGGGGGGAGGTCAGACCTGGATGTCGATGAGGCGCCCGCGGTGGGGGAGGGAGGCGCCCGGGCCGTCGCCGCGGGCGAGGGCCGGGCGGGGCGGGAGTTCCCCCTCGATGGGTTCGAGGTCGAGGACGAAGGCTTCGGCGGGAGCCTGCGCACGGCGGGGCGCCCCGCGCAGGCGCGATGCGTCTCCTTCTCCTTGGGGGGGCAGGGGCCAGGCGCGGCCGGGTACGCGGAGGTCCATTTGTCAGTCTCGCGTGAAGGTCATCCGCGCCGACGGGGGGCGGAGAGGGCGCCGATCGGCTCCGATGCCGGGACGGCGATGCGCACGAAGTGGTCCCCCGCCTCGATGGCGCCCCCGCGCCCGCGGAGGACGCCCTGGCCCCTGAGCTGGACAATCTTCCCCTCCGGGGTGAAGGGGAGGAGGAAGACCTGGTGCGTCCCGCGCAGGGTGGCGACCTGGACGGTCCCTCCCTCCCAAAGCCGGGAGCGGGGCACCTCGGCCTCGCTGTGGATGTCCAGCCCGCGCCGCTTCAGCACCGGATGGGGCCGGATGGAGGCGGAGAGGTAGAGGTCGCCCGGCTCCGCGCCCGGGGCGCCGATCCCGCCGGCCCGGCGGAGGCGGAGAATCTCCCCCTCCTCCACCCCTGCGGGCACGCGGAGGCGCAGGCGCACGCGCTCCTCCGACTCTCCCGTGCCCAGGCAGCGGCGGCAACCCCTTCCCGCGCAGCGAGGGCAGGGGAAGGGCTTGGGGTAGCGGATGGCGGCCTCGCCTCCCAGGGCGGCCTGGAGGAAGGAGAGGGTGAGGCGGAAGAAGAGATCCCGTCCGCGCCGGGGCCCCGGGGGAGCAGAGGGAGCGGGCGCGCCGGGTTCGCCATCTGCGAGCGCCTGCCGGTAGGCCCCGGAGAGCGCCTTGAAGCGCTGCTCGAGGTCAGGACGGCCGGGATGGAGGTCGGGGTGGCAAGCGAGGGCCTGGCGCCGGAAGGCCTGGCGGATGGCCTTGCGGCCCGCCTCGGGGCCAAGGCCCAGCGTCTCAAGGGCTTGCGTCCGCTTGGAGAAAAGGGTGGGTGCCACGGGTAACCTCCGCATCTGGCTATTCATCTTCCCCGATGTGTGAACCGCTGGATAAATGTACTGCCAATGGCATGAAAAACATAAAAAGAATGTACTGCCAATGGCATTCCAAACGCAAGCGAAAAATCTTGGCCATGGGAAAATTTTTGGGCTTGATTTATGTTGCCATTGGCATTACATTTGCTAAGGATAATGTGGGCGCGTGTTGATTTTGCGTAGGGGCGACCGGCCGGCCGCCCCTACGGACGGCCTCCGGCACGAGGGGGTGAAAATCCATGATGGACGAACCCAAGACCCCCGCCAAGCGCCACCACGACCGCCCCATGCAGATCCGCATGGCCCAGGAGCTCCTGGACCTCATCAACCGCGCCTCGGAGAAGGCGGGCCTCTCGACCTCGGGCTGGGTGCGGGACCGCCTCGGGCGCGTCGCCCGCCGCGAGCTGCGCGGCACCCCGGACGAGACCCCGCGCCAGACCTACCGGGACAAGAGAAGCTCGTAGGGGCGGACGCGGCGAATTTCGCCCGTAGGGGTGAGGCGGGCCTCGCTCCCACAAAATAGCGAAATACCCTCATCCAATTCTCTTCATGGTATTCTGAGCCCTCCGGTCCCCCATTCTCCGGAGGCGCGACATGGACTCCCTCCCCGAAGCCCAGGCCTTCCTGGCCCTCTCGACCACCAACGTCTCGGACGCCCTCGATCGGCTCGGCATCGCGGGGGCGCCCTTGGGCATCCGCCCCCTCTGGCCCGGCTGCAAGAAGATCGCCGGCCGCGCCATGACCATGAGGCTCATCCCCGAGGGTAAGGACTCCCCCGTGAACGGCACCCTGCGGGCCATCGGGGCGGCCAAGGCGGGCGAGATCCTGGTGATCGACCACGGCGGGCGCATGGACGTGAACAGCGGGGGGGGCATCGCCATGTTCACCGCGAACCGGCGGGGCCTGGCCGGGGTGATGATCGACGGCGTCTCGCGCGACGTGGACGAGTGCCGGGAGATGGGCTTCCCGGTCTACGCCAAGGGCGTCATCCAGAGCTCCATCCGGGGCCGGTGCGCCTTCGGGGGCCACGGGGTGGAGGCCTCGCTCGGGGGGGTGCGGGTGCGAGCGGGGGACCTGGTGATGGGGGACGAGAACGGGGTGGTGGTCGTCCCCCAGGAGGCCATCCCCGACGTGCTCCGCCGGGCCCAGGAGCTGGGCCGGATGGAGGAGCAGGTCAAGGCCTGGATCCGCGAGGGGGTGGACCCCGTCGAAGCCCACGAGCGCGTGCGCTACGACCGGGCCACCCGGCAAGGGGGCTAGCGGAATCCGCGGGGTTCCCCGGATACAAGAGTATGATATCATCCTCCCATTCCTGAGACTGCGGGCGCCGGCCCGCCCGGCCGGCCGCCCGGATTGTTTATGGGAGGCAGCGGTCATGGAGAGTCTCGGCAGGCTGACGGTTCCGGCGGTGTGGGTGGGGGTGGTCGTCGCGGTCATCGGAATCGTCATCCACTTCACCCCCGGGCAAGTGTTCCTCCGGGCGACGGGAGGGGGCTGGCTGAACATCGCCCAGAGCCTCTTCCTCTTCGTCATCGCGGTGGGCCTGGCCAAGAAATAGGCGGGCGGCAACGGGAGACCATTGCGGAGGAATCCCCCAGGGGCGTTCGGTTGAACGCCCCTGAGGTTCGTCGCAACGGGAATTCCGCGGGGGCGGATTTGGCTTCGGTGAGCTCCGAAACCCGCTCCCACGGGTCCGGCACGCGGGTGGCTCCCCAGGGGCGGCCGGACTTCGGCGAGCCCTCGGCCTGAGCTCTAGCCGAAGGCTCAACCGAGCCGCGGGCCGCCCCTGCGGACGAACAGCGCCGGAAAGCCATGGGAGAGAGAATCCGGTGGACAAGCTCGAGTGCGTGGCCCGCATCCCCCTCTTCGAAGGATTCCCCCAGCGCCTGCTCAAGAAGATCGGCGCCCTCTGCGTCGAGCGCAACTACCAAGCCAACGAGGTCATCTGCCGGGAGGGCACGACGGGACTGGGCCTCTTCTTCATCGTCGAGGGCTGGGTGGAGGTGTTCGGTACCTCGCGCGCGGGCCGGGAGAAGAGCCTCGCCCTCCTGGGCCCCGGCGAGATGTTCGGCGAGATGATGATCCTCGACAACCACCCCCGCTCGGCCAGCGTGCGCAGCATGCAGCCCGCCACCTGCTACCTGATGCCCCAGTGGGACTTCAAGCGCCTCCTCAAGGACTACCCCGAGATCGCCGTGAAGATGCTCCCCACCCTCGTCAAGCGCATCCGCGAGCTCGACAAGGCGATGGTGGGGTAGGGGGGATTGATCCGCCTCAAGCGCGCCTACGACCCCCCCGCCCCCGGGGACGGCCTGCGCGTCCTCGTGGACCGCCTCTGGCCGCACGGGGTCTCGAAGGACAGCGCCCGGATCGGCCTCTGGCTCAGGGACATCGCCCCCTCCACGGCGCTCCGCAAGTGGTTCGCCCACGACCCCGCCAAGTGGACGGAGTTCCGGCGCCGCTACAAGGCGGAGCTCAAGCAAGAGCCCGCCAAGGGCGCCCTGGCGGAAGTGAAGAGGCTCGCCAAGGAGAACAAGACCGTGACCCTCGTGTTCGGAGCGAGGGATGAGGAAAGAAATCAGGCGGCGGTGATCAGGGGGGTGGCGGGGAAATAATAGGGAATTTGACCTGCTCTTTGTTTGTCATGCGGGGCCCTTCGCTAGGGCAGGCTCCGCGAAGCACTTCCGCGTTTTGCCGCTCTCGTAGATTCCTCGGTTCGCCCGGAATGACATCGTGGGCGGCGGTTCTTCTCCCGTCATTCTGAGCGAGCGCGGCGAGCGAAGAATCTCGGTGTTGA
>MGDP01000151.1:0-37355 GCA_001790955.1 Candidatus Tectomicrobia bacterium RIFCSPLOWO2_12_FULL_69_37
TCGGCCCTCAAGCGGCCGCTCTCGATCAGAGCGGCCACGCCCTGGACGTCGTCCGGGGCCCGCATCGGGACGCGGAAAACCTTGGCTTCCATGGGTCGGAACTCCTCAAAAGGGGGGAGAGTCAGGGATATAAAGGGGCCCCGAAGCGGCCCGCCCGCTTCACCGCGCAATCAATTCATCCGGGCTTCGCCGCGTCCCCCCTCTCCCAGAGGGAGAGGGTGAAGAAACCGAATTTCCCCGGTGGCCGGGCTTCGCGCCGCCCCCCCTAGTCCCTGAAATTCACGAACTGGAGGGGGAGGCTCAGCTTCATCTCTTTGCAGAGGGCGATGGCGGCCTGGAGGTCGTCCTTCTTCTTGCCCGAGACCCGCAGCTCCTCCCCCTGGATGGCCGCCTGGACCTTGAGCTTGGAGTCGCGGATGGACTTGGAGATGGACTTGGCCGTCTCCTGGTCGATGCCGTTCTTGATCTTGATGGTCTGGCGGAGGGAGCCGCCCGAGGCTTCCTCGGGCTTGCCGTATTCGAGGGAGCGGGCGTCCACCTTGCGGCGGGCGAGGTAGGTGGTCAGCAGGTCGTGCATCTGCTTGAGCTTGAAGTCGTCGTCGGCGAGGAGGAGGAGCTCCCCCTCCTTGCGCTCGATGGAGCACTTGCTCCCCTTGAAGTCGAACCGCTGGCCGATCTCGCGCCGGATGCCCTGGACGGCGTTTTCCACTTCCTGGAGGTCGGTGCGCGAGACGATGTCGAACGAGGGCATGGGTGCCATCCTCCGGCGGGGGGTCGGGACGGGCTCCGTCCCCCCTTTCATAGCAGATCGGCGCCGGGGCGCAAGTGGGGGGGGCGGGGGCCCTAGGCGCTTGTTCTCAGCGGGGTTGGGAGGCTGTCCAAGCCCCCGAAACATTCCCGAAACCTTCGTTTGGTACAAAATAGGCCCCTGAAATGGGCATCCAGCAGCCCTCTCCCCGGGGGCTGTCCGCCGACGAGGCGCTTGGGAGGCGCTTCCGCCGGTTCGCCCATACCGCCCTGCCGCAGTGCACAGGAGGGATCGACGTGTCTCGACCGCTCAGGATTGCTGGGTTCGCAACCCTGGCCGCGGGTACGGTGTGGCTCGCGCCCGCCCTCGCCCTCGCCGCCGAGGCGAAGAAGCTCGACCCGGGCAACACGGCCTGGATGCTGACCTCGACCGCCCTGGTCCTCTTCATGACGATCCCGGGCCTCTCGCTCTTCTACGGGGGGCTGGTGCGGGCGAAGAACATCCTCGCGCTCCTCATGCAGTGCTTCGCCATCACCTGCCTGGTCTCGATCCTGTGGCTCGCCTACGCCTACAGCCTGGCCTTCTCGGACGGGGGCGGCGCCAACGCCGTCCTCGGCGGCCTGGGCAAGGCCTTTTTCAAGGGAGTGGGCGTCGAGTCGCTCCAGGAGAACATCCCCGAGACCGTCTTCGCCATGTTCCAGATGACCTTCGCCATCATCACCCCGGCCCTCGTCGTGGGCGGCTTCGCGGAACGCATGAAGTTCTCGGCCCTCCTCCTCTTCTCGGCGCTGTGGCTCACCGCCGTCTACGTGCCGGTGGCCCACTGGGTCTGGGGCGGCGGCTGGCTCGCCGGCCTCGGCACCCTGGACTTCGCCGGGGGGACGGTCGTGCACATCAACTCGGGCGTGACCGCCCTGGTGGCCGCCCTCGTGATGGGGCCGCGGCGGGGCTTCCCGGAGACCCCGATGATCCCCCACAACCTGCCCATGACGGTGACGGGGGCCGCGATGCTGTGGGTGGGCTGGTTCGGCTTCAACGCGGGCAGCGCCCTCGCGGCGAACGGGACGGCGGCCATGGCCATGACGGTCACCCACCTGTCGGCCTCGGCGGGCGCCCTCGCCTGGATGTCGTGCGAGTGGCTGCGCCACGGCAAGCCGAGCGTGCTGGGCGCCGCCACGGGGGCGGTGGCCGGCCTGGTGGTCATCACCCCGGCCTCGGGCACGGTGGGGCCGATCGGCGGGCTCCTGCTGGGGATCGCGGCCGGGATCGTCTGCTTCAACGCCACCTCCTACATGAAGCAGGCGCTCAAGGTGGACGACTCGCTGGACGTCTTCCCGGTGCACGGGGTGGGCGGCGCCCTGGGGGCGATCCTGACCGGGGTGTTCACGGCCAAGGAGCTGGGCGGGGTGGGCTTCGCCCAGGGCGTGACGATGGGCAGGCAGGTGTGGGTGCAGATCATCGGGGCGGCGGCCACGCTGGTCTACGCGGGCGTCGTCTCCTACATCCTGCTGAAGATCGTGGACGGCGCGGTCGGCCTGCGGGTGCCCGCCAACATCGAGGTCGAGGGCCTCGACCTGGCCCTCCACAACGAGACGGGCTACGAGATCCGCTGAGCCTCCGGGCGGAAAGCGCAACGGGGCGGGCCGGAAGGCCCGCCCCGTTTTCTTGTCCTGCTTCCCTGGGGGAGGCTAGCCCGCCGCCTGGCCCTTCCGCGCGGCGATGAGGGGGAGGAGGACCTCCGACACCTTCTCGGCCAGGACCGTCGGGGAGACCGGCTTGAGGAGGAAGCCCGAGATGGTCAGGCGGGAGAGCTCCTGGACGGTCTCGACCGTGGCGTTCTCGGAGAGGACGATGACGGGCAGGTGCTTCAGGGCGGCGTGGCCCCGGATGTGGCGGACGAACTCCACGATCGTCATCCCCGGCTGGTGCAGATCCACGATCACCATCTCGAAGGGCAGGCCTCGGCCCTGCGCGAGCAGGTCGTCGAGGAGCTTCTTGCCCGTAGCGCCGCTCTCGGCGAGCACGAGCTTGCGCATGCCGAAGTACTTGAAGGCGTTTCCGACGTTCGCCCAAGCGCCCTTGTCGTCCTCCACCATGAGGACCGAGCGCTCCCTCACTTCGAGAGGAAACCTGGTGAAGACGATGGCAGAACCCTCCACCCATCCCGGGAGCGGGCGGTCCGGGACGGCTCATCTGGACCGAGCGAAGTGACGGGCGGAACCGCACCGCGGCGGGACGAGCCCCCCGCGCGGGCGGCAGGAATAATTTAGGAGGAAAACGTGAAAGAAGGTGTTACCTTCTTCACAAGCCGGCCGCCCTACTCATTTTGATAGCACAGCGGAAGGCTGCGGGCAAGGCGAATCGTGTTCTTCCGGCCCCTTCCGGGGCTCCTGGGCGGGCGGGAGGAGCTTCTGGAGCTCTTCCAGAAGGTCGGGCCTGCCCCGGCAGGACTCGTGCATCTCCTCCAGGATGTCCCTCCGCGCCTGGGCGTAGAGCTTCTCGTGCCGGATGCGCAGGCGGTCGCCCGCGAGGCGGGTGCTCTCCATCTGCATGATGAAGCGGGCGAGCTCGGCGGGTTTCAGTCTTGCCATTTTCTTGGGAGAGAGGAGAGCCGACGCGTCCACGACCTGGCTCAGGAGCAGGCGCCGGGCGACGTAGGCCGTCGCCTCGGCGGGGTCCAGCTCGTCCGGGGCCAGCCCCGCCGCGTGGGAGATGAGCCGGTCCACCATCCCCTCGATCGCCTTGGCGCGCTCGAAGGCCCGCTTGAGCCGCTGGGGAGGGGAGGCTGCCGGGATTTCCGGCGCGGCTTCAGGATTCTCGGCCGCCTTGGCCTTCTTGGGAGCCATCACAGCTCTCCGATGAGGATGTCGGGGACCCCGGGCAGCGCCCCTTCGAGGAGCCCCCGCCCCTTGCGGGTGAGGTGCACCTCGTAGTCGGTGAGGAGCCGCCCGAGCGGGTTCGGCACCCGCTTGCGCAGGAGCCCCCGCCCGGCCAGCTCGTCCACGAAGCGCTCCAGGGTGGCCCGCGGGAGCGGCTCCCCCTCCTCCCGGTGGCCGGCCTCGCGCAGGGCGCTCCAGAGCAGCAGGCTCCCCACGGCCTCCTCGGCGCGGAAGGCCCCCTGGTAGTAGAGGCTCTTGAGGATGTCCCCCCGGAGGATCCGGGCGCTCAGCTCATTCACGACGTTCGGCTCCCTTTTTCAGGAAAGCATCTCGCGTCAGGAGGAAGGAGACTCCCCCCGCAGGGCGGCGATGCCCTCGTTCGCCCGGCGCAGCTCGGCGAAAACCTCGGCGAAGGCCTGGCGGATGCCCTCCAGTTCGCGGGCGATGTCGTCCCTCCGGGCGAAGCGCAGGTGGACCTCGTCGATCCGCCCCTCGGCCCGCTCCACCCGGAGCCTGAGCGCCTCCTCGGCCGCCTCGACCTGGCGCCGGAGGGACTGCTCGGCCCGCTCGATGCGGCCCCGCAGCTCCGTGTAGAGAATCCGGCTCAGCACCCCGGCCAGGGTGAGCGCCAGGGTGAGCCCCCCGGCCGCGGCAGCCGCCGCCCCCTCCCCCGCCCAGTCCGGCATTCCTCTGTCCTCCTGGCGGAAAACGGCCCGCGCCCGCTCCATTCCGCGCGGAGAATCCCGCGCCCGGTAAATATAGGCGGTCCGACGGAAAAGGTTGTGACCGCAAACACCCTCATTTTCCGTCACGCGGGGATCCGCTTGGCGGAACGGGGCCGAAAAGGCAGAATGTGAGGCCGCCCGCCGGGAGGATTCCCCATGCCCCGTCCCATCCGCGCCCTGCTCCGCACGGGGGGGCTGGCCATCGCCCTCCTGCGGGCCGCCCCGGCCTGGGCCCACGGGGGGGACGAGATCCTCCTCTTCACCTACCTGGCCGAGGAGGCGAACATGCTGCGCCTCTCGGCCGGCTTCATGGGGACGGCCCTGCTGCTCCTGGGGAGCTACGTCGCCCTGGCGGGGATGCGGGAGTGGGGTCGTCTCGGGAAGAAAGAGGGAGCCTTCAAGCTGATGGGCCCGGGAGGGGTCATCATGGGGGTGGGGACGGCCATCCTGCTGACGGCGGCCTTCATCCTGCCCGAGCGGCTCCGGCCCCCC
This sequence comes from Candidatus Tectomicrobia bacterium RIFCSPLOWO2_12_FULL_69_37, assembly GCA_001790955.1. Taxonomy (GTDB): domain Bacteria; phylum UBA8248; class UBA8248; order UBA8248; family UBA8248; genus 2-12-FULL-69-37. The sequence continues at coordinate 4,845 of MGDP01000151.1, forward strand.
CACGAGCACCCGGAGAAGCCCCGGGCCGCCGAGCCCGCGCCCTCCCTCCCCCGCCGCCTGGGCGGGCCGTCCTGACCAGGAAGCGGGCCTACGCCCCCGGCTCGCGAAACTGGCGCCAGAGGCGGTCGAAGCGGCTCTCGTAGATCATGTCGTAGAGGCCGAGGCGGTCCGGGAAGAGGCGGGCGCAGGTCTCGCGCAACCCGGCGCGCGCGAGGGCGATGTCGGCCTGGGGCACGTCCTCCCGCAGGATGAGGGCGCAGACGCGGTCCGCCTGGCGCTGGAAGCGGCGCACCCGGGCGCCCTCCTCCCAGCGGGCGCGGGCCTCGGGGGCCATCACCCCCGGGGGGCCTCCCCCGAGCAGCCACGCCCCGCAGGCGCAGCGGCGCGGGCCGCCCGCCCACGCCTCCTCCTCCCCCGCCCGCCTTCCGCAGAAGGGACACCACCCCATCCTCGCCTCCTCTCCCCAGGGCGGACACTAAACCGGCCCGCCGCCGGCCAGTCTTACCGTTCCGGGAGAGGATGGCAAGGGAAACCCTAATGTCCCCCGTCTCGTGCGCTGATGAGGCCGACCCCCGCGAGGGCGGCGAGGAGGTCCTGGATGGCGGCGGCGTCGAGGCCGCCCGAGAGGAGCCTGGCGGCGAACGAGAGGGCGCTCGCGCCCAGGACGAGGTAGCCCGGCAGGGTCGTCTTGGGGTTCTGCATGGGAATCGCCTCCTTTTGTGATCTGCGTCACACTTCGCGGGGAAGACCCCGCTCCGGAGGGCACGATAGGCCATCCAAGGCCCGGACCACTTACCTCAAATTCCCTCAAGTTCAGGCTCAGGCTACTTTTTTTGCGTGCTAGACTGGCCGGGAACCCGGCCCGTCCAAGGGTTCAGACCCCGCACGGAGGAGAAGCGGTGCGCCAGCGCCTGAGAGCAGCCGGAAAATGGCCCGGCAGAGGGCTCGCCCTCCTCGCGGGGGCGCTCTTTCTCCTGGCTCTGGCGCTCTGCCCAGCGATCGGGCAGACCCCTCCGCGCCGCCTCACCCTGGTCCACTTCAACGACTTCTACCGCATCGAGGGGGTCGAGGGCCGGACGAAGGGGGGCATCGCCCGCCTGGGCGGCCTCCTCGAAAGCCTGAGGAAGCAGGGCCCCGTGCTCGCCCTCTTCGCGGGGGACCTCCTCTTCCCCTCCCTCATGAGCCGGGAGTTCGGGGGCGCCCAGATGATCGAGGGGCTGAACGCGGTGGGGCTGGACGCCGCCACCTTCGGCAACCACGAGTTCGACGGCAAGGAGGAGGCCGTCCTCCTCGCCCGGCTCAGGGAGTCGCGCTTCCCCTGGGTGTCGAGCAACGTGCGCCGGGCGGACGGCTCGCCCTTCCCGGGGGTAGCCCCGCGGATGGTGCGCGAGGCGGGGGGCGTGCGCGTCGGGGTCCTCGCCCTGACCATCCCGGCGGTGCGGCGGCCCTACGTGAGCTACCTGCCCGTGCGGGAGGAGGCGCGGCGGGAGGCGGAGACGCTCCGGCGCGCGGGGGCGGAGCTGGTGATCGCCCTCACCCACCTCCCGATGGAGGAAGACCTCGCGCTCGCCCGGGACCTCCCCGGGGTGGACCTCATCCTGGGCGGGCACGAGCACGACGCCCAGCTCGGCCGGGCGGGGGCGGCCCTCATCCTCAAGGCGGACTCGGACCTCCGCACCGTCTGGGTGGTCGAGGCCGCGGTGCCCGTCCAGGGACGGCCCGAGCTCCACGCCAGGCTCGTCGCGCTCGGCACGGGCGTCCCCCGGCCGCCGGCCCTCCGCGACATGGAGGCCAGTTGGCTCGCCCGCCTGGCCGCGCGGCTCGGCCCGGACGAGCCGGTGGCGCAGAGCGAGGCCGCGCTCGACGGGCGGGAGTCCACCCTGCGCTTCCGCGAGGGGAACCTGGGGAACCTCGTGGCGGACGCCTTCCGGGAGGAGGGCCAGTGCGAGGTGGCCGCGGTGAACGGCGGAGCCATCCGGGTGGACGAGCTGCTGCCGCCCGGCCTCCTCACCCGGCATCAGGTGGCCGAGATCCTCCTCTTCAAGAACCGCGTCCTCCGCCTCCGCGTGCCGGGGAGCGTCCTCGGGGCGGCCCTCGAGCACTCGGCCGCGATGCGGGGGAGCGGGGGCTTCCTCCAGCTCTCGGGGGCGCGGGCCGCCTTCGACCTGGGCGCCCCCGCCGGGAAGCGCTTGCGCGAGGCGGAGGCCGGGGGCGCCCCCCTCCAGCCGGACCGCCCCTACACCCTCTGCACCCTCGATTTCCTCGCCGGCGGCGGAGACGGCTACGTCATGTGGGCAAAGGCGGAGTACCGCCTCTCGGGGGACGCCGGGGATTCGGAGGAGCTTCTGCTGCGCCACCTGCGCCGCCTGGGGCGGGTGGCCCCCCGGCAGGAGGGAAGAATCCGCTTCCTGGGACGCTGACGGGGTTGTGGCCGGGAGAGGGGGAAGAGTGCTAGAATCTTTCCGTCAAAGGGCCGGGGCTTTCGCGCTGGGGCGCAAGCCGCCGCGGAGGGGGAAGAAACCATGAAAAAGCTGGTTGCATGCGGACTTACCGCCGTTCTCGCGGGAACGCTCCTGGCGGGGTGCGGCGCCCAGCAGGGGGGGCTGAGCAAGCAGACGGGGGGCGCCGTCCTCGGCGGCATCGGCGGCGGCCTCATCGGCTCGCGCATCGGCTCGGGCCGGGGCCAGACCGTGGCCATCATCGCGGGCACCGTCCTGGGCGCGCTCCTGGGCGGAGAGATCGGCCGCCAGCTGGACGAGCGGGACCGCCTCATGATGGCCCGGACAACTCAGACCTCCCTCGAGGGCGCCCGCTCGGGCCAGGCCTCCCAGTGGCGCAACCCGGACACCGGGGCGAGCGGGACCATCACCCCCAAGCCCGCCTTCACCGCCTCCTCGGGGCAGGTCTGCCGGGAGTTCCAGCAGACCGTGACCATCGGCGGGAAGACCGAGCAGGCCTTCGGCACCGCCTGCCGGCAGCCGGACGGGAGCTGGAAGATCACGCAGTAGGGCATTCTCCCTACTCTCTGCTGAAGGACCTGCCCGAAAAGGAGATCTCCATGAAGAAAGCCGCCGCCGCTGTTGTGCTGGCCGCCTCGCTGGCCCTCATCCCCACGGCGACAACCCTGCTCTCCCCCTCGCCGGCCACGGCCCAGGCCCAGGCGCAGATGTCCAAGCAGGAGACCGACCCGGGCCTGTGGATCCTGGACCTGCTGATCGTGCGGCCCGTCTCGCTGATCATCGTGGCGGGGGCGGTCATCACCTACCCGGTGGCCCTGCTGCTCGACCCACTGTTCGGGAACGACCCGGTCAAGCTGAAGAAGGCTTGGCTGTCGAACAACTTCGACTACACCTTCGATCGGCCGCTGGGCAACTTCGACTGGAAGGCCCGGTAGGCCGCCCGCCGGCCCGGAGGGACCGCCCATGCGGGGAAAGCCGGCCGCCGCGCTTCTCGCCCTTCTCCTCGCGGCCGCTCCGCTGGCGGCCTGGGGCCAGGAGGGAGCCAAGGCCTATGCGCGCCCGGACGAGGGGGCCATCCTGGCCGACCTCCTCCTGATGCGGCCGCTCGGGCTGGCGGCGGTGGCCGTGGGGCTGGTTCTCTACCTCCCGGCCGCCCTCATCCAGAGCATCGGCGGGAACCCCGTCGAGCCCCTCGCGGACGCCCTCATCCGCCGGCCCGCCGAGTTCACCTTCAAGCGCCCCGTGGGCCAGATCAATCTCGACTGACCCAAGCGCGCGCCGAAAAAAATCCCCCCGGCCATGCCGGGGGGATTTTCTAATTCTCAGACTGATTATGCGACTTGTGAAACTTGCCTCATATAAGTTGTATCGGCTTCAACATCCTCATCTGGCTCGGGCACATTCCTGCCCTGTGACTTCAACGCAGAAGCAATCGGTTTAATTGCATCGGCTGACATTTGGGCGGCTCTGATAGGAGTGGCGGCGTACCCCAAGCAACCCTTCAACGAAGGGCAATGAGCCACAAACATTCCAAGCGAATCGGGGCCGCTCACAAAGATAAAATAGCCCGTCGCGGGGTCAATATACTCATTAATTGCCATTTGATTTCCTCTCCTGTTTCTGCGCTTTTTCCTTTCGCTGAGAAATCTTCCCAAACTTTTTTTCATGCCGTTTGATATTTGCGTTAACCGCCTCTGCGATACGCTTTGCGTGCGTGATGGTGGTCACGAATCTGTGCGACAAAGCGACAAGCCCAGTCCCTGGAATCACTTGCCCAATATCAAAATAAAACTCCTCATTGTTGTGACGGACCACCATATGGTTAAAGAAGGTCGCCTGCGGGGGCAAGCTCGCCAGGTTTGAAACTTTCTTTTCAGGCTGTTCCTTGCCGTTCCCGGCTGTTTCCTTTGTCATTCCGCACCTTCAGACTCTTCGGGGAAAAGTTGCTCCCAGGTGAGCCCAGTGTCCGCCATAAGTCGATACACAAACTCCTCTCCAAACCGTGACACATTGGGAAGGCTCACCGGCGGCAAATCCGGATGTGTGAATATTTCCAAGTTTCTACCTCGCCAGCGACGATATCGGTAACCATTTCTCTCCAGAGCCGCCTTAATTTCGCTCTTCGAGAAAGAAATGGGGCCATACTGCACCTCGTCTCACCCCTCCAGGTTCTCGGGCTCGATGAAGCAACCCCTTTACGTATCGGCAAAAATACCACCTGCATAAGGGGATGGAAAATTCTGCGCCCCTCTTGAAAGTTTCCACCTTGGGCATTGCGGCACACAATTATTACCACAATGGGAAAATATGCGCATCCCTCTTCTCGAATTCTCTATAGAATTCCTCTCCCCAGCAATAAATCAGCAATCTCGGTACCATTCTCCATTCTTTCGCCTTGCCGGAAATTTATACCCAAGACGAGCACATCACCCGCGTTCAATTATGTGGACGTGGCTATTTGGGCATATGAAACGTTTCACCGCCTCCCCCCGAACTTCCACTCCAGGTCGACGGGGAAGTCCACCTGCATCTTCTCGATGTAGCGGAGCACGTCCTCCTTGCGGAAGCGCAGGCTCTTGAGGGAGGGGAAGCCGTAGGGGCGGTGGCCCCGGGAGCCCGCGCGCACCCGGCGCAGGTAGATGGGCCGCAGGCAGGGCGCCTCGCTCGCGCAGTCCTCGGCGATGATGTCGTCCACCCCCCGCACGCTGCGGTAGCCCAGCACCTTGGCGAGCATGGCCTTGGTGAGGATGGCCTCCTCGGCCAGGATCTGGACGGCGGTCCGGGGGTCGAGCCGGGGCTCGCGGGAGAGCCGCCGGCGGCGGGGGGGGCGTCCGTCCGTCACCGGGCCAGCGCCTCCCCCAGGGGGAGGATGGCCGCCTCCTCCCCGCCTTCCCGGGCCCAGGCCTCGGCCGCGGGGCGCGAGGGAAAGAGCCGGGCGACCCTCCGCCCCCGTCGCCGGTCGAGATAGGTGAGGAGCACCCCCTCGGCCGGGAGGCCGAAGCCCTCCTCCACCAGCTCGCGCGGGCCGCGCTCGTGGGATGAGATGTAGGACGCCTCGTCCCGCTCCCCTTCCGCCGTGTTCCAGAGGGTCCGGGCGGCCCGCGGAAGTGGGGTGGGATGTGGGGCTCCATGACGGGACGCCGGGGGCCCTGCGGCCTCCGGCGCGGCTGCGGGTGGTGTGACGGGACTCTGACGGGACAGGCCGCCCGGACCCAACCCACGGCCCGGGCGGCGGGCTGCCCGCCCGGGAATTTTTCGGGACGCGGAAGACGGGGATCGCCTCATGTGCTCTCCTCCCGATTCGGCGGCGCTGGGAGGCGCCAGCCCCTCCAAGATATGCGGATTTACATATTCAGTCAATATTAAATATTCATTTATACTTAATAATAAATTAACGCCGCAGAATTCAAGGGACTGCGGGAGGGGCCCTTCCCGGAAGGGGCCGGGAGGGCTATGCTGGGCCCTTCCGCCGCCGACGAGGAGGGGCCCATGCGCCGCGCCCTGCGCGGGATCCTGGGGATGACGCTCCCGGCCGCCTTCGCCGCCCTCTCGCTCGCCCTGGCCTGGGCGGCGGGGGCGCGGCTGGACCGCCTGCCCGTGCTCGATCGGGAGTTTTCCGCCTTCCTGCGGCGGGAGCCGGGAGCCGGCCGGGCCGCCCCGCCCGCCGCCGGGGAGGCTGCCGCCGTGCTCATGAACTGGCACCAGGCCCGGGCCTACTGCGCCGCCCAGGGCAAGCGCCTGCCCACCGCCCCCGAGTGGCAGGAGGCCTGCCGGGCCAAGCAGATGGAGTTCCGGGGCTCCATCTGGGAGTGGACCTCCACCGAGGCCGGCCGGGAGGGGGAAGACGAGAAGGTCCGCTTCAAGCTCCTGTGCGGGCCCGGGCCCGAGTGCGGCTGCACCCACGCCTACCATCCCGAGTGGCGGAACGAGGTCAAGGGCTTCCGGTGCGCCCGGGCCGAGCCGAGCGTGAGGCTGGGCCTGGAGCCCTACGCAAGGCCCTGAGGGGAGCGAAACCCGCCGCGGTTCTCCGGTGTTTGCCCTAGTGGGGATGCGGACCGCCGCCACTGGCAGGGGAGGGGATGCCTTGCTTCTTTCCGGAAGATTCGCGCGTTTGTCCGGGGCGCTGCTCTTCGCCGCCCTCGCCGCGGGCTGCGCCGGGCTGGAGGCCCTGGAGGCGGGCGCCCCCATCCGGGCGGTTGCCCTGCCTCCCCTCCTCGACCGGCCCGCCGAGCTGACGGTGCTCCACGGCCCGACCCCCTTGGATGGGTACTCCGACACCATCAGCGCCGTGCTGGTGAATTTCGAGGGACAGCGGCTGGAGCTCCGGACGGGCGACCTGAGGCACGCCCCGCCCTACCGAGGAACCATGCGGGAATTCCTGCGGAAGGCCATCAAGCCCGCCTCCTTCCGCCTATTCGAGATCCGGGGCAGGGAGGGGCGGACGCTGGGCTACCTCCTGGCCCGGGAATTTGGGCTCGATGGAATCTTCCTGGACGCGGACGGGGCCCTTATCGCCAACTCCATGCCGGTCAAGGCTCCCTGATCCCGGAACAAAAAAACGGCCTCCCGGCCGGCTGGCCGGGAGGCCGTCCCCGCTTCCCGCGGGCACTAGCAGTGGTAGGCCTCGCCGAATTTCTGGGCGGCTCCCGCCGCCGCCCGCTTCTCCACCTCGGCCCACTCCAGCTCCACGCAGCAGGCGTTGCACATGGGGCCGGTGGCCAGGGTGGTATAGGCGAAGACGTGATGGCGGAAGATCCGCCCGCAGCGCGGGCACCGCCATGCCATCTCCCGCGCTCTCACCTCCCTCAGGTCGGCGCGCTCTTTCATGTCCCCCCCCTTCCCATAGTCCGCCTCGCCGGCGGACCCTCCAGGCAAACCTCTCCATTTTTCCCACGTGCAATCCTCGTGCCGGAGAGGGAGGGGAGTTGTCTTCATATCTCATTGAATAATGATGATTTATTCAAAAAATTCGGGACGGGCCGCTGCCGGAGAGCAGGCGATGAGGCAAAATGGCACGGGCGGTGTTTCAGGCTGTCACTTCGGCCAAGCTCATACCCAGAGCTCCTCCACCCGCGCCACCCGCCAGCCCCACCACTCGGGGCCCTCCCGGACGTAGCCCCACTCGGGGTTCCGCTTCACGTCCCGGAGGGCGGCCGCCACGGCGCGGAAGGTGTCGGCGGCCTCCTCGCCGAACTCGAAGTAGGTGAGGAAGTCGTAGCCCGCCGGCAGGCCGTAGCCCTCCTCCCGGTGGAAGAGCCGGCGCACGATGGCGGGGACGCCCTCCCTCGCGGCCCAGGCGTGGCCCTCGGCGGTCATCTCGCCCTCCTCGCCGTAGCGGGGAAGGAAGAAGCCCTCGCGCCGCATCCAGTCCATGCCCCACCACTCGGGCGTCTTGTTCTGGAACATCGCCACCCCGTAGGGGAGGCGCGCGCCGGGGCCGGGCGCCAGGGCCTTCTCGTAGGCGAAGCGGGTCATGGCCTGGCTGGTGTAGCTGCGGGGGCGCTGCACCCCGGCGAGCGGCTCGACCGACCCCCGGATGCGCTCGACGGCGCGGCGCAGGCCCTCCTCGTACCCGGCGAGGGGCTCGGGGGTGGCGGCCTCGAGCCGGACGAGGGCCCGGGCGTCGAGGATGGAGGGATGAGGGAGATCGCCCTCCCGGCTCAGGGCGGGCAGCGCCCGCAGGAGCTGGTAGCGGCCGCGCCGGAAGGCCGCCGTGGAGGGCGGGCCCTCGGCCCGGTGCATGTTCTCCATCCCCTCGCCCAGGCGCTCCCAGGCGCGGATGAGGTCGCGGTCCTCCCGCCCCGGGAAGCTCACGAAGAGGAAGCGGCCGTGGCCGGTCACCTCGGTGCTCAGGTTCAGCCCGTCGAGCGGCATGCGCTGGGCCTCCTGGGGGTTTCACCGGGCGTGCGTTCCCTCCATAATGCAGACAACTTCCCGGAAAGGAAACAGGAAAATTGGCGGCGGAACCGGCACACACGGAGATGGAGCGGCGGCTGGCGGAGGTGCGCGAGGCGGACCTGCGCCGCTGGGTCGGGGCCTTCGCGGGCCTCCGGCACGGCCAGCGCGAGCCCGGGGCCCTCGCGGCGCGGGCCGACCTCCTCGTTCGCGAACTGGAGGGGATGGGCCTCGAGGCCTCGCGCGAGCCTGTCCCCTACGCGGGGAGGACCTACCACAACATCCTCGCCGAGGTGCGGGGGCAGGAGGCGGGGCTCCCTTCCCTCCTCATCGGGGCCCACTACGACGCCGCCTGGGGCACCCCCGGCGCCGACGACAACGCGAGCGGGGTGGCCGCCCTGCTCGGGGCGGCCCGGGCGCTCGCCGCGGCGCCCCTCCGGCGCACGGTGCGCCTCGCCGGGTTCAGCATCGAGGAGCCCCAGGACGCCTGGGACCGCGCCTGCCGCCACGGGAGCCGCCACCACGCCCGCGAGGCCCGGCGCCGGGGAGAGAGGCTCGCGGGGGTCTACATTCTCGAGATGGTGGGCTACACCGACCCCACGCCGGGCAGCCAGCGCATCCCGGTCAAGCTCCCCGTGGCGCCCGAGGCGGGGACCTTCCTCGGCGCGGTGGGCACGCGCCGCTCCCGGCATCTCCTCAAGGGCTTCCGGGAGGCGGCGGCGCGGCACGCGCCCGGCCTCCAGGTGATCACTCACGCCGTGGCCCTGCGGGGCTTCCTCCTCCCCATGAGCCGGATGAGCGACCACGCCCCCTTCTGGGACCGGGGCTTCCCCGCCGTCATGCTCACCGACACGGCCTTCCTCCGGAACCCCCACTACCACCAGCCCACCGACACGCCCGAGACGCTCGACTTCGCCTTCCTCACCCAAGTCACCCGCGCCCTCGCCGCCGCGGCGGCTGAAACGTAAGAGAGAACACGGAAGCAACACCGAGGAGGCGGGGCGGCCGGGAAAGTGGGGACGCCTTGGGGCAGAAACAGCCGCCGGCCGGGCTTTTCGTGTATATTGAGAGCCAAGCGCAGTCCCCCAATTGACCCTTATCCTTCGCAGCACGCAAGGGGGACTTCGAGCCCCGCCGGAGACGCAAGAGGGCAGGAGATGACAAAACCCCGGAAGACGCTCGAACGGGACATCCAGCGGATGGTGAGCCGCATCGTCCGGCGGTTCCGCCCGGAGCGCGTCATCCTCTTCGGCTCCCATGCCCGGGGAGAAGGGGGGCCCGACAGCGACGTGGACCTGCTGGTCGTCATGCCGGTTTCCGGAACCAAGCGCGAGAAGCAGCTCGAGGTCCGGCGCGTCCTGCGGGGAATCCGCGTCCCCGTGGATATCATCGTGACCACGCCGGAGGACTTTGAGTGGCGCCGGGAAGTGGTGGGCACGATCGAATACCCGGCGGTCAAGGAAGGGAGGCTCATGTATGCCCGGGCTTGAAAGTGCTGTCCGGGTTGTCGGGGAATGGGTCCAGAAGGCCGAGAACGATCTGGAGGCCGCCGGCCGCATCCTGCGCTCGGGCGCCGGGCTCCCGGCCGACACGGTCTGCTTCCATGCGCAACAATGTGTGGAGAAATACCTCAAGGCGCTGCTGGCCCTGCGAGGAATCGCGTTTCCGAAGACCCACAACCTCCGGGCGCTCATGGGCCTGGTCCCGCGCAACGACCAGCCGCAGTTTTCGGAGGATGAGCAGGACGTGTTGACCGACTACGCCACCGGCGCCCGCTACCCCGGCTGGGGAGATGTGCCGCCGCGCGAGGCGAGGGAGGCGGTGAAGCTCGCCCGCCGCATCCGCAGGGAAATCCGCAGGCTCTTTCCGAAGGAGGCGCTTCCCCGCAGGAAGAGGTGAGGAAACTGGCCGCCCGAAACGGCGGCATGATGGTCAGGACTGTGTCCGCCAGAGGGTGAGGAAAGCTTCCGCTGCCTCTTGGAGAAGGGAGCGGTTCCCGCCCAAGAACGCCGGAAAACCCCGGCGGGGACTAAACAATCCGAAATAGGACTGCCGGAATCCGGTTTGACGGCCCGGGGCCTCTTGCCTAGAATGGCCCTCGACGAAACGGAAGGGACCTCCTGAGTTCCCCGATTGGAGCGGGAGACGCCGGGCGCGCCACCGCCTGATTCGCTTCCACCCCCAGGCCCCGGACGGATCCCGCGAGAGGCGGGGTCCGCGGACGGCGCCGGGCGGCGGGGCCCTTCCTCCCCGATGGTGCGGACCCCATTCCTTCTTCTCTGAGGAGAGCACGCGATGGCCTTCGAGCTGCCCAAGCTGGACTACCCCAACAACGCCCTCGAGCCCCACATCGACGCCATGACGATGGAGATCCACCACGACCGCCACCACAACACCTACACGACCAACCTGAACAACGCCATCAAGGACACCGCCCTCGAGGGCAAGTCCATCGAGGACATCCTCTCCAACCTCTCCGCCGTGCCCGAGAACACCCGCGGCGCCGTCAACTTCAACGGCGGCGGCTACGACAACCACTGCATCTTCTGGAAGAACATGAAGCCGAACGGCGGCGGCGAGCCCACCGGGCCCCTGGCCGACGCCATCCGGACGGCCTTCGGCGACTTCGCCAAGTTCAAGGAGGAGCTCAGCAAAGCCGCCGTCGGCGTCCAGGGCAGCGGCTGGGGCTGGCTCGTGACCAAGAAGGGCTCCGGCGCGGTCTCCATCAAGGCCATGCCCAACCAGACCAGCCCCCGCACCGAGGGCTTGACCCCGCTCCTGGGCGTGGACGTCTGGGAGCACGCCTACTACCTCAAGTACCAGAACAAGCGGCCCGACTACGTCGGCGCCTGGTGGAACACCATCAACTGGGCCGACGTGGCCGCCCGCTTCGCCGCCGCGAAGTAGGCCCCGGCCCCCGCGAGGAGAGAGCTCCATGGCGCTCAAAGTGGGCGACACCGCCCCCGACTTCGAACTGCCCCAGTCCCAGGGCAAGGGCCCCGCGATCAAGCTCAGCGACTTCAAGGGGAAGAAGAACGTGCTGCTCTGCTTCTACCCGTTCGACTTCTCCTCGGTGTGCAGCGAGCAGCTGCCCGCCTACCAGGCCCAGAAGGACAAGTTCGCCAAGGCGGACTGCGAGGTCCTCGGCATCAGCGTGGACAGCCCCTTCTCCCACGCCGCCTGGGCCGAGAAGTTCGGCATCGAGTTCCCCCTGCTGAGCGACTTCTTCAGCGGCAAGAAGACCATCCAGTCCTACGGCCTGCTCCACGACCGGGGCATGAGCAACCGCGCCGTCGTCCTCGTCGACAAGCAGGGCAAGATCGTCCACATGGAGGTCACGCCCTCGCCCCCCGAGAAGCCCGACGACGGCAAGCTCTTCGCCGCCCTGGCCATGCTGGGCTAGGGACTCCCCCGGAACGGCGGCCGGCGCGGGGGGCGGCCCCCGCGCCGGCCTTTTTTCGTCCCGCTTTTTGGGCGATCCGCGCCGCCGGGTGTAGTATGCTTCCTGGTCCAGAGGACGAATGTCATTCCGAGGCCCGAGCTTGTCGAGGGCCGGAGAATCCCGGTGTCGGGCTTCCGAACCGCAAACCGAGATTCTTCGCTCCACTTCGTTCCGCCCAGAATGACGTCCGCATGCGCCGAGCCGTCCGACCCGGCAAGAAAGGAACCCCGTGTCCCTCGTCACCGAGAGCATCCGCTCGCCCGGCCTGACCGCCTCGATCGAGCTCTTCCCCCCCAAGGGGGAGAAGGCGGCCGGGCGCGTCCTGCGCGAGGTGGAGGAGATCCAGGCCGGGATGGAGGTGGCCTTCACCTCCGTCACCTACGGGGCGGGCGGCTCCACCCAGGACGGCACCCTCGAGCTCGTCCTCGCCCTGGCCCAGCGCCACCCCGGCCGGGTGGTGGCCCACCTGACCTGCGTCGGCGCGGGCGAGGGGGACCTCGGCGCCCTCCTGGCCCTCTACCTCAAGAGCGGGATGCGGGACATCCTCGCCCTGCGCGGGGACCTCCCCGAGGGCATGACCCCCGAGCAGGCCGCGGCCGGGGGCTTCCGCCACGCGGTGGACCTCGTGCGCTACCTCCGCAAGCTCGGGGGCTTCGCCTCGGTGGGGGTGGCCTGCTTCCCCGAGGGCCACCCCGAGACCCCGGACCTCGCCGCCCACCTCGCCCACTTCGCCGAGAAGGCCGAGGCGGGGGGGGACTACGCCGTCTCCCAGTTCTTCTTCGAGGCCCACCTGTGGGAGCGCTTCCTGGAGGCGTGCGAGCGGCGCCGCATCGGCATCCCCCTCGCCCCGGGCATCATGCCCGTGCGCGACCTGGAGCAGCTCCTGCGCTTCGCCGCCCGCTGCGGGGCCACCGTCCCGAAATCCGTGGTGAACGCCCTCGCCCGCTACAAGGACGACCCCGAGGGCTTCAAGGAGCGCTCCGCCGACCTGGCCGCCGGGCAGGTCGAGCGCCTGAAGGCCCTCGGCGTCCGGCACGTCCACATCTACTCCCTCAACAAGAGCGACATCATCCTCAAGATCGCGGATAGGCTGGGGTGGCGGAAGAAGGCGCCCGCAAAATAGAACGGCCCGGGCCGCAGCCCGGGCCGTCCCGCACGCTTCCGTAGGGGCGTATTGCAATACGCCCCTACTCACACCCGCACTTCCCCGCCGCCTGGGAAACCGCCACGGCCTCTCCCTCGGTGGGGTGGCCGTCGCGCTTCCACCAGTCGAGCCCCCCGATGAGCTCCCTCACCCGGAAGCCGAGCCTGGCCATGTTGAGCGCCCCCTTGGTCGAGGCGTTGCAGCCGATGCCGTCGCAGTAGGTGACGACGAGGGCGCCGCGGCCGATGCGGGCCGTGGTCTCGGGGGCCATCGCGCGGTGGGGGATGTTGATCGCCCCGGGGATGCGCTCGGCCGCCCAGGCCTCGGGGGAGCGGGCGTCCACGACGACGACGTTCTCCCCGGCCTCGATGGCCGTCTTCAAATCCCAGGAGTCGGTCTCGCAGGCCAGCTTGCCGGCGTAGTGCCTGAGCTGGGCTTCCATCATGGCCGTGGCCTCCTCACGTCAGCGGGGCGGGAAGAAGGGTCTCCCCCATCAGGTGCCTGTCCACCGCCTGGGCGCAGGAGCGGCCCTCGGCGATGGCCCAGACGATGAGGGACTGGCCGCGCTGCATGTCCCCGCAGGTGAAGACGCCGGGGACGCTGGTCATCCAGTTCGCGCCGCGCTTGACGTTGCCCCGGTCGGTCATCTCGACGCCCAGCTCCTCCAGCATCCCCTTCCGCTCGGGGCCGAGGAAGCCCATGGCGAGGAGCACCAGCTCGGCCGGGAACTCCTGGTCCGAGCCGGGCACGTCCGCGAAGCTCATCCGCCCGTTGTCGGTCTTCATCTCGACCGTGACGAGGTGGAGCTTCTTCACCCGGCCGTTCTCCCCCATGAACTTCTTGGTGGAGACGGAGTAGAGCCGCTCGCCGCCCTCCTCGTGGGCCGAGGAGGTCCGGAAGACCTGGGGGTAGAGGGGCCAGGGGTTGGAGGAGGCGCGCTCGTCCGGGGGCCGGGGCAGGAGCTCGAGCTGGAGGACGGAGGCCGCCCCCTGGCGGTGGACCGTGCCCAGGCAGTCGGCCCCGGTGTCGCCCCCTCCGATGATGACGGTGTGCTTGCCCTCGGCGGTGATGAACTTCTCCTCCGCGATCGTGTCCCCCTCGCAGCGGCGGTTCTGGAGGGGGAGGTACTCCATCGCGAAGTGGATGCCCTTGAGCTCCCGGCCCGGGATGGGGAGGTCGCGGGGGTGGGTGGCCCCCCCGGCGAGGACGAGGGCGTCGTGCTCCCGCCGGAGCTTGCCGGCCGGGACGTTCACCCCGATGTGGGAGTTGGGGCGGAAGACCACCCCCTCCTCCTCCATCTGCTCGAGGCGGCGGTCCAGCACGCTCTTCTCCATCTTGAACTCGGGGATGCCGTAGCGCAGCAGCCCCCCGATGCGGTCCGCCCGCTCGTAGACGGTGACGGCGTGGCCCGCGCGGCAGAGCTGCTGGGCGCAGGCCAGGCCCGAGGGCCCCGAGCCCACGACGGCGATCCGCTTGCCGGTGCGCACCCGGGGGAGGACGGGCCTCACCCAGCCCTCCTCGAAGGCGCGGTCGATGATGGAAACCTCGATCTGCTTGATGGTCACCGGGTCGCTGTTGATCCCGAGGACGCAGGCCCCCTCGCAGGGCGCGGGGCACAGGCGCCCCGTGAACTCGGGGAAGTTGTTGGTGGCGTGGAGGCTGTCGATCGCGTCGCGCCAGCGGTTGCGGTAGACGAGGTCGTTCCAGTCGGGGATGAGGTTCCCGAGCGGGCAGCCGTCGTGGCAGAAGGGGATGCCGCAGTCCATGCACCGGGCGCCCTGGGCCTGGAGCTTCTCCTGCGCGAAGGGCAGGTAGACCTCCCGCCAGTCGCGCACCCGCTCCCCGACGGGGCGGCGCCTGGGCAGCTCCCGCGTGTACTCGAAGAAGCCGGTCGGCTTACCCATGGGCGCCCTCCATCACCGCGACCTCCCAGGGGATGCCCTGCTCCTTGGCGCGCTGAATCGCGGTCAGGGCCCGCTTGTAGTCGCGCGGCATGATCTTGACGAACTTCGGCTGGCACTCGGCCCAGCGGGCGAGGACGCGCTGGGCCACCTCGCTGCCCGTGTAGTTGGCGTGGCTGCGGATCAGGGTCTTGGCCTCCTCGACGTCGTCGGGCACCACCAGCTCCTCCAGGTCCACCATCTCCATGTTGCAGCGGCGCCGGAAGTCGCCCGCCTCGTCGAGGACGTAGGCGATCCCGCCGGACATGCCGGCCGCGAAGTTGCGCCCCGAGCGGCCGAGCACCACCACCCGGCCGCCCGTCATGTACTCGCAGCCGTGGTCGCCCACGCCCTCCACCACGGTGTGGGCGCCGCTGTTGCGGACGCAGAAGCGCTCCCCCGCGATGCCGCGGAAGTAGGCCTCCCCGCCCGTGGCGCCGTAGAGGGCCACGTTGCCGATGAGGATGTTCCGCTCGGCCGTGAAGCTGGACTCCCGGGGGGGGAAGACGACGATCTTCCCGCCCGAGAGGCCCTTGCCCATGTAGTCGTTCGAGTCGCCCTCGAGGATGAGGGTGACGCCCTTGGGGATGAAGGCGCCGAAGCTCTGGCCGGCCGAGCCCTTGAAGTGGATGGAGACGGTGTCCTCGGGCAGCCCCTCGGCGCCGTGCCGCCTGGAGATCTCGGAGCCGAGGATGGTGCCCACCGTGCGGTTCACGTTCTCGATGCGCAGGCGGAGGGTCACGGGCGCCTTCTTCTCGACCGCCTCCCGGCAGGCCGGGAGGAGGGTGGTCATGTCGAGGGTCTTCTCGAGGCCGTGGTCCTGGCCGCGCACGCAGCGGATGGCGACGCCCGGGCCCATGTCGGGCTTGTGGAGGATGGCCGCGTAGTCGAGCCCCTTGGCCTTCCAGTGGTCGAGCGCCTTGCGGACGTTGATGCGGTCCACGCGGCCGATCATCTCGGCCATGGTGCGGAAGCCGAGCAGCGACATGTACTCGCGCACCTCCTGCGCGATGAAGCGGAAGAAGTTCTCGACGAACTCGGGCTTGCCGGTGAACTTCTTGCGGAGCTCGGGGTCCTGGGTGGCGATGCCGACCGGGCAGGTGTTCAGGTGGCAGACCCGCATCATGACGCAGCCCATGACCACGAGCGGGGCGGTGGCGAAGCCGAACTCGTCCGCCCCGAGGAGGGCGGCGATGACCACGTCCCGGCCCGTCTTCAGCTGGCCGTCCACCTGGACGACGATGCGGTCGCGCAGCTTGTTCAGCACCAGCACCTGCTGGGTCTCGGCCAGGCCGAGCTCCCAGGGGGTGCCGGCGTGCTTGATGCTGGTGATGGGGGAGGCGCCGGTGCCGCCGTCGTGCCCGGAGATGAGGACGACGTCGGAGTGCGCCTTGGCGACCCCCGCCGCGACGGTGCCCACCCCCACCTCGGAGACGAGCTTCACGTGGATGCGCGCGCGGGGGTTGCCGTTCTTGAGGTCGTAGATGAGCTGGGCCAGGTCCTCGATCGAGTAGATGTCGTGGTGCGGCGGGGGCGAGATGAGGCCCACGCCGGGGGTGGAGTAGCGCACCTTGGCGATCCAGGGGTAGACCTTGTGGCCCGGCAGCTGGCCGCCCTCGCCGGGCTTGGCGCCCTGGGCCATCTTGATCTGGAGGTCGTCGGCGTTCACGAGGTACTCGCTCGTCACCCCGAACCGCCCCGAGGCCACCTGCTTGATGGCGCTGCGGCGGGAGTCGCCGTTGGCGTCGGGGACGTAGCGGGCCGGGTCCTCGCCCCCCTCGCCCGTGTTGGACTTGCCGCCGAGCCTGTTCATGGCGATGGCGAGGGTCTCGTGCGCCTCCTGGCTGATGGAGCCGTAGGACATGGCCCCGGTGGCGAAGCGCTTGACGACAGACTCGACGGGCTCGACCTCCTCGAGGGGCACCGGCTTGCGGGCCGGCTTGAACTCGAAGAGGCCCCGCAGGGTGGCGAGCCCCCGGCTCTGGTCGTCCACCCGCTTGGTGTACTCGCGGAAGACGCCGAACTGGCCCGTGCGGGTGGCGTGCTGGAGCTTGAAGACGGTCTCGGGGTTGAAGAGGTGGATCTCCCCGTCGCGGCGCCACTGGATCTCGCCGCCCACGTCCAGGGCGGGCTTGCCGGCGGGCCGCTCGGGGAAGGCCCGGCGGTGGCGGATGAGGGTCTCCTCGGTCACGACGTCCAGCCCGATGCCCCCGACGCGCGAGGCCGTCCAGGTGAAGTAGCGGTCCACGAACTCCTTGTTGAGGCCGACCGCCTCGAAGACCTGGGCGCCGCAGTAGGACTGGATGGTGGAGATGCCCATCTTGGAGATGACCTTGAGGATGCCCTTCTTCAGGGCCTTGATGTAGTTCTTGACCGCGGCCTTGTGGTCGAGGCCGGTGAGGATGCTGCCGCGGATCATGTCGTCGAGCGTCTCGAAGGCCAGGTAGGGATTGATGGCGTTGGCCCCGTAGCCGATGAGCACGCACATCTGGTGCACCTGGCGCGCCTGGCCGGTCTCGAGGACGAGGCCCACCCGGGTGCGCGTGCCCGAGCGGACGAGGTGGTGGTGGAGGCCCGCCGTGGCCAGCAGGGCGGGGACGGGCGCCATCGTCTCGTTCACGCCCCGGTCCGAGATGACGATGATGTTGTGCCCCCCCGCGATGGCCCGGTCGGCCTGGGCGAACAGGTCGTCCAGCGCCTTCTGGAGCCCCTTCTGCTCCTCCTTGGCGGGGAAGAGGATGGGCAGCCTGGCCGCCTTGAAGAAGGGGTGCTTCACGTGGCCGATCTTGGCGAGCCCCTCGTTGTCGAGGATCGGGGACTCGAGCTTGATCTGGCGGCAGGAGGCCTCGTCCGGATTGAGGAGGTTCCCGCCCGCCCCGATGGTGACGGACATCTGGGTCACCAGCTCCTCGCGGATGCAGTCGAGGGGCGGGTTGGTCACCTGGGCGAAGAGCTGCTTGAAGTAGTCGTAGAGGAGGCGCGAGCGGTTGGAGAGGACGGGCAGCGCCGTGTCGGTGCCCATGGAGCCCACGGGGTCGTCCCCCTTCAAGGCCATGGGGGCGAGGAAGAAGCGCAGGTCCTCCTCGGTGTAGCCGAAGGCCATCTGCCGCTGGAGCACGGTCTCGTGGTCGGGCTCGGGCAGCTCGGGCGCGTCGGGGAGCTTCTCCAGGGGCACGAGGTTCCCGTCCAGCCACTTCTTGTAGGGCTTGGCCGAGGCGTAGCGCCGCTTGATCTCCTCGTCGTCGATGATGCGCCCCTCTGCCGTGTCCACGAGGAAGATGCGCCCCGGATGGAGCCGCTCCTTCAGGAGGACGTTCTCGGGCAGGATGTCCAGCACCCCCACCTCGGAGGCCATGACCACGAGGCCGTCCTTGGTCACGTAGTAGCGCGAGGGCCGGAGGCCGTTCCGGTCGAGCACGGCGCCGATGGTGGTGCCGTCGGTGAAGGCGATGGAGGCCGGGCCGTCCCAGGGCTCCATGATGCAGCCGTGGTACTCGTAGAAGGCCTTGCGCTCCTCGTCCATGGACTCGTGGCCGCTCCACGGCTCGGGGATCATCATGAGCATGGCGTGGGGCAGCTCGTAGCCGCCCATGTAGAGGAACTCGAGCACGTTGTCGAACATGGCCGAGTCGCTGCCCGTCTCGACGACGATCGGGAGGAGCTTCTCGAGCTCCGGGAAGTGCTCCGACCGGCAGAGCGCCTCGCGGGCGTGCATCCAGTTGATGTTGCCGCGCAGGGTGTTGATCTCCCCGTTGTGGCAGAGGTAGCGGTAGGGGTGCGCCCGGGGCCAGGAGGGGAAGGTGTTGGTCGAGAAGCGCGAGTGCACGAGCGCCAGCGCCGTCTCCATGTCCGGGTCCCGGAGCTCGGGGAAGACCTCGGCGAGCTGGTGCGAGGTGAGCATGCCCTTGTAGACGATGGTCTGGGCCGAGAGGCTGGGGATGTGGAAGTAGAGCCGCTCGGTCAGGTCGCTCTTGGCGATGGCGTGCTCGACCTGCTTGCGGATGACGTAGAGCTTGCGCTCGACGTCCATCCGGCCGGCCTTGGGATCGAAGCCCCCGATGAAGAGCTGGCGGAAGCGCGGGGCCCCGGCGCGGGCGGTGGGCCCGACGGGGGAGAGGTCCGAGGGCATCTCGCGCCAGCCGAGGGGCTCGCAGCCCTCGGCCCGGATGATGGCCTCGAACTGGGTCTCGCAGTGGTTGGCCTGGATGGGGTCGGGGGGCAGGAAGACGATGCCCGCCCCGTAGCGGCCCGGCTCGGGCAGGGCGATGCCCTCGGCCTCGCAGGCCTTCCGCAGGAACTTGTCCGGCATCTGCATGAGGATGCCGGCGCCGTCCCCGGTGTTCTCCTCGCAGCCGCAGGCCCCCCGGTGGGAGAGGTGCTCCAGGCCGGTGATGGCCATGTCGATGATGCGGCGCGACTTGCGCCCCTTGATGTCCACCACGAAGCAGACGCCGCAGGCGTCGTGCTCTTGGGCGGGGTCGTAGAGCCCTTGCGCGGGAGGGGGGGTATGGGGTCGGGTCATGGTTTCGGCTCACCCATGCATAAAAGAGGGGACACGGCCCTGCCGCCTGCCCTTTCCCGTGCGAGGGCGCCTCATCCACCACCGGGCGAAGGCATCTAGGGGGGAACAACCACCCACTCAGGCGGGGCGGGAACAATTTATACCGGAACGGCGGCCATAAGCCAAGCTAAATTTTCTAATACATTGCATTAGAAATAATTATGATATAGGATCCCCGGGGCGCTGAGGGACCCATGCATATCGAGACTTTGCAGCTTTTTTGCCACGTCGCCCGCCACCAGAGCTTCTCCCGGGGGGCCCTGGAGAGTAACGTCACCCAGTCCGCCGCCAGCCAGGCCGTCCGCCAGTTGGAGGAGGAGCTGGGGGTGCAGCTCCTCGACCGGAGCAAGCGCCCCCTCGAGGTCACCCCCGAGGGGGAGAAGTTCTACCGCGCCTGCCGGGAGCTCCTCGAGGGCTTCGACCGGGCGCGGGCCGAGATGGTCCGCCACCAGCGCCGCATCGCGGGCACCATCCGGGTGGCGGCCATCTACTCGGTCGGCCTCCACGCCATGGGGGCCCGGATGCAGAACTTCCGCATGGTCCACCCCGAGGCCCGGGTGCGGCTGGAGTGCCTCCACCCGGAGGAGGTGGTCCAGGCCGTGCTGGACGGTTCGGCCGACGTGGGGGTGCTCTCCTACCCCCCGGCCAACCGGGCCCTCACGGTCGTCCCCCTCCAGGACGAGCCCATGCTCCTCGTCTGCCCGCCCGCCCACCGCTTGGTGCGCAAGCGCGGGGTGCGCCTCGCCGAGCTGGCCGGGGAGCCCTACGTCCACTTCGACGGCGACCTCGCCGTCCGCAAGGCGGTGGACCGCGCCTTCCGCCGCGCCGGGGTGCGCCCCCAGGTGGTGATGGAGTTCGACAACGTCGAGAGCATCAAGCAGGCCGTCTCGACCGGGACCGGGGTGAGCATCCTCCCCGAGCCCGCCCTCCAGAAGGAGCTCGCCATCGGTACCCTGGTGGCGCTCCCCATCGAGGGCGAGAAGATCACCCGCCCCGTCGCCCTCATCTGCCGGCGCGGCAAGCCCCTCACCCCCACGGTCGAGCGCTTCATCGAGGTCCTCCGCAGCGCCGAGGAGCCCGCGGCGGCGGCGGCGGCGGCCCTCCTGCCCCCCAGCGCGCGGGGCTGACGCCTTTCCACCTGTATCTCCCTTTGTAGGGGCGAGGCATGCCTCGCCCCTACAGATGACCGCCAGCCCTCGGCGGTTGCCCTCTCCCCTCCCGCGCAGTACCGTCCCCGGAACGCTTTCATCCCATCGCGAGGAGCCCTCCATGCCCCGCCTGGCCCCCCTGACCTACGAGCAGATGAACGAAGCCCAGCGCCGCGCCGCCGACGAGATCGCCGCCGGCCCCCGGGGCCGGGTGATGGGCCCCTTCACCGTCCTCCTGCGCGCCCCCGAGGCGGCCAGCCGCTTCCAGAAGGTGGGCGAGTACATGCGCTTCGTCACGAAGATCCCGGCCCGGCTGCGGATGATCGCCGTCCTCGTCACCGCCCGGGCCTGGACCGCCCAGTACGAGTGGCAGGTGCACGTCCCCCAGGCCCTGAGCGCCGGGGTGGCGCAGGCCGCCATCGACGCCATCTTCGAGCGCAGGCGGCCCGCGGGCCTCCCGCCCGACGAGCAGATCGTCTACGACTTCGTCTCGGAGCTTCAGGAATCTGGAAGGGTGAGCGACGCCAGCTTCCGCGCCGCCCTCGGCCGCTTCGGGGAGCAGGAGACGATCGAGCTCACCATGCTCTGCGGCTACTTCACCGCCGTCGCCATGGCCCTCAACACCTTCGAGGTGGAGGCGCCGGACAAGACCAAGCCCCTGCTGAGGGATTGAGGGGGGTGTCCCCCTGTAGGGGCGACCGGCCGGCCTTCGCCAGCCGAAAGTCGGCTTCGGCCGACTGAAGGCCGGTCGCCCCTACGAAATACAACGTAATAGGGCGGGTCTCAGACCCGCCCCTCCTTCTTCCCCCATCCGGACCACCAACCCGCCACTGCCCCGATCGCCCCCGCCGCCAGCGCCCCCTGCCCGCCCACGAACAGGGCCACCCCCAGGCGCACGAGGCGGAGGTGCTCCCCGGGCGGGAGGGCGCCCAGCTTGACCCCGGCGACCAGGGCCGCGCCCAGGAGGAGGGCGAGGAGCCCGGCGAGGGCGGCCTTCGGCGCGTGGCGGAGCATGAACTTGGCTCCTCTTTGGGTGCTCCCCCTCCCTCCGGGAGGGGGTAGGGGGAGGGAAGCGCGATCGGGCGGCCCTCCCCCACCCCGGCCCTCCCCCGGAGGGGGAGGGAGAATCACCCCCGGTCAGTCTTTCAGATCGCAATCTGTGGCCTCAAATGGCGCCCCTTCACCCCGGCCCTCTCGCTCCCCTCTCACATCATCAGCTTATCCACCACCTCGTACCGCTCGGTCGCGACCTTGGCCCCGGTGGCGGCGGCGGTGCCGGACTGGCGCTTGAGGCGGGCCTGCTCGCTCGCCTCCATGGCCCCCAAACTCTCCCAGAAGGTGACGATCATCCCCTTCCCCCGCGCGCGGTCCGCGAGCCAGTAGGCGGCGGCGAGGCCCGGGTCCTTCCGGATGCTGGGCTTCACCTCCTCCCGGGAGCGGGCGATCCAGCGCTCCAGCTCCTCGGGAGTCCCCTCCCAGGTGCCGATCCTCGAAAACATTTTCCAGGCCCTTCTCGGATGAAGAAGCCGGCTCGCGCCGGACAGATAGAAGGCCGGGGGCATCGAACCCCAAGATGCTGGGGAGGGACTCTACCACAACCTTCCCTGTCTCCCCCCGAGACGGCGGGCTTCGCAGCTTGCGACAAGAAAATCAGTAAGATACACGGATCTCTGTGATATGCTTCACAGCCTTCGGCGCGGGAGCGGGCTAGATTCAAGCCACAGTCGAATGTGTCGAAAGAAGAAACGGAAGTTGCGAACGCGCATTGGCGCTCAACCGGGAGAGGGATCATGGCGCCCGTACTGATCCTCTTGACCGTGGCCGGCCTGATGGCCGTCCTGCAGTGGAACTTGGTCCAGGCCGCCGAGCGCATCCGCCGGCGCAAGAGCTAGCCCTCGCGGCGGGCCGGCTTGTTATTTCAACTCATTGATTTTAATGAATATACATGTTATCCGCTGACTTTCACATTTCCGCCCTTCCCACGAAATCCCGGGAACCTTTGCCCGCCGCTGTTCGATTGCTAAACCGATACCGCGGGTGGAGTGGGGCCGCCCGCTTCCCGGCCTGAAGATGGATGAAGAATATTGACTTTTGGCTCCCCCAGGAGTAGACGGAGGCGCCCGATCGGGCGAAAGAAGTGATCGGGCGAAAGAGGCGAATGGGCGACAAAGGGTCTTTGGATTCGCCGTCCTCCTTGGAGAGCTCGAAAGCTCCGATGCGCCGCTTGGATGGAGTCCCCCCCTATTCCCGGCTTCTGCTGTGTTGCTCGCTGAGCCCCCCCGTGTGAGAGCCGCTTCACACTGATCAGCCGCTGACACATCCACATTTTGACCGGTCCTTCGAGGCCGCCGGCGTCCGGCGGCGAGCGCCGGGTTCCATGTGGCGCATATCCGGCGGGGACCGGCGGGCGCGTTGAATCCATAAGGAGCTTTTCAGGCATGAGCACTGCGGTGCTGGTGACGGGTGGGGCGGGCTTCATCGGGAGCCACACCTCGAAGCGTCTCGCGCGCGCGGGCTACGAGCCCGTCGTCTACGACAACCTCGTGAACGGCAACCGCTGGGCCGTGAAGTGGGGGCCCTTCGTCGAGGGCGACCTGGCCGACCCGGCCATCCTGCGCCGGGTGCTGCGCGAGTACTCCATCCAGGCAGTCATCCACTTCGCCGCCTACGCCTACGTCGGCGAGTCCATGCGCGCCGCGGGCAAGTATTTCGCCAACAACGTGATCAACACCCTGAACCTCCTCGAGGCCATGCGGGAGACCGGGGTGAAGAACATCGTCTTCTCCTCCTCGTGCGCCACCTACGGCATCCCCTCCCGCCTGCCCATCGGCGAGAGCGAGCCGCAGTCGCCCATCAGCCCCTACGGCGAGACCAAGCTCATGGCCGAGAAGGCCCTGCGCTGGTACGGCGAGGTGCACGGCTTCCGCTGGGCGGCGCTCCGCTACTTCAACGCGGCCGGGGCCGACCCCGAGGGCGAGATCGGCGAGCACCATGACCCCGAGACCCACCTCATCCCCCTGGTGATCCAGGCCGCCCTCGGCCAGCGCCCCGAGGTCGAGGTGTTCGGCACGGACTACCCCACCCCCGACGGCACGGCGCTGCGCGACTACATCCACGTCAACGACCTGGCCGACGCCCACGTGAAGGCCCTGGAGCACCTCCTGGCGGGCGGCGAGCCCGCCCCGTTCAACCTGGGCACCGGGAGCGGCCACTCCGTCCTGGACGTCATCCGCGCCGTCGAGCGCCTGAGCGGCCGCGAGGTGCCGATGCGGACCTCCCCCCGGCGGGAAGGCGACCCCGCCGTGCTCGTGGCGGACCCCGCCCGGGCCGGCCGCGTGCTGGGCTGGAAGCCCCGCTTCACCGAGCTGAGCGGCATCGTCCAGACCGCCTGGGCGTGGCACGCCCGCCCGGCGGTTCCCCTGGCGGCCCCCGCCCCGGGGCCGGCCAACGGCGTGGCCGCCCGCTGACGCCCCCGGAATCCCCCATGGACCCGCAACTCTTGAAGGCTGCCTCGGCCGCTTCCCGCAACGGGCACTGTCCCGCCGAAGCAGACCTTTCCCCCAACGGGCGCCATCTCGCGGAAGCCGCCCCTTCCCGCAACGGGCATGACCCCGCGGGCCTGGCCACGATCGAGGCCCTCTCCGCCCTGGAGGCCGGCCCCGCCCCGCGCCCCGAGGTCCGCGGCAAGTTCCTCTACGCCGGGGGCCGCAAGCTGTGGGTGAAGGGAGTGACGTACGGCACCTTCCGCCCCGACGCCTACGGGAACGAGTTCCACCGCCCCGAGGCGGCCGAGCGGGACTTCGCCATGATGGCCGCGAACGGCGTGAACGCCGTCCGGACCTACACCACCCCCCCGCGGTGGCTGCTCGACCTGGCCGCCCGGCACGGCCTCCACGTCATGGCGGGCCTGCCCTGGGAGCAGCACCTCGCCTTCCTGGACGACCGCAAGGCCGCCTGGTCCATCGTCGAGCGCGTGCGCTCGGCGGTGAGGCAGATCGCCGGCCACCCCGCCCTCCTCTGCTACGCCGTGGGGAACGAGATCCCCGCCCCCATCGTCCGCTGGTACGGCCCGGAGCGCATCGGGCGCTTCATCCGCCGCCTCTACGGGGCCGCCAAGGCCGAGGACCCGGCCGGGCTCGTCACCTACGTGAACTACCCCACGACGGAGTACCTGGAGCTCCCCTTCCTCGACTTCGCCTGCTTCAACGTCTACCTCGAGCAGCGGGAGCGCTACGAGGCCTACCTCGCCCGCCTGCACAACCTCGTGGGCGAGCGCCCCCTCGTGATGGCCGAGATCGGCCTCGACAGCCGCCGCAACGGGGAGGAGGCCCAGGCCCGCTCCCTCGAGTGGCAGGTCCGCTCCGCCTTCGAGGGCGGCTGCGCGGGGGCCTTCGTCTTCGCCTGGACGGACGAGTGGTTCCGCGGCGGCTTCGACATCGAGGATTGGGACTTCGGCCTCACCACGCGCGGCCGCGAGCCCAAGAAGGCGCTCCTCGCCGCGCGCCGGGCCTTCGCCTCCGCTCCCGCCCCCGCCGCCCTCCCTTGGCCCCGGGCCTCGGTGGTGGTGTGCTCCTACAACGGCAGCCGCACCCTGCGGGACACCCTCCAGGGGCTGGAAGGCCTCGACTACCCGGGCGAGTACGAGGTGATCGTGGTGGACGACGGCTCCAAGGACGCCACCCCCCGGGTCGCCGCGGAGTTCCCCTCCTTCCGGCTCATCCGCACCGAGAACCGCGGGCTTTCGAGCGCCCGCAACACCGGCTGGCAGGCCGCCACGGGCGAGATCGTGGCCTACATCGACGACGACGCCCGGCCCGACCCGCACTGGCTGACCTACCTCGCCTCCGCCTTCATGCGGGCGGACCATGCCGCCGCCGGCGGCCCCAACCTGCCCCCGGCGGGGGACGGCCTGGTGGCCGATTGCGTGGCCAACGCACCCGGCGGGCCCAACCACGTCCTCCTGACCGACACCGTGGCCGAGCACATCCCGGGCTGCAACATGGCCTTCCGCCGCTCGGCCCTGGAGGCGGTGGGCGGCTTCGACGCCCAGTTCCGGGTGGCGGGGGACGACGTGGACCTGTGCTGGCGCATCCAGCAGCAGGGCTGGACCATCGGCTTTCATCCGGCGGCCATGGTGTGGCACCACCGCCGCAACGGCGTCCGCGCCTACTGGCGGCAGCAGAAGAGCTACGGAAAGGCCGAGGGCATGCTCGAGCGGAAGTGGCCCGAGAAGTACAACATCGCCGGCCACCTCATGTGGGCCGGGCGCATCTACGGCCCCGGGCTCGTCCAGAACCTGACCAACTACCGGGGCAAGGTCTTCCACGGGGTGTGGGGGATGGCCCCCTTCCAGTCCCTCTACCGGCCCGCGCCCGCCCCCCTCGCCTGCATGACCCTCATGCCCGAGTGGTACCTGATCACCGCCATCCTGGGCTTCCTCACCCTCCTCGGCCTGACCTGGGCGCCGCTCCTCTGGGCGGGGCTCCCCCTGGCCCTGGCGATGGGGACGACCCTGGCCCAGGCGGCGCTGAGCGCCCGCCGGGCCCGCTTCGCCTCCGCCCCCGCCAGCCGCGCGGAGCGGCGCGAGCGCTTCTGGCTCACGGCCTGTCTCCACCTCATGCAGCCCCTCGCGCGGCTCCAGGGGCGGCTCGCCTTCGGCCTCACCCCGTGGCGCAACACCCAGCTCTCCAAGCTCTCCTGGCCGGGGCCCCGGCAGATCGCCCTGTGGTGCGAGAAGTGGCGCTCCCCGGACGCCGTGCTGGCCTCCCTGGAGCGCGCCCTGCGCCGGGCCCGCGCCCAGGTCCTGGTCGGGGGGGACTTCGACCACTGGGATCTCGAGGTCCGGGGCGGCCTGCTGGGGGCCGTCCAGCTCCAGTGGGCGGTGGAGGAACACGGGGCGGGCAAGCAGCTCTTCCGCTTCCGCCTCTGGCCCAAGCCCTCGGTGAGCGGCGTCTTCCTGATCTCGATGCTCTCCCTCCTTTCCACCGAGGCCCTGCGGGAGGGGGCCTTCCTCGCGGGGGCCGTCCTGGGCACCGGCGTGTTCCTCATCGCGGCCGCCACCCTGCGCGACTGCGCGGCGGCGGCCGGCAAGCTCGTGCGAACCCTCCGGGAGAAGGGCGAGGGCGTCCTCCTCCCCCGGCGCGGGCGGAAGGCGGGCGTGCCGTGAAGACCAGCCGGCGGCTCCTCCGCTACCTCTGGCCCCACCGGGGGCAGTTCGGGACCGTCATCCTGACCATGTTCCTCGGCATCGTACTCGAGGTGCTCAAGCCCTGGCCCATGAAGCTCCTGCTGGACCAGGTGCTGGGCCAGCAGCCCCTGCCCGAGGAGGCGCGCGGCTTCCTCGCCTCCCTGCCCGGGAGCGCGGGGGCGGAGGGCCTTCTCCTCTGGGTGTGCATCGGCACCGTGGGCCTCTTCGTCCTGGGCTGGCTCATGACCCTGGCCAACCTCTCCTCCACGGTGCGGCTGGGCCAGCGGATGGTGTACGACCTGGCGGCGGACATCTTCCTCCACCTCCAGCGGCTCTCGCTCACCTTCCACAGCCGCCGGCCGGTGGGCGACACCGTGGCCCGGGTGACCGGGGACGCCTACTGCGTCAACGCCCTCGTCGCCGGGGCCGTGCTGCCGGCGCTCCAGTCGCTGATCATGCTGGTAACCATGTTCCTCATCATGTGGCGGCTCGAGCCCTCCATGACGCTCCTCGCCCTGGCGGTGGCGCCCTTCCTGGTGCTCTCCATCCGGCTCTTCGGGAAGCCCATGCAGCAGCGGGGCCGCGAGCGCCGCGACCTCGAGGGCCGGATGATGGCCATGGTGACCCAGGCCCTGAGCGCCATCCCGGCGGTGCAGGCCTTCACGCGGGAGCCGATCGAGCAGGCGCGCTTCCGCTCCTACGCCGATCAGACGGTCACGGCCTACGAGCGCTCGGCGGCGGCCGACATGTGGTTCAAGCTCTTCGTGGGCCTCGTGACCGCCCTGGGGACGGCGGGCATCATGTACCTGGGGGCGCGCTACGCCCTGGAGGGGAGGGTGACGGTGGGGACCATCGTCCTCTTCCTCTCCTACCTCCAGTCGCTCTACACGCCCCTCAACGCCATCACCTACACGGCCTCGACCATCCAGGACGCGGCCGCGCGGGCCGAGAGGGTGATGGAGATCCTGGACACCCCCCTCGACGTGGCCGACCGCCCCGACGCCCGCGACCTCCAGATCGGGGGCCGGGTGCGCTTCGAGGGGGTGGAGTTCGGCTACGAGAAGGGCCGGGCGGCGCTCCAGGGCATCTCCTTCGAGGCCGAGCCGGGCCGGACGACCGCCATCGTGGGCCCCACCGGGGCGGGCAAGACCACGCTGGTGAGCCTCCTCGTGCGCTTCTACGACCCCTGGGCCGGGCGCGTCACGGTGGACGGGGAGGACATCCGCGCCATCCGCCTGCGGAACCTGCGCGAGCAGGTGGCCATCGTGCTCCAGGAACCCTTCATCTTCCCCCTGACCGTGGCCGAGAACATCGCCTACGGGCGGCCCCAGGCCACCCGGGAGCAGGTCGAGGCGGCCGCCACGGCCGCCAACGCGGACGAGTTCATCCGCCGGCTGCCCGAGGGCTACGACACCGTGGTCGGGGAGCGGGGGGCGACCCTCTCCGGGGGAGAGAAGCAGCGCCTCGCCATCGCGCGCGCCTTCCTGAAGGACGCCCCCATCCTCATCCTGGACGAGCCGACCTCGGCCCTGGACGCCCGGACCGAGGGCTTCCTCCTCGAGGCCCTGAACCGCCTCATGGAGAACCGCACCACCTTCATCATCGCCCACCGCCTCTCGACCATCCGCAACGCGGACCGCATCCTCGTCCTCGACCGCGGGCGGATCGTGGAGGCGGGGAGCCACGCCGAGCTCGTGGCCCTCGACGGCCTCTACGCGAGCCTCTACCGCCAGCAGATGGAGATCGCCCGGCACGAGCCCATCCCCGCCGCGGGAGACTGAGCCCGTGCCCCCCAAGCCGGCCGCAATCGTCATGGGCTTCATGGGCCAGTCCCCCTTCGCCGGGGTGGCCTGGCAGATGCTCCACTACATCGAGGGCCTCCGGCGGCTGGGCTACGACGTCCACTACCTCGAGGACACCCGCGCCTGGCCCTTCGACCCCGAGCAGGACGCCGTCACCGCCCGCAGCCTCTACACCACCCGCCTCATCGCCCGGCTCATGGCCTGGTGCGGCCTGGAGGGGAAGTGGTCCTACCGCTCCCCCTCGGACGGCGGCCTCCATGGCCTCTCGCCCGCGGCCCTCGGCCGGCTGCTCGGCCGCGCCGAGGTCCTCCTCAACGTGACCGGCGCCACCGTCCTGCGCGGGGAGCACATGCGCGTCCCGGCGCGGATCTACGTCGAGTCCGACCCCTTCCTGGCCCAGGTCGAGGTGCGCCAGGGCAAGCGGGAGACCGAGGCCTTCCTGGACGCCCACACCCACTGGTTCACCTTCGGGGAGAACATCGGCCGGCCCGGCTGCGGCATCCCCCTCTGCCCCCAGTTCGACTTCAAGCCCACCCGCCAGCCCGTCGTCACGGACTGGTGGCGGGCGACCGGGAGCCCCCCCGGCGGCGCCCCCTTCACCACCATCACGAGCTGGAAGCAGACGGGCAAGGACGCGGCCTGGGAGGGGGAGACCTACCTCTGGAGCAAGCACCTGGAGCTCCTGAAGTTCGTGGATCTCCCCGCGCGCACCCCCGAGGCGGTGGAGATGGCCCTGGCCTGCCGGGAGGAGGACGTGATCCGGATGCTCCGCTCCCGCGGCTGGCGCATCACCGACGCCCTCGCCCTCTCGCGGGACATCCTCCCCTACCGGGACTACATCCGGGCCTCGCGCGGGGAGTTCACCGTAGCGAAGGATCAGTACGTGCGCCCCTGGACGGGCTGGTTCAGCGACCGCACCGCCTGCTTCCTCGCGGCGGGCCGGCCCGCCGTCACCCAGGACACCGGCTTCGGAGCCGTCCTCCCCGCCGGGCGGGGCCTCTTCCCCTTCCGGACGATGGAGGACATCCTCGCCGCCTTCGAGGCCATCCGGGCGGACTACCCGGCCCACTGCCGGGCCGCGCGCGAGATCGCGGAGGAGTACTTCGCGGCCGAGCGCGTCCTCGCCCGGATGATGGCGCACATCGGGGCTCCCGTCCCCGCCGCCTGAGCGCCCAGGGAAGAAAACCCGAAGCGATCTCTTCCTTTCGCCGCCCGAATCGGCATCTTGCCGCGGGCGCGCGGCGAAAGAAGGGCGGCGCCTTCTCCCACTGCCCGTCCCGCCCGCTTTTCCTCCCGCCGCAGGAACCGGAGCGCGGCGCAGTTCGTTTGTCAATTCAACAGGGATGCGTCTCCGCCTCACCCTTTTGACCGCACGAGCCCAAGCCGCCTTGGGCGTCCGCGGGCGCGCGCGAGCGCCCGCTCACGAGGACGCCCGCCGCACCGGGCACCCCAGCTCCGACGGGCGGGAGAGGCCTTTCCTCCCGCCGGGAAGCCCCGAGGGCCCGCCCATGGCGGCTGCACCCACCGCCCCCCTGCGGATCGCCCAGATAGCCCCCCTTTGGGCCAGCGTGCCGCCCTCCCGCTACGGGGGGACAGAGGCCATCGTCCACCTGCTGACCGAGGAGCTCGTGCGGCGCGGCCACGAGGTGACCCTCTTCGCCTCGGGGGACTCCCGGACGAGCGCCAGGCTCCGCCCGGGCTGCGAGGAAAACCTGGTCGACGCCATGGCCAAGGGCGCCGCCTGGTTCTACGAGGGCTACGCCAACGCGAACTTGGCGCAGGCCATCCGGGACTCCAGCTCGTTCGACGTGATCAACTGCCACCTGGGGTGCGGGGCCATCCCCGTCGGCACCCTCTCCAAGACCCCCGTCGTCCACCGGATCAACAGCGCCCTGACCCCGGACGACCTGTGGATGCTGGGCCGCCACCCGGGCGTCCCGATCATCGCCCAGACCCGCTCCCAGATCGCCTCCGTCCCGCCCCCGCACCGCGCGGGCCTCCGGGTCATCCACAACGGGATAGACATCGAGGCCTTCGAGCCCTCCTTCCGCCCCGGCGCGTACCTCGCCTACCTGGGGCGCATGTCCCCGCTCAAGAACCCCCTGGACGCTATCCGGATCGCCCGGGAGGCCGGGCTCCCCATCCTCCTGGCGGGCGCCCCCGAGAACCAGGAGGAGGAGGCCTACTTCGCCGGGCAGATCCAGCCCCTCCTCGACGGCAGGGACGCCGCCTGCATCGGCCGCGTGGGCCACGCCGAGAAGAACGAGTTCCTCAAGAACGCGGCCGCCCTCCTCTTCCCCGTCCAGTGGGAGGAGCCCTTCGGCAACGTCATGGTGGAGGCAATGGCCTGCGGGACCCCCGTGCTCGCCTACGACCGGGGCGCGGTGAGCGAGGTGGTGGACTACGGGACGACCGGCTTCCACGCCGACTCGGCCGGGGCGCTGGCCCGCCTCGTCCCCCGGGCCCTCGCGCTCGGCCGCGCCGCCATCCGGGCGCGCGCCCTCGAGCGCTTCAGCCACACCCGGATGGTGGACGAGTACCTCGAGGTCTACCGCTCCCTGGCGGGCGCCGCCGAGAGCTACGCCCACTTGGCCTGATCCCGTCCACCGGCAAGGATACCCGTAGGGGCGAGGCCCCCACGACATCATCCGCCGGCCGATCCTCTGTAGGGGCGAACCCTCCTTCGGAGGCCGTAGCCCCTACGGAGGGCGAAGGCCTCGTGCTCGCCCATTTCCGGCACGGCGGGGCGAATACAAGATTCGCCCCTACGGAATCAACACCTCCCATCCGCACCCGCAAAAAAATCCCCGATCCCGGAACCAGCGCGAACTTGAGGTAAGAGCTTCCGGGCCGGGGGGGGGTATCTTCCTCCAGGAGGGTGATGCGGCCGCGCGCGGCCAGGGGGGGCCTTCGTTTGTAGGGGCGGGCTTGGCTTCGGTGAGCTCAGCCGAACCGAAACCCGCCCCTACAGGGTCATAGGTGAAAGGGACAGGCAGGAGATGAAAACGCAAATTCCACCAATTTCACGGGGATTCCCGCCGAAAAAAATGGCCGCGCGCGGGTGTCTGGGGGTGTCTGGGGTTTTCCGGGACATTCCGGCGGGAAAAAACGCAGGGCCCCGGGCGGGTTCTCACGCCGGGAAGGGCAAAATGAAAATTCTATCGATTTTCAGCGAATTCCAGCGAAAAAAACGGTGGACAGCCCCCCTCTCGTTCCAGAGCCCGGCCTGTGGTAGAAAACCTCCCGAGCTTCCATCGTCCCCCCTTATGAGGACCCGCGCATGGCCTTCCGCCACCGCCTGCCCGACGGACGCGAGTACGTCTCCCACCGGCCCCAGGTGACGGGCCGCCGCGCCATGGTGGCCTCGGGCCACCACCTGGCCACCCAGGCCGGGCTGCGCATCCTCGACCGGGGCGGGAACGCCGTGGACGCGGGGGTGGCGGCGGGGCTCTGCATGAGCGTGCTGCTGACCGACATGATCTCTTTCCTCGGGGTGGCTCCCATCATCCTCTACCTGGCGAAGGAGCGGCGGGTGACGACCATCAGCGGCCTCGGGCGCTGGCCGAAGGCGGTCTCCATCCAGTGGTTCCGGGAGAAGTGGGGGGGCGAGATCCCGCCCGGCGTCGCCCGCTGCGTGGTGCCCGCGGCCGCGGACGCCTGGCTCACCGCCCTCGAGAAGTACGGCACCATGCGCTTCGCGGACGTCGCGGCGGACGCCATCGAGCTGGCCGGGCGCGGCTTCCCCATGCACCACTTCATGCACGAGCACATCGCCGCGGGCCGGGAGAGCTACTACCGCTTCCCGGAGAACCGGACGGTCTATTTCCCGGAGGGGGACTTGGCGCCGGTGGGCGCCCTCGTCTTCCACCGCGACCTGGCGGAGACCTACCAGCGTATGGCCCGGGCGGAGGAGAAAGCCAGCTCGCGCCCGGC
>MGDP01000151.1:37364-38159 GCA_001790955.1 Candidatus Tectomicrobia bacterium RIFCSPLOWO2_12_FULL_69_37
CGCCGCGCGGGACGAGATCTACAAGGGCGAGACCGCCCGCCGCATCGTGGACTTCATCCAGCGGAACGGAGGGCTCATGACGCTGGAGGACCTCGCGGACTTCCACGTGAAGGAGGAGCCGCCCGTCCTCTCCACCTACAAGGGGCACGAGGTCTTCGCCTGCGGGCCCTGGTGCCAGGGGCTGGCGCTCCCCCAGGCGCTGAACCTCCTGGAGACCGTGGACTTGAAGGCGCTCGGCCACAACCGCCCGGCCTACCTCCACGCCCTCTTCGCCGCCTTCGACCTGGCCTTCGCCGACCGTCACGCCTACATCGGCGACCCCGAGTTCGTTGAGGTGCCGGCCGAGGGCCTGCTCTCCAAGGGCTACGCCGCCGGGCGGGCGAAGCTCCTCGAGGGCGGGGCGGCCTTCGGCCGGATGCCCCCGGCGGGCGACCCCTGGGCCTTCCAGCGGAACGGGAGCGGGCGCAGGGCCGCTGATTTCAAATTAAAAGAGACGGCCGGGGCGGGCGCCTTCGAGCAGGACACTTCCTTCTGCACCGCCGTGGACGCCGAGGGGAACGCCTTCGCCGCCACCCCCTCGGACGGCAGCGCGGACGTGCCCATCTTCCCGGGCGTGGGGGCCTCGGTCTCGGGGCGCGGCTCCCAGAGTTGGCTGGAGGAGGGGCACCCCAGCAGCGTCCAGCCCTGGAAGCGCCCCCGCCTCACCCCCGCCCCCGCCCTCGTGATGAAGGACGGCCAGTTCCACCTGACCCTCGGCACCCCGGGCGGGGACGTGCAGCCCCAGGCCATGGCCCA
>MGDP01000152.1 GCA_001790955.1 Candidatus Tectomicrobia bacterium RIFCSPLOWO2_12_FULL_69_37
CGGCCCGGCTTCTTCCAGATCTGGCACGCCCTCGAGGACGCCCGCTGCGAGAACCGCCTGGGCGAGTCCCTCCCCGGCACCCGCAAGAACTTCCGCGCCTTCATCCGTCCCGCGCTGGAGGAGGCCGAGCAGCGCCTCGCGGCCGGCCAGCTCGCCCGCTTCCTCGAGGTCCAGTGGGGGCTCTACCTGCGCGGGGTGGGCCTGGAACCCGGCGCGGTCCCCTCCGGCCCGGGCGCCCTGCGGACGGGGTGGTTCGAGCCCGACGTGGCCGCCTTCCTCCGGGAGGCGGCCCCCGCCATCGAGGGCGCATGCCGGGCGGGCGACGCGCGGGACGCCTACCGCACGGCCAGGGAGATTTACGAAGCCGTCCGCAATTTCCTCACCGAGGAGGACATGGCCCGGGCCGCCGAGGAGCTGAGCGCCTCGGGCATCCCCGAGGAGGTGCTCAAGAAGGTCCAGGAGATGGGGGCCCAGGGGGAGCCGGAAGAGGAGCCGATGGAGCTCAAGACCCAGGAGTTCCAGGCGGAGCCCGTCGAGGCCGAGGGTGAGCCCCTGGAGCTCACCCCGGAGGAGCTGGCCAAGCTCGGCCACTGGGCCTCGCCCTGGTTCGAGCTCAAGGGCCACAAGAAGGAGGTGCACCCGACGGCCGCCCTCCCCGACGAGCGGACCATCGTCATCCCGCCCGAAGGGAAGCCCGAGGAGTACCGGGCCGTCGTCCAGAACGCGGGAAGCCAGATCAAGGTCCTCGCCTGGAAGCTCATGCAGATCATCCACGAGCGCACCTACACCCGCTACAGCGGCTCCCACCGCTCGGGCAGGCTCAACGCCCCGAAGCTCTGGAAGCAGAGGCTCGGCCGCTACCGCCTCTTCCAGCGCCGCGAGAGCCCCGAGCGGCTGGACGTCTGCTTCACCCTGCTCGTGGACGAGAGCGCGGGAGCATGAACCGCGAGTCGAAGTACCTCGCCGCGCGCGAAGCCACCATCTTTTTCGCCGAGGTGCTCGACCGCCTGAAGGTGCCCTTCGAGATCATCGGCTACTCGACCGAGAGCTCCGAGGCGGCCATGGCGGCGGCCCTGGGCCACATCCCCGCCTTCAAGTACCGGCACATGCGGCACTCCCCGCTCCAGCACCGCATCTACAAGGCCTTCGACGAGGATTTCCTCCCCATCAAGCACCGCATGGTGAACATCTATCCCCGCTTCAACAACTGGGACGAGGAGCACCTCCTCTTCGCCTACCGCCGGCTCCTCCGCCGCACCGAGCGCGAGAAGATCATCATCATCACCTCGGACGGCCAGCCGAACGGGGACGCGAGCCACCTCATCGAGACGGTGGGCCGGCTCGAGAAGCTGGGCATCCGCGTGGTCGGGGTGGGGGTGGTCGATCCCTTCGTCGAGCAGATCTACCCGAACCACATCGTCGTCCGCCACCTCCCGCAGCTCTCCGAGGAGCTGGTGCGCATCCTCCGGCGCGAGCTCTTGGGCGCTTCCCGGGAAGGCCGCGCCTGGTGAGCGGGGGCCCCCTCGCCCGCGCCCTGGGCCTCCGGCGCGGCCAGGCCGCCGCTGCCGTGGGCGCGGGGGGGAAGACGAGCCTCCTCGAAGCCCTCGCCGCCGAGTGCCACGCCGCCGGCTGGCGCCCGGCCCTCTTCACCACCACCACCAAGATCTTCGCCCCCGCCGGGGAGGCGCCCCTCCTCCTGGGGGAGGCGCCCTCCCTCTCCCAAGCCCTCGGCTCCCTCGGCGCAAACTTCCCCGGCCCCGTCACCCTGGCGCGCGGCCGCCTGGGCGAGGCGCCGGACCCGGCCGAGCCCGCCCGCCGCCGGGTGAAGCTCGACGGCTTCACGCCGGAGGAAGCGAGCCTCTTCCGCGGGCGGGCCGGGATCCTCCTCATCGAGGCGGACGGCGCCCGGGGCCTCTCCATCAAGGCGCCCGGCCCCGAGGAGCCGGTGGTCCCGGCATGGGCGGACGCCGTCCTGGGCGTCGTGGGCCTCACCATCCTCGGCGCCCCGCTGGATGAGGCGCACGTCTTCCGCGCGGAGCGCTTCGGCCGGGCGGCGGGGCTCGCGCCCGGCGCGCCCATCGGCCCCGAGGCCATCGGCCGGCTGGCCCTGCACCCGGAGGGTTTGTTCAAGGGGGCGCCGGGGGGAGCGCGCAAGGTCCTCGTCCTCAACCAGGGGGACGCCGTGCCGGGCCTTGAAAATCTTGAGCGAATCGCTTACATTACGTGGAGCATTGCGGGTGCCCCCCGCGGGCCGGCCGAGGTTGTGGTGTGCACCTCCCTGAGGGGTGGAGCGCGGGTGCTGCACCGCTATCCGGCGGACTGAGCATCGTGCGCCGCTTCGTCGAGGAGCCATGAGCCAGCCAGACGTCTTCCGCGAGATGTTCCACCTGAAGAAAAGCGGCCAGCGCGGCGCGCTGGCCACCGTGGTGGCGCGCAAGGGATCGGCCCCCATGAGCGGGGACGCCAAGATGCTCGTCCGCCAGGACGGGAGCACCGCCGGCACCGTTGGGGGCGGCTGCCTCGAGGCCGAGGTGTGGCAGGCGTCCATGAACGTGATGGAGAGCGGCCAGCCCGAGAAGCTCACCTTCGACCTCACCGCTCAGGACGCCGGCGACAGCGGCCACATCTGCGGCGGGGTGGTGGACATCCTGGTCGAGCCCTTCCAGGCCTACGGCGGCGACCTCCTGGCCGAGATCGCCGAGATCCGCAGCCGCGGGGGCAGCGCGGCCCTCGCCACCGTGGTCCAGACCGGCCCCCTGGGCCCCCTCCCCGCCGAGAAGCGCAAGCTCCTCATCCGCCGGGACGGGAGCACCCGGGGCGAAATCCCCGAGTACACCGCCGAGCTCTGGCGCGAGAGCGCCCAGATCATCCGCAACGGCCAGCCCTCCCTGCTCAGCTTCACGAGCGAGGCGATCCGGACCGGCAAGCGCCGCCGCCAGCCGGGCGAGGACACCGAGATCTTCCTCGAGCCCATCACCGGCCAGCCCCTCGTCTATCTCTTCGGGGGCGGGCACGTCTCCTTCTGCGTGGCTCAGGCCGCCCACCTGGCGGGCTTCCGCGTCGCCGTGGTCGAGGACCGGCCCAGCTTCGCCAACCCGGAGCGCTTCCCGATGGCGGAGGCCTTCCACGTCGGCGAGTTCCCCGGCATCTTCGAGAAGATCGCGGTGGATGAGTCAGACTACCTGGCCATCATCACCCGCGGCCACGCCAACGACGAGGTGGTCCTCGAGTGGGCGCTCAAGACGCCGGCCCGCTACATCGGGATGATCGGATCGAAGAGCAAGGTCCTCCTCACCTACCGCCATCTCCGGGAAAAGGGCTTCGACCAGGATGAGCTTCTCCGGCGCGTCCACGCCCCCATCGGGCTGGAGATCGGAGCGGACACCCCCGGCGAGATCGCCCTCGCCATCGTGGCCGAGTTCATCCGGTTCCGCCGGCTGGGCGAAGGGGCCGGGCAAAATGGCGACCCCAGCAAGCGCATCCAGCTCAGAAAGAAGGCCTAGTCCCGCTCCCGCCTCCCCGCTCGCCCGCTTCCGTATGCTCCTGTCGGGCGCGCTGGACTTCGTCCTGCCGCGCGCGTGCCCCCTCTGCGGGGTGAGCCTCGGGCTGGGCAGCCCGCGCGTGGTGTGCCCGCCCTGCCTGGACGGCCTGGAGCGGCTCCAGCCGCCCTGGTGCCCCTGCTGCGGCAAGCCCTTCGCCTCTGAAGCCGCGCTCGCCCACTCGCCGGACCACCTCTGCGCCGCCTGCCGCGAGAGCCCGCCCGCCTTCGACCTCGCCCGGGCGGTCGGGCCCATGGAGGGCCAGCTCCGGGAGCTGGTCCACCACTTCAAGTTCCACGGGCGGGCGGCCGCCGCCCGGGAGCTGGGGCCCCTCCTGGGCCGGCTGGCCGAGGAGGAGATGGGCGGTCTGCTGGCCGGGGACGATCTGCGGGTCACCCACGTCCCCATCTCCCCGGCCCGCTGGCGGGAGCGGGGCTTCGACCAGTCCGAGCTTCTCGCCCGGCGGACCGCCGAGTGGCTTGGTCTGCCGTTTGAGACAATCCTGGAGCGCCGCAAGGAAACCTCCCCCCAGACCGGGCTCCCTGGCCGCCAGCGCCGGCGGAATCTCCGGGGGGCGTTCGGCCTCCGGCGGGGAACCGAAGCGGCCGGCAAGCGTTTTCTCCTGGTAGACGACGTGCTCACGACGGGCAGCACGGCCTCGGCGTGCGCCCATGCCCTGAAGGCGGCGAAGGCGGAGGCGGTGTGGGTGGTAACGGTTGCCACGGTGGCCCCGGGGCGGTGGATACCAGATAACTGAGTGGAGCGCCGGGTATCACATCGTGGAACAGCAAGGCCTTGAAATCCTGGGATTTTCCATGTAGTTTCAGTTTGAGACGAATTTAGTGATTTGGATCATAGCCCCCCGGCGGGCGGGGCGGTAGGTTGGGGAGAAGGAAGCAAGGAGGGGCCTCTCTCCGCCGATCGAGTGGTCGATGATCCGCCAACCCGCGCTCGGACTCCCATCCGAGAGCCTATCCCATAAGGGCGCGCTGGCATGAAGCTCCGGCTCGACAAACCCTCGCGTGAGGCGATCGGCTCCAGGGTCCGGGAGATCCGCCTCTTCAACCAGCTCGAGCAGACCCAGCTGGCCGGGCAGGCCGGCCTCTCCCAGGCCATCATCAGCCAGTACGAGAAGGGGCTCACCGAGATCAGCCTCTCCTTCATCAGGTTCCTGGCGGACAGTTTCGGCGTCTCGGGCGACTGGCTCATCTTCGGCGCGGGGGCCTCCCCCTTCGAGCGCGCCCAGAAGCAGATCGACGTGCGCCTGCCCGCCGACGCGGGCCCCGCCGCCAAGAAGAAGCGCAAGCGCGACGGCTACTGCGGCATCCCCCTCGTGGACCCCCGCGCCGCCGCCAGCCCCGGGAAGATCCGGGCCGAGAAAATCTCCGTGTGGGAGATCCTCCCCGTCCAGCAGGTCTCCGGCCGCACCAACCTCGTCGCCCTCGACATCAAGGCCGAGTGGGTGAAGAACATGAACCCGCCCTT
>MGDP01000153.1 GCA_001790955.1 Candidatus Tectomicrobia bacterium RIFCSPLOWO2_12_FULL_69_37
TCCTCTTCCTCTGCACGGGCAACTCCTGCCGCAGCCAGATGGCGGAGGGCTTTGCCCGCGCGCTCCGGGGCGGCTCGATCGAGCCCCGCTCGGCGGGCCTCGAAGCCCGCGGGCTCGACCCGAGGGCGGTCCGGGTGATGCGCGAGGCCGGGGTGGACATCGCGGCCCAGCGCTCCAAGACCGTGGACGAGGTGCTGGGGGAGCGCTTCGACTGGGTGGTGACGGTGTGCGGCCACGCGCACGAGACCTGCCCCGTCTTCCCGGGCGGGGCGCGCGTCCTGCACCGGGGCTTCGACGACCCGCCCCGGCTGGCCGGGGGCGCCCGGAGCGAGGAGGAGGCCCTCGCCCACTACCGCCGGGTGCGGGACGAGATACGGGCCTTCATCGAGAGCCTGCCGGAGGGGCTGGCGTAGGGCCGGCCCCGCGGCTCGCGTGCGGGAACTTCGGAGGGGAGGATTCGCCATGCGCAAGGGATTCGCTCTGCTCGCGGTGTTGCTCGGCCTGGCCTGGGCCGCGCCGGCCTCGGCGCAGACGGCCGTCAAGGACATCTCGCTCAAGGCCGCCCAGCAGCTCGCCAACGTCACCCTGGACGACTGCACCAAGAAGGGCTTCAAGGTGGCCGTCACCGTCGTGGACCGCGACGGGCGGGTGAAGCTCATCATCCGCGGGGACGGCACCGGCCCCCACACCCTGAGCACCAGCCGCCGCAAGGCTTTCACCGCCCTCACCTTCAAGGCCACCACCATCGCCACCATCGACCGCGTGGCCAAGAACCCGGGCGCGGCCAACCTCAAGGACATCTCGGGCGTCCTTCTCCTGGGCGGGGGTGTGCCCATCAAGGTCGGCAACGAGGTCGTCGGCGCGGTCGGGGTGAGCGGCGCCCCCGGCGGGGACAAGGACGAGGCCTGCGCCATGGTGGGCTTGAAGGCCATCGAGGGGATGCTGAGGTAAGCGCGAATCCGGAAGCGGAAACGAGCCGGGGGCGGGCGGCCGCCCCCGGTTATTTTTTAGAGGGCGAACCAAGGATTTATCGGCGCCGCCTTCTCGGCCTTTTGGGATAGAGGCAGGCAAGTTCTGCGGCCCTGGAGACGGTCACGATGAAAGGGGGAGAAAATGCTTCCACGAACCGGACGATAGCGGGCAAGGCCCCAACGAATACTTCCGCCATATGTCGGCCAGTAAGGTTTCCTGCGGTCAGGACGAAAGCAGCGGCCCCGGCGTTCATGATGCCCTGAATGTAAATGGAGCGGTTTTTAATCCCCTTGTCTTTCGTGAGGACGATCCAACCCTCTCCGGCAACTTCACGCAACCAGACAGAATCTTCGCAGTTTTCTGGGAAAAGGTCCGAGAGAACCCGAACCTCATGGCCATGAAAGCGAAGGGCCTCGGCAACAGCGATCCTGCCCAGGGAATGGTCGATGAAAAACGTGGGGAGGTCAGGCGGCCCGGACGGAGAGTTCACACCGGATGGCCTCTAGGATTTCCTCCCGGCTCCTGCCAAAGTCGCGCACCAACTCCTCGATAGCCTCGCCGGCCTTCCACCGCTCGGCGATGACCACGGTGGGGATTCCGGTTCCCGCCAAGACAGGGCGCCCAAAGGATACGAGCGGGTCGATAACCACAGCCTTGGCTTCGGATGGCGCTTCCTTGCCTGCGGATGTGAATGGGAAAAGCTTGATTGGGAGGCCCCTCTGATCCCGCTCGATTCGGCGAAGATGCAATCTTAGAATTTCTCGCATGGCGAGCTGACCGTCCTGGGAAACGTTAATCAGTTTGCCGTATCGATTCACAAAAAGGTCAAGGCCGTTGGTTTCAAAGTCACTTTCGATAAGCGGGGAACGAGAATTCATGTGTTGCTTCAAATAGAGCACGGCCTTGCGTACTTTTTGGAGGGGAACCTTATGTTCCCGGCGGATTGCATTGAGTATGTGCGCTTCCACTAGATTGAGAAACGACAATAATCGAAGGCTGGGAACGGGAACGGAGAGAATGGGCTTGAATTGTTTCCGGCCCGATCTTGTCTGGTATGTTTGTCCCACCGACCACGAGCGAAGCGTGGATTCGGGCATCGAAAGATAATGCGCGGCCTCGGCTATTCTGTAGGTTGGCAGTTCTCGCGGGTCTTGTGCGCGCAGGAACTTCGAGCCCTTTTGCCACTGGGGAGCGGGCTTCATGGCGTTCCCCCAAGAGGCGGAAGGGGAAAACACTAAATCTATAGCAAACGGTGGATGAATAGACAACATGGCCTCCCAGGGGGGTGGGAACTCAGCCGAACAGCCTTCCCTGCCCCTCCTCAATCCCCCTCCTCCCCGCCGCAATCGCCGCCCGCTGCGCGTTCGAGAGCGGCAGGGCCGCAAGAGTCTCCGCGTCCGCCCACACCGCCCCGTCCTCATCTTTGAGCCAAGCCTTCCGCCCCTTGCCCTTGGGCGGGAGGGCCTGGCGGAGGACGAAGAGGATCTTCCGGTGGGTGAGGACGCGCACCGCCCGGGCGATCTCCTCGCCGATCCTCCAGCCGGGGCCGAGGTGCTTCGCGCAGGCGCGCTGCCATTCCTTCTCGGGAGGCTCGGGCCTGCCCTTGGCCATCCAGCCGGGCAGCTCCCAGAGGCCGCCGAAGAGGCCGTTTTCTTCGCGGCGCGCGAGGCGCAGCTTCCCTCGCTGCTCGGCCCATAGTTGAAAGACGGTGGCCTCGCGCGGGGCGCGCCTGGGGGATTTGACGGGCCGCTTGGCCACCGTGCCTGTCTTCCTCGCGGCGCAGAGGGCTTCGAGGAGGCACTCCCCGCAGCGGGGGCGGCGGGGGCGGCAGAGGCGCGCGCCCAGGTCCATGAGGGCCTGGTTGAAGTCCCCGGGCTTCGATGGAGGGAGAAGGGCTTGCGCTTCTTTTTCGATGGCGGCGCGGCCCTCGGGCTTGTCCACGGGAAGGGGGAGGTCGAGGAGGCGGCTCAGGACGCGGAGGACGTTCCCGTCCACGGCGGGGGTGCGCAGGCCGAAGGCGATGCTCCCGACCGCCCCCGCCAGGTAGGGGCCGAAGCCGGGGAGGGAGCGGAGGCTTTCCAGGTCGCGGGGAAGGTCCCCCCCGAACTTCCCGGCGACCTCCCGGGCGGCCCGGTGGAGGCTCCGGGCGCGGCCGTAGTAGCCGAGCCCCTGCCACTCGGCCAGGACGGCCTCGAGGGGGGCGTCGGCCAGGGCGCGGAGGGTGGGGAAGCGGGCCAGGAAGCGGGCGTAGCGCGGGGCGGCCGTCCCGGCCCGGGTCTGCTGGAGCATGGCCTCGGAAACCCAGATGCGGTAGGGTTCCCTCTCCCCCCGCCAGGGAAGTCCACGCTTTTCCTGGGCGTACCAGCCGAGCAGCCGCTCCCGCACGCGCCTGCGCCAAGCGGGCTTCGGGGCGGCCGCGCCCGGGGCGGGCGGCCTGGAGGGAGGGGTTTTGCGCCGGTTTGACATGACGAAGGCCAGCCGCGCTAAGTAAGCGGGAACCCCGGCCAGCCGGGCCGGGTGCGATTTCGGATGGAGGGCATTGTACGCCATGCGTGGGACAAGCCGCCTCATCGGAATGGGCCTGGCGCCTCTGGTTGCGGCGCTCCTGGCCGCGGGCGGGGCGGATCGCGCCCTCGCGGCCGAGGCGGCGGGCGAGGTGGTGGTGGGGGCGGCGCTCGACCTCTCGGGCCCGGGGGCGGCCGAGGGCAAGGAGGCCCGGGACGCCCTCATCGTCGAGCTCGATCGGGCCAACCGGGCGGGGGAAGGGATCGCGGGGCGGGGCATCGTCCTCTTGGTGGTGGACACCGGGGGCCGGCCCCAAGGGGCGGCCGAGGCGATCCAGACCCTGGCCCGGGAGCGGGAGGCGGCGGCCGTCATCGGGCCGGCCGGGATCCCGGAGGCCCGGGCCGCCGCCCGGGAGGCCGGGCGGCGGCGGATCCCCCTCTTCACCCTGACGGCGCCGGAGGAGCTCTTCGACCCGCCCCGGCCCTGGGTGTTCTCCACGGCGGTGCCCGCCTCCCTGGGGGCGCGGGCCATCCTCTCCCACATGACGGCGGTGGGGGCCACCCGGATGGCGCTCCTGGGCGCGGGGGATTCCCAGGGGGCGGAGGGGCGCTCCCAGCTGAGCGCGCTGGCCCCCCAGGCGGGGATCTCCCTCCTGATGAACGAGGCCTACCGCCGGGAGGAGCACAACTTCCTCCCCTTCCTGCACCAGGCGCGGGTGCGCGGGGTGGAGGTCTTCGTCCACTGGGGCGGCCCGGCGGCCCAGCTTGCCCTCGTGCGCGCCCGCATGGCGCTCGACCTGGGGATTCCCGTCTACTTCGGCACGGTGCTCGGGTCCGCCCTGGATCTGAAGGAGGCGGGGCGCGCCGCCGAGGGGGTGGTGTTCCCGGCGGCGCGGGTGGCGGCGGCCGCCATCCTCCCCCCGGACGTCCCGGGCCTGCGCGAGATCACCGAGTTCCGAGAGGCCTTCATCCGCCGCCACCGCCGCCCGCCCGAGGGGGTGGCCGGCTTCGCGGCGGACGCCTTCCGGCTCATGGTCTCGGCCATGCGCGCCGCCGGGCCCAGCCGGGCCCGGATCCCCAAGTACCTGGTGGACACCCGCCAGTACACCGGCCTGACCGGGCGCTTCGACTTCTCCGAGGCGAACCACAACGGGCTGGGGCCGGATTCACTGGTCATGGTGCGGCTCAAGGGAGGGCGGTGGACCCTGGTGACGGTCCCCGGGGAGCGGTGATAAATAATGAAAATTATTATAAATTCATCATATTTATATATCCCCTGACGGAGCGGAGAAAGAACCGCCAGCGGTTTACGGCAGAAATCGCGTTGGAATGATGGCCCTTCCCGGGTTGACAACCGCGTCCCGGTGCCGTATATATGCGATGAAATTCATCGGCGATTGATTTGGTCGCCTTTGTCCTTTCCGCCCCGGCGGACGCCTAGGCCCGGCACGGAGGCCGCCCCGAGGGAGAGAGCCCATGTTCACCCTCTCCAAGCGCACCGACTACGGCCTGATGGCGCTCGCCCACCTCGCCGACCAGGGCGAGGGCGAGGCCACCAACGCCAAGGCCATCGCGGCGGCCTACTGCATCCCCGCCGAGCTCCTGGCCAAGACGATGCAGACGCTCGCCCGCAGCGGCATCGTGGAGTCGCGCAACGGCCCGAAGGGCGGCTACGTCCTCTCGCGGCGGCCCGAGTCGATCACGGTGGCGGAGGTCATCCGCGCGATCGAGGGGCCCATCGCGATGGCGATCTGCCAGGCGGGCGAGACGTCGGACTGCGACCAGTACCAGCACTGCCCCATCGTGCGGCCGATGGAGCGCATCCAGCGGAAGGTCACCGGCCTGCTGGAAGGGATGACCCTGCTCGACATGATTGGAACCTCTGTGGGAGAGCCTCGATGAGCCTGAAATTCCCCATCTACATGGACTACCAGGCTACCACCCCGGCCGACCCCCGGGTGGTGGAAGCGATGCTGCCCTACTTCGGCGAGAAGTTCGGCAACGCGGCCAGCCGCAACCACTCCTTCGGGTGGGAGGCGGAGAAGGCCGTGGACACCGCCCGCGAGCAGATCGCGGCCGTCATCGGCGCCGACCCGCGCGAGATCGTCTTCACGAGCGGGGCGACCGAGTCGGACAACATGGCGCTCAAGGGCGTGGCCGAGATGTACAAGAGCAAGGGCAAGCACGTCGTCACCTCGGCCATCGAGCACAAGGCCATCATCGATTCGGCCAAGCGGCTCGAGACCTGGGGCTTCGACGTGACCTACATCGAGCCCCCGACCGACGGCATCACCACGGCCGGGATGGTGAGGGAGCGCCTGCGGGACGACACCATCCTCGTCTCCATCATGGCGGCCAACAACGAGGTGGGGGTGCTGAACGAGGTGAAGGAGATCGGCCAGCTCTGCCGCGAGCGGGGCGTCCTCTTCCACACCGACGCCACCCAGGGCTACGGCAAGGTGCCCATGAACGTGGACGACATGTGCATCGACCTCCTCTCCATGTCGGCCCACAAGATCTACGGCCCCAAGGGCATCGGCGCCCTCTACGTGCGGCGGCGGAAGCCCAGGGTGCGCCTGGCGGCTCTCATCGACGGCGGCGGCCACGAGCGCGGCATGCGCTCGGGCACCCTGAACGTGACGGGCATCGTGGGCTTCGGCAAGGCGGCCGAGCTCTGCGCCCGGGAGCTGGAGGAGGAGACGATCCGCCTCGTCAACCTGCGCGAGAAGTTCAAGAGCATCATCTTCGAGAGCCTCGACGAGGTGTACGTGAACGGCCACGAGACCAAGCGCCTGCCGGGCAACCTGAACGTGAGCTTCCCCTACGTCGAGGGCGAGTCTCTCATCATGGGGCTCAAGGACGTGGCGGTCTCCTCGGGCTCGGCCTGCACCTCGGCCAGCCTCGAGCCCAGCTACGTCCTCAAGGCCATGGGGCGCGGCGACGAGCTGGCCCACTCCTCCATCCGCTTCGGCCTGGGCCGCTTCACCACGGAGGAGGAGATCGAGTACGTGGC
Organism: Candidatus Tectomicrobia bacterium RIFCSPLOWO2_12_FULL_69_37; assembly: GCA_001790955.1. Classification (GTDB taxonomy): domain Bacteria; phylum UBA8248; class UBA8248; order UBA8248; family UBA8248; genus 2-12-FULL-69-37. The sequence continues at coordinate 6,490 of MGDP01000153.1, forward strand.
CGAGAAGACGACCGAGATCGTCAAGCGGCTCCGCGAGATGAGCCCCCTCTACGAGATGGTGAAGGAAGGGGTCGATCTCTCCAAGGTGGAGTGGCAGCACCACTAGGCGGGCACCGCCGGGGAGCGGCCCCGGCTTCGTGGACGGCCGGACGGCCTTCCGAGGGAGATGCAACCGATGCCGTACAGCGACAAGGTGGTGGATCACTACAGCAACCCCCGCAACGTGGGGTCCCTTGACAAGAAGGACCCCAGCGTCGGGACGGGCATCGTCGGCGCCCCGGAGTGCGGCGACGTGATGAAGCTGCAGATCAAGGTCGACGAGCGGGGCATCATCGAGGACGCCAAGTTCAAGACCTTCGGCTGCGGCAGCGCCATCGCCTCGAGCTCGCTCGCCACCGAGTGGCTCAAGGGCAAGACGCTCGACGAGGCGCAGGAGATCAAGAATACCCAGATCGTCGAGGAGCTGAACCTCCCGCCGGTCAAGATCCACTGCTCCGTCCTGGCGGAGGACGCCATCAAGACGGCGCTGGACGACTACCGGGAGAAGAAGGGCCTGCCCCTCGCCGAGCGCAAGAAGCACTAAGAAGAGAGGAAGAGCCATGGAAACCGCAGCCGCCAAGAAGCCCGCGGCCCTCGAGGTGACGGACCGCGCCTTCGGCCACATGAAGCGCCTCATCGAGAAGGAGGGCAAGGCCAGCGCCATCGTCCGCGTGGGCGTGCGGGGCGGGGGCTGCTCGGGGCTCTCCTACGTCCTCCAGTTCGAGGGCGCCGAGAAGCTGAACCCGATGGCGGACACCGTCATCGAGCGCGGCGGCGTGCGCCTCGCCGTGGACCGCAAGAGCGCCCTCTTCCTCGCCGGGACCGTCCTGGACTACGAGGAGGGCCTCATGGGGAAGGGCTTCACCTTCAAGAATCCGAACGCGCGCCAGACCTGCGGCTGCGGGTCGAGCTTCTCCGCGTAGGACCTCGCAAGACGCGCCGCGCCCTGGCGACACGCGCGGCGCGCTTTTTTCTGGCGGGGGCGTTTCCGGGCGGGGGCGCATGGGGGAGCGGATGGGCCAGCCGGTGATGGATCAGAAGGAGTTCGCGCTCTTCGGCGAGGATGGCGGGATCCGCCGCATCCCCCCCGGGGTGAGCCACTTCGGCCTCTTCGGGCTGCCCCCCAAGGTGGGTCTCGACGCGGGGGAGCTTGAGGCCAAGTACCACCGGCTCAGCCGCCGGCTCCACCCCGACTTCTTCATGAACGCCCCGGTGGGCGAGCGCATCCGCAGCCTCGAGGCCTCGGCCCGGCTGAACGAGGCCTACAAGACGCTGAAGAGCCCCGTCCAGCGCGCGGTCTACCTGGTCGAGCTCGCGAGCGGGAAGCTGGCCGAGAACGACGTCCGGCCCCCGGCCGCCCTCCTGGAGCAGATCCTCGAGGCCCAGGAGGCCGCCTCCGAGCTGCGCTGCGGCTGCGGGGGCGAGGAGGCGGAGGACCTGCGCGGGCGCATCGGGGCGGCGCGGGAGTGCTTCGAGGCCCTGCGGGGAGGACAGCGCAAGGCCCTCGAGGACCTGGGCGCCCAGTGGGACCGCGCCGTGGACGAGGGCCGGCCCGTGCCCCCCGGGGTGGTCCAGAAGATGCGCTCCATCCTCAGCCAGCGGAACTACATCGAGAACATCCTCCGGAGCCTCCGGGAAGCCCTGGAAGCGGCGTCGTGAGCGAGATCGTCGGGATCGACCTGGGGACCACCAACAGCCTGGTGGCCGCGATGCGGGAGGGCGAGCCCCGCGTCCTCGCCCCCGGGGGCGGGCGCGCCCTCGTGCCCTCGGTGGTGAGCTTCCGCCCGGACCGCGTCCACGTCGGGGACAAGGCCCAGGCCGACCGCGTCTCGAACAGCCGGCACACGGTCTTCTCCATCAAGCGCTTCATGGGGCGGGGCTACAGGGACATCGAGGCGGAGCTGCGCCACATGCCCTTCGAGGTGGACCCCTCCCGCCCCGAGGTGGCCCACGTGAAGGCGCGGGGCCGCGCCTACAGCCCCCCCGAGGTCAGCGCCCTCATCCTCCGGGAGCTGAAGGCCCGGGCCGAGCGCGCCCTGGGGCAGCCCGTGACCCGCGCGGTCATCACCGTCCCCGCCTACTTCAACGACGCCCAGCGCCAGGCCACCAAGGACGCCGGCCGCCTCGCGGGGCTGGAAGTCCTCCGCATCGTGAACGAGCCCACCGCCGCCTCCCTGGCCTACGGCCTCCACAACCGCAGCCGGGGCGTCATCGCCGTCTACGACCTGGGCGGGGGCACCTTCGACATCTCCATCCTCCGGGTGAAGGAGGGCATCTTCGAGGTGCTCGCCACCGGGGGCGACACCCGCCTGGGCGGGGACGACTTCGACCGCGCCCTGGCCGACTGGGTGCGCGAGCGGGTGAAGGAGGAGACGGGGGCCGACCTGGGCTGCCGCCCCGAGGTGGTGGGGGAGCTGGCGGTCCTCTGCGAGATGGCCAAGCGCGCCCTCTCCGAGAGGGACTCCACCGAGGTCGCCCTGAGCCTCCCGGGCGGGAACGGGCGGCCCCTCTCCTGGCGGCGCGCCCTCACCCGGGCGGAGCTGGAGGCGATCATCCGGCCCATCGCCGGCCGCACCCTCCCCCCCTGCCGGAGGGCCCTGGAGGACGCGGGCCTCGCCCCCGGGGAGGTGGACGAGGTGCTCCTCGTGGGGGGCTCGACGCGCATCCCCCTCATCCGGCGGATGGTGGCGGAGCTCTTCGGCCAGGAGCCCCGCTGCGAGATCAACCCGGACGAGGTGGTGGCCCTGGGCGCCGCCGTCCAGGCCGACATCCTGGCGGGCGGGACCCGGGACATGCTCCTCCTCGACGTGACCCCCCTCTCCCTCGGCATCGAGACCGTGGGCGGCGCGATGGCCTGGATCCTCCCGCGCAACACCACCGTCCCCACCACCGCGCGCGAGGCCTTCACCACCTTCAAGGACAACCAGACCGGGGTGGACATCCACGTCCTCCAGGGCGAGCGCGAGCTGGTGAAGGACAACCGCTCCCTCGCCCGCTTCAGGCTCCACATCGAGCCCGCCCCCGCCGGGGTAGCCCGGGTGGAGGTGACCTTCCTCATCGACGCCAACGGCATCCTGAACGTCACCGCGCGCGACCTGCGCACCGGCAAGGCCGCCTCGGTCGAGGTCCAGCCCTCCTACGGCCTCACCGACGAGGAGG
>MGDP01000154.1 GCA_001790955.1 Candidatus Tectomicrobia bacterium RIFCSPLOWO2_12_FULL_69_37
CGGGAGCGCATCGGTGCCGGTGTGCCGCCTGGACTTCAAATCCAGTGTGCGGGGCTAACCACTTCGCAGGTGGGTTCGACTCCCACGCGTTCCCGCCAAGTTTTTCAATGGGTTGCGGGGAGCGACCCCCCCGCGTTTTTGGGGCCGGGAATTCGGCGTGCGGGGGTTTCTCCCTTCAGCTCGGTTCCGATGGGCCCTGGTCCCTCGCGCAGCGGAAGCCCACGGTCTTCCAGCGGACGATGGCGTCCAGGCGGAAGCGGGCGGCGCCGCGCAGGAACTCGGGAGGCTCCCGCCAGGAGCCTCCCTTGATGGTGCGCAGGAAGCCGGAAGGCGGGCCCTGGGGGTTCCGGTCCGGCGCCTCGCGGTAATAGAATTCCCCCCAGAAGTCGTTCGTCCACTCCCAGACCCCCCCGGCCATGGAGCGCGCCCCATAGGGACTCTCCCCGCCGGGGCGGCCCCCCACCGGCTCGGGGGCGGAGCCTTCCGAGGCGGCCAGGCGGGGATCGAAGCGGTCCCCCCATGGGTAACGCCTCCCGTCCGTCCCCCGGGCGGCCTTCTCCCACTCCGCTTCGGTGGGCAGCCGCTTGCCCGCCCAGCGGCAGTAGGCCCTGGCATCGGACCAGCTCACGCCCACGACGGGGAACTCCGGCCGGTGGAGGACGGGGTCATCGGCATGCTTCGAGGGGGGACGGCCTGTCGCGAGGCGGAAACGCTCCCAAGCGGCGGCTGAGACCTCATCCCGGTCGATCCAGAAAGCGTCCAGATAGACCGTGCGGGCGGGCTGCTCCTCCAGCGGCCCATCCTCGCTGCCTTGGATGAACGGCCCCGCTGGGACGAAGACCATTTCCCGCCCATCCGTGAAACCGGCGGGCGGGCGCTGATCTCCTCCTCCGGCCGACCCAGCGGGGGAGGAGGTTCCCGCCAAGGCGGCCGAGAGGAGGAGGGCCGAGAGGATCCGACTCATACGGCTATTTTTTCATCCTGGGTTTTCCGTTGATGAAAACCTCGCGGACGTACCGGACCACGCCCCAGATCTCCTGGTCGCTGAGCACGTGCCCGTAGGCCTTCATGAAGTCGAACTTCTTCTGCTCGGTGACGTCGATGCGGCCCAGCTTGATGAGCCAGAAGAGGAACTCCTCGTCGAAGCGCTCCATTTGTTCCTTGAGGGTGTAATTCATCGGCGGCGGCTGTATCTCGCTCACGAAGAGCTTGGAGGGGTCCTGGCTCCCCACGGGCCGCTCCCCGTTGCCCAGGCCCGCTTTGCCGTGGCACTGCACGCAGGCCGCCTCGAAGATCTCCTTCATCTCGGGGTCGTTGGCCTGCTTTCCCGTGGTGAAGCCCTTCTCCCACTGGATGAGCTTGCGGATCTGGGCGTCCTCCAGGACCTCCCCGAAGGAGGGCATAGCGGTGGGCTTGGAGAGTTTGAATTTGTAGCCGTTCGTTTGTTCCTTGAGGACGTTCATCTTGCCGAACTTGACGATGGCGAAGATGTACTCGTCCGTCATCCTCTTCATGTACGGGCTTATGAACACCTGGGGGCGGGGCCGGGAGCTCTTCCAGCTGGGGCCCTTTCCGTCTCCCTTCAGGCCGTGGCAGGAGAAGCATATTTCCTTGTACACCTCCTGGCCGAGCCAGTAGTCCCCCTTCTCCGTGGCTTCCGGGTTGGGTGGCGCCTTATAGGCCGCCTCGGTGGCCCCTTCCGTCAAGAAGACGAGCCCGAGCGCCAAGGTTGCGCGCAATAAGGCCCGGCTCAAGCATTCCGGAATCATGCTGCCGGTCTCCCTCTTTCATGCCGCCAGGCAGACAAGGCAAGGGCGCGGGAGAGATGGCCGCCTGCTCTTCTCCCGCGCCCTTGGGGCCGGCCCACTCGTTTATCCGTGGCATCCTCTCCAGGCGCTCAACGCTTGGGAGCGCACGGATTCTTGCCTGCGCAGGGGTTCTTGGGCGCACAAGGATTGCCACCTCCCGCGGCGCACGGGTTGGAACGTCCGGCGGGAGCGCTCGCGGCGATTTTCTTCAGCAGTTCCTTCCGGCCCTTCTCCCAGTCCTGCATCCGCTTGAGCAGGCTGGGGGTGAGGGAGGCCACATAGGCCTCAAGGTCGCGGTACTTCTGCGAATAGGGGTCCATCGGATCGTTCCCGATGAAGACCGCGCTGCACAGATCGTTCATCTGCCCCACCGTGATCACCTGGCCGGCCGGGCTCAAGCGGGGGAAGTGGTCCGCCGCCCCGATGAGCGTCGGGATGGGAACCGGGTTGCGGTTCCCCATCACGTCCACGGCCGTCCCGCCCACCGTCCGCCCGCGGGGATGACAGCCCACGCAACCGACCTCGCGGAACACCTCCTGCCCCCGTTTGATCGAGTCCATGACGGAGTTGTCCGTCCTCTGGGTGAAGAAGAACGGCGGCGGCGTGACCGACTGCTTCTTCTTCAGTTGGGTCTCTGCAGCGAGGGCGGAGACGCCAAGAGCCATGCCCGCCGCCAGAGTGCCTCCGAGTACAGCTTTCCATATGCGCATCGCGTGTCTCCTCGTCTTATTCGATCCGGCAGAACCGGAATTCCAATCCCAGGAACCGGTGCTGGCTACTTCGCGCAGGGATTCCTCGGGGCGCAGGGATTTCCGCCGCACGGATTTTTCGCCGCGCACGGATTCCCTGCACACGGGTTTCCTCCGCCGGACCCCAGCGCGTAGATGAAATTCGCCTTGTAGTAGTTCCCCTTGGCCTGGGTCGAGATGTTCACGGCCTGACCCGCCTTGAGGGACATCGGGGAGATGGACTTCGCGCCCTCATGGGCCTGGGTAGCCTTGTCCACATGAACCTTGAGCGCCCGGCCGTCAGGAGTCCGGATATTCAAGAACTCGCCCTGGTAACCCGTCACTTGACCGACCAACATCACGCCCTCGGCCTTTTGAGCCGACGCCCCTCCGCCGCAGGGATTGCATGGGTTCTTGGCCGCGCAGGGATTGCTGGGAGCGCAAGGGTTTTTCGCGGCACACGGGTTCTTTGGGGCGCATGGATTGGCCGCCGCCCGGGCTTCATGCGGTTGGGCCAAACCCAGCAATGCAACCGCGAGCGCGACCGCGATACCGGCCAACGGGACCTTCCTCTTCCCGAGACATCTCGCGCTGGACATATGGGCACCTCCCGTCTGTGGGTTCCTAGGCCTACAGAGCGCCCCGGGAAGAGGACAAATCACTCACGTGGGCCGGCCCGGAGCCTGCCCCTTGCGGTCCTTCCCAGGTGCCGTTTTCATCATGGGAACCGCTTGGGCTTGGTGCTTATTCCCCAGGTCTCCATCTGATTCCGATTCGTGGGGGGACTGTCCCGCCTCACAAAGGCTCCAAAACTCCTCCAGCGAGGAAAAGCGGCGGTCGTACTATCCGAAATCGTCCGGCTAAGACACCTGAAAAAATTTGCGGAAGATTGGAATTGCCTGCCTCCTTCCATTGTTTTATGAGATCAACCTTGAGAACGAATCCGAAGCAAAGGAGGACTCCATGCCTTCCCATCCCGCCGCATGGATTCTGCTCTTTGGAGCGTTGGCCAGCCTGGTATCGGCGCAGGCCGCCTGGGCATCCCCGGCGGAGGAGATCGTCACCGTCCTGCCCCGGGACGCCATCCCCTCCATTGATGCGCCGCGCTTCGTATCCGCCCAGGCCGCTGGAAAGTTCATGGCGCTGGACGAGATGGTGATCGGGCTCGAGATGGAAGATGAGGCCCGGGCCTACTCCGTCCCCCTGCTCAGCACGCACGAGATCGTGAACGACCGGCTCCGGGGCCGGACCATCGCCGTCACCTGGTGACCCCTCTGCTATACGGCCATCGTGTATGACCGTGAATTGGACGGCAGGGAACTCACCTTCGGCGTCTCGGGCAAGCTCTGGAAGAACTCTCTCATCATGTACGACCGCCAGACGGGCTCGCTGTGGAGCCACATGACGGGCGAGGCGGTGGCGGGCCCGCTCACGGGGAAGCGCCTCAAGACCTACCCGGCCGCCATGCTGACCTGGGGGGAGTGGCTGAAGCTGCGCCCCGCGACCCTCGTGCTGGAGAAGCCGGGCGGCGGACGCGGGATGCGCGACCCCTACGAGGACTACTATTACAGCGCGCGCACAGGCATCATCCCCGAGAAGCACCGCGACAACCGCCTCCATCCCAAAACCTGGATCATCGGCCTCGTCATCGCTGGGCGGGCCAAGGCCTATCCCTTCCCGGCCCTGGACCGGACCGGTGTGCTGAACGACCGCTTCGGGGAGCGGGAATTGGTGGTGGCCTACTGCAAGGAGGCCCGATCCGGGGCGGTCTTCGGCCGAGACCTGGAGGGAAAGGTCCTCACCTTCGGGCCGGAGCCTGGGGAGGAAGCCTCCTGCCGCTTCATGCGGGACAGGGAGACTGGATCCCGCTGGCAGCGCCTGACGGGCCTGGCCGTGGAGGGCACCATGATGGGCAAGCGGCTCGTCCAGCTGCCCAGCACCCAATCATTCTGGTTCGGCTGGAAGGACTACTATCCCCAGAGCGAAGTGTTCTTCTCGTCGAGTGGCAAATAGGACACCGAACCAGCCCCACTTTCATTGAGGCTGTTCTTCTAGTCGAAGGAGACGCTCCGGGAAGGCTCAGATCTGGGTCCCGGCCTGGGCGGTGAAGATGGCGTGCTCCAACTTAGGCTTTCCGGCAAACGCGGGATCCTTGTTCACCAAGTCCGCCAGGTACTCGTCCACCGTCTCGGCGTTCGACCAGGTGGCCTTGTACACCACCCGGCCGTCCTTCCCGATGACATAGACAAAGTTGGGGAGGTTCCCGAGCATCCCGTGGACCTTCTGATCCATCTCGTCCACCAGGATGGCGGCCTCCATCTTCTTGATGCGGGCGAGGTCGCGGGCGTAGCCCAGCTTGTGCTCGTAGGTCTCGTGGTTGCGGATGCCGGGGAAACCTCGCTCGCCCGCGTGGGGCTCGCGCACGTAGATGTTGAACACCGCCACGTCCCGGTCCGCGTATTTCTTCTGGATCTGCTCGTAGAACGGCACCTGCCGCCGGTAGGGCGGTCAGGTGATGGCTCCCGTCGTGATGACGAGATACTTCTTCCCCAGGTAATCCGACATCCGGTGCGTCTTGCCGTGGATGTCCTTAAGGGCGAAGTCCGGGAAGCGCTCTCCCGGCGGGAAGATGGAGGGGAATTTCTCGTAGAACGACTTCACCCGCTTGCTGGTCACCAGCTTGATGGTCTTGACCAGGTTCAGGTACCGCCAGGACCAGAAACCGAACAAGGGGCCGGGCGGCTTTCTCAGGAACTCATTGGCCGGACGCATGGTCAGTCCTCCTTCGCTCTGTGCGGGTGCACGAATACCCGCCTCCATAAACACAACCTACACCTACTTCTGCTGGGCGGCCATCTTCTTGTAGAACTGGACCAGCCCGAGCACGTCCTTCCACGGTTCACCCGTCGGCTGAGGAAAGACAAATTCGCCCTTCACCTTTCCATGCACTTGCTCCAGGGTATGAACAACTGGCCTCGTTCTCCGGGTCAGCCCACCGGCTCGCCTTCGGTGCGCTCCATCTCGATGATTTCGCGGCGCAGCTGCCGGGTGATGGGACCTGAGAGGGGGATCGAACGACCATCCACCTCGGCCACGGCGTGGACCCGGCTGAAGGAAGAAGTGAGGAAGACCTCGTCCGCAGTATAGAGGTCATAAAGCGTCAGGTCGGACTCTTGGGCGGGGATGCCTGCTCGCGCCGCGATATCGAGCACCGTCCGCCGCGTAATGCCGTCCAGCACTTGATGGGCCCGAGGGGTTTTCAGCATCCCGTCCTTCACGATGAAGATGTTCTCCCCTGGCGCCTCCGCCACGAAGCCCCGCAGGTCCAGCAGGATGGCCTCGTCGAAGCCCGCCTCGATGGCTTCGATACGGGCCAGCACATTATTGAGATAGTTCAGTGACTTCACGCGAGGCTCGAAACACTCGGGAGGCACTTTCCGCACCCCTGCCGTCTTGAGCCGAAGGCCTTCTCCCCTGTTCCTGTAAGTCGTGGCCGTCGTCACGGGCGGCGAGGCGTCGTGGAGGAGGACAGCTAAGGTGGGTCGGGACACCACCCGTGGATCGAGCAAGGGATAGCCCTCCCCCCGGGAGACGATGATGCGGATGTAGACATCTCCCACCTTCGAGCGGCGAACCGACTCCTTCACGATTGCGGCAATGCGCTCCTTTGTCTCGGGCAGCGCGAGCCGAAGCGCCCGGGCCGAGCGCTCGAGGCGGTCCATGTGCTCCCGCAGCTTGAAGATGCGCCCCCCCGTGGACGTCAGGCTCTCGAAGATGCCATCGCCATAGAGGAAACCGTGGTCGAAAGCCGACACTCTCGCCTCGCCGGCCTCGACGAATTCCCCGTTCACGTAGCAGATGAGGGGCATGGCGCCTCCGGGCGGATGAGCCCCCTACATCGCGCACCAGCCGTCGTCCACGACGAGGTCGTGGCCATGGACGGCGCTGGCGTCGCCGGAGGCCAGGAAGACGGCGGCCCCGGCCATCTCCTCCACCGAGATGTAGGCGCGGCCGGTCGGCGTATAGCTGGCCATGAGCTTTACGAACTCGGGGTTGTCCTGGAGGTGCTGGTTGAGGGGGGTGGCCGTGTTCCCCGGGGAGATGGAGTTCACGTTGATGCCGAACTTGGCGATCTCGGCCGAGAGGGCCCGCGTGAGCATGTGGACGCCGCCCTTGCTGGCGCAGTAGGGCAGCGCGTTCGGGAAGGCGTGGGTGCCGGCGATGGAGGAGATGAAGATGATCTTCCCGGACTTCCGCTTCTTCATGAGGGGCACCACCGCCTGCGCGAGCAGGAAGTTGCCCTTGAGGTTGACGGCGATGGTGACGTCCCAGTCCCTCTCCGAGTAGGCCTCCATCGGCTTGTTGATCATGACGCCCGCGTTGCCTACCAAGATGTCCACCGGGCCGAGATCCCGGCGCACCTTCGTGATCAGCCCCTGGACCTGGGCCTTCCGGGAGACGTCGCAGCGGTAGGCCTTGGCCGCGCCTCCTTCTTCCGCGATGGCCTTGGCCACCGCCTGGCCCCGCTTGGGGCTGCGGGCGTTCACGACGGCTACCTTGGCCCCTTCCTTCGCAAAGCGGCGGCAGATGGCCTCGCCGATGCCTTGCGAGCCTCCGGTCACGATGGCGACTTTATCCTTGAGCTTCATAGCTCGGTACCTCTTTCCGCTTAGGTGTGCGGCTCAGGAGGTGGCCGCGGGTCCAGCCTCACCAGCGAGGGTACGCCGCCTCGTGGCGGTGGCCACCAGGTCCACCCGATCGCTCCCGTCCAGGATCACGCCATAGACATCCTCGGCGCGTTTGCGCGAGATCCAACGCTCCTCCACGTCATAGCGGACCTTTTCGGCGGGACGCTCCCATGGAGGACCATAGCCGCCCCCGCCGGTGCAGTAGGAAACCACCGTCTCGCCCGGCTCCAGGATAATGTCGGCGCAGGCGGGCAGCTCCACGAGTGTCCCGTCCGCCGTGCGGCGGTAGTTCCGGCAAGGGGCGCCGTCCAGCCCGCCCAGCGTGCCCTTGGCTGGGTGAAGCGCACCGTCCGAGACGTAGACCACCTCTAGCTTGTTATCGCCCACCGGCCCGTACTCGGCGAAGCCTGAAGGAGCCCCGACAGTTCGCCCGGCGCCTTCGGTGTCGGGAAGCAAGCGGCGCGTCTTGATGAGGATGGGGAAGTGGAGCTCGTCCAGTTCGATGCTGTCCACAAAGCACATCCCAGAGTTTCCCGCGTGGAGAATTGTAAGCCACGCGTCCGTCTTACCAGCTCCGGCACCTCCGGTGACCATTAAAAAGAGGTGATTCACGAACGGCTCGTTGTTGTCCCGGGGATCGAAGCCCGAGACGACGCCCATCGAAGCCGGGAAGATGGCCCCGCACTCGGCCAGGCCGATGCCGTCCTGGATCATGGAAAACGCCCGCTGGACGGGGTTCGTCACCCGGTCGGCCAAGTTCGTCGTGGCCACGGACATGCTTGTGGGGTGCTTCCCCCCTCCCGCGATGGAGCCTTCGCGGATATGGACTTTGAGCCGCCGGAAGCTGCCGGCGTTTGTGGGCACGATGTCATCGATGCTGTTGAAAATGCCGATCATGGCCCCCGTCCGGGCGCAGGCCTCGGAGAGGTTCAGCCCGCAGGGCATCGCGTCGGGGTTGTCGCGCAGGTCCACCTCGATCATGGCCTTCTCGCTATCCACCTGGACTTTCACCTTAATCGGGATACCTCCGGGCGGAGTGCCCGGCACGGGGTCGTGAATGCTGACGGTCTCGGCATAGCCACTGGGGAGTTTCCGGATAGCGGCGACCATGAGCTTCTCGCTGTAATCGAACCATTCCTTAGTGAAGGCATGGAGGACATCCCAGCCGTACTCCTTGCCCATCGCCAGTACCTCGCGCTCTCCAATTCGCGCCGCGCCAATCATGGCAAGATAGTCTCCGTGCCATTGCTCGGGCACGCGGATCCGCATGCGGCAAAGGCGGACGACGTCCTCGTTATCCCGGTAGTTCTCTTGCACTTTGGTGGGCGGGAAAATGAGTGCGCCCTCTTCGTACACGTCTCGCGCGTGGCCCATGTAGGTGGTGGGCTGTCCATTGCCGCAGTCGGCCTGGTGGGCCTTGACCCAAACCGTGAAGTGGTGGACTCCCCTCTCGTCGATGACGGGAACCAGGATGGTGTGGTCCGCAGGGTGGGAGCATCCGTGGTACGGAGAATTGTGGAGAAAAGCATCTCCACGCCGAAGGTTGGGGTGAAGATTCATCATCGAGCGGGCCATCAAATCCGCCCCGCTCAGGTGATGAATAGGGAGCGACTCGGCCCCGGTAAGCAACTGACAGTCGTGCGTGACGACGCTCGTGGAAAAGTCCCGCGCTAGGTTGAGCACGCCAGAGCGGCCCGTGCGCAGGAGGGTGTTGGCCATCTTCGTGGTGACCGCCTCGAACCGCTTGCTCAGGACGGCCAGGGTCACGGGATCGAGCCGGGTCCCTCTCCCTTTTCGGGCGGAGGAGGCTCCCTTTGGAGCGCTCCGCCGGGCGGGTGCGCGGCGCCTCCGGCTTTTCGCTGAGGGTCGGGCCATATTTTCAGCTCTCCTCGGTTTGTCCTCTAGGGCTTGATCAACAGGTTGCCGTTCCGGGTGCGGACGGCCGACGCTCCCGGCTCGATGACCACCGTCGTGAAGGGGGACTCGATGATGGCGGGCCCCCGGACCGGGGTGTCCACCTTCAGCGTCCCGAAGAGCTCCACCCGCGTCTTCCGCCGGCCGGCGCCGCCGAAATAGGCCATGCGGAAGGGAGAAAGCTCTTTCTCGTAGAGCTTCTCGCGGGCGAGCCGGCCGAACCGGCCCTTGCGGAGCTTGCAGCGGGCCGCGGCCCGCCAGCCGACGAACTCCACCTCGGAGCCGGTATCCCGGAAGGCGAAGATCTCCTCGTGGATGCGGTCGAAAGCGCCGCGCGCCCGCACGATGTCCTTCGCCGACTTGAACCGGGAACCTTCGAGGGGGATGTCGATCTCCCAAATCTGGTGGCGATAGCGCGCCTCGGCATAAAATTCGATGTCATGATCCACCGAGCCCTTACCCGGCCCCCGGATGAACTTTTTGCACTTCTCCTCGAGAGAGCGCAGCACGGAGTTCACGCCATCGAAATCGAACTTGTTCGTCACCGTGTAGAAGATGGAACGGTAGTCCGCGTGCAAATCCGACATAAGGGCCCCCGCCGCCGATAGCGCGGCGCCTAGCTGGGGGATGATGACCGTTTTGCAGCCCAGGCGGCGGGCGATGGCCACCGAATTGAGCCCGGCTGCACCCCCACCCCCTACCAGGACAGCGCCGCGGGGGTCGATCCCTTGGTGGATGGTGATCTGCTCAATGGCGCCTACCATGTTTTCGGTGGCGAGCCGCAGGATTGCGCCGGCCCCCTCCTCCAGGGAAAGGCCCAGAGGGCGGGAAACTCTGGTCTCGATGGCTTCGGCTGCGAGCTGCGCGTCAAGCTCCATTGTTCCGCCGAGAAAGAAGGCAGGGTCGATGTGGCCGAGCACGAGTGAAGCATCCGTCACCGTGGGGCGGCTCCCCCCCTTCCCATAGCAAGCCGGCCCCGGCACCGCGCCGGCGCTCTGGGGACCCACGTGAAGGAGACCGCCTTCGTCCACCCAGGCAATGCTCCCCCCGCCCGCCCCGATGCTTTTCACGTCCACCGACGGGAAGCCCAGGATGTGGCCCCGGTAGCGCTGGCCCAGCCAAGTCTCCAGCGACATGGGGATCACTCCCCGCCGCACCAGGCTCACGTCGTAGGTGGTGCCGCCGGTGTCCGCCACGATGGCGGTATCGGCCTTCGCGTCCAGCCGCGCGAAGTGGCGGCCCGCGATAGGCGCCATCGAAGGACCCGAGCCGACCGAATGGATGGGCGCCTCGGCCAGTTCCCGAGCGTCCATCACTCCGCCCTTGGAAGTCAGCATGAGGAGACGGCCCCGGAAACCAGCCTTGCGGAGCTGATCCTCTAGCCCTCCGATATAACGGGACATAAGGGGCTTGAGGGAGGCGTCGATGCAGGCAGAGGAGGCCCGCCTGTATTCCCGGAGGATGGGGTTAAGCTCGTGCGAGAGGGTGTAAGGGACACCCGGCAGGTACTCTGAGAGAAGCTGCCCCACCCGGTCTTCGTGGGAGGGGTTGGCGGTGGACCAAAGCAGGCACACCGCTACGGATTCCACCCGAATTTCTTGCAAGTCGCCGATAAGCTCCCGAACCGCCTTCTCGTCCAAAGGATCATGGACAGTTCCGTCCGGGCCGATGCGCCCGGGCACCTCGAAAGTGAGGGAGCGGGGAATGTAGGGCTTCGGGAAAGGGACCAAGAAGTTGAAGGGCTCGAGCCGCCCGCCCTCCCGGAGCACCAGGATGTCCGGGTGCCCCATGGTGGTCAAAAAGGCCGTCTTGGCTGTGCTCTCGGTGACGATGGCGTTCGTGGCGTGGGTAGTGCCGTGGATAAACAGATCTCCGCGGGAAAGCAGTTCCCCCGCTGTCATGGAGAAGGCTTCGGCCGCGGCGGCCACCGCCGCCAGAATACCCTCGGCCGGGTCGTGCGGAGTCGTCGGGGCTTTAAACATATGGAGGGCGCCTGCGTCGTCCTCAAGCACCAGATCCGTAAATGTCCCGCCGGTGTCTACCGCGAATCGCACGGGGAGAATCCTCCTGTGCCCGATTCCACCGCTCCTGGAGGAAAGCAAATGCACGCCGCTAAAAGGAAATCAAGGATTGAGCAAGAAATACCACGAAAAACCTTAAACCGAAACTCTCAAACGGACACTTCCCTGAGTCCCATCCGGCAGCCGCTCCAGCGCGCGCCCCCATCCGAGGCGACATCCCTCCATGAAACTCTGGCATGATCACTTCGTGTACCGCGGCGCCTCTCCCCGCGCGGGGAAGGAGTGGAAATTCCCCCCCCCCAGGCGTTGTTTCGACCTTCAGGACGAGGTGGTTTCGGCATCTCACGGCCGCCTGGGAGTACCCGGACAGTGAAAACCAGCTCCCCTTCTGCTCCCCCCGACGACAACCCTCCCATCGTCCAAAAAATCGTCTTTAAGCGCGCCCTCCCCTACGAGCTTCAGGCCACCCTGAAACGCCTGAAGGAGAGGTGCCCGTTCTTCACCGGGATGACCGAGGGCGAGATCGCCGAAGTCTTGCGCCTGTGCCGGCGGCGGACGTTCGCTTCGGGAGAAGCCGTTTTCCAGCAAGGGGAGACGGGAGACTTCCTCTACGTCATCCTTTCGGGCGAGGTGGCCGTTGTGACGGGCGACGGCGAGAACAAGCGCGAGGTGCGTCTCGGCCCGGGGGAAGTGTTCGGCGAGATGGCGCTTCTGGAGGACGAGCCCCGCAGCGCGAGCGTGTGGGCCCTGGAAGAATCCATCCTGCTTGGTGCGAGCGCGGCGGTGCTCCGGGCGCGAATGCCCAGCCTTCGGTCAAAGGTGTTGGAGAACATCGCCCTCCAGCTGACCCACAACCTCCGGAAAGCGGACCGGGACATTACTGAACTTCAACGTCTGCTGCACCTCTGCCGCACCGGCGGAGCGCAAGAGGCCTCGCAAGCCGGGGATGGATGAGGCGTCCCCGCCGTGAACCGGCGTCAGACAGTCTAAGTCACGGCCGCCGGGAGGCCGCGATGGCGTCCTGGACGATGCGCGCGAAGATTACGTCGAGCTCCTTGGCCATCTGGTCCAGGTCGGGATTCGAGTAGGGAGCGAAGACATCGCTGGGCTTGAGGTAGGCGATTGTAGCGGTGCCATTCTCGTTCTCGTAAATGTAAACGCGGATGGGGGCCTCAAATCCCGCCTCGGCGCTCGCCTTGAGCATCCGGATGGCGAAGTCGGGGCGGAAGACACCTATCACTTGGTTCCCCCGGATCTTCGCCCCCCGCGAGGCCGCGCCCGCTTGGGCGTTGGCGTGGGTGACGAGGCCCATCTTGTTCTTCTGGATGGACTCCACCAGGGCGGCGGCGCTCTTCGCGAAGGGCGCCTGGGTCTGGAGGCGGAGCCTTTCGGCGGCTACGGCGGGGGTGGCGAGGAGCAAGAGGGCGAACAAAGAGAGAATCAAGCGCATGGGATTACTCCTCCAGGACAAGACGGTGCAGGATTCCGCTGAATAACTCCGGCCGGGGGATGTTCTCTATTCAGAGATCTTCCGGGCTGGCGTTAGTGGCCTACAATCCCAAAGGGTGAAACCACCATGACCGTGTGGACATTCCAAAAAACCGCTGTTTTTGGGGCGGCCCTCTTGGCTTGCTTGCTGGGTCTGAAGCCCCCGGCCGGGGCCGCGGAACCGCGCTTCCATGTCCTCCAAACCGTTCCACCCGGAACGCCGCCGCTCGCGGATTTCACTTTCCCCGACCTCGGCGGCAAGCCCCGGCGGCTGAGCGAGTGGCGGGGGAAGGTGGTGCTGCTCGCCTTCTTCGCCACCTGGTGCCCCCTTTGCAACGAGGAGATGCCGCGCCTCAGCAAGCTGCAAAAAAGATACGAGGCGCGCGGTTTTAGCGTCCTCGCGGTATCAATCGATCGGGTGGGAGCCGGTCCGGTGGGGTGGTGGGCACGGGAGCGGGGCCTAGCCTACCCCATCTTGCAGGACAGTAGCTTCTCTTCCCGCGCGACGCACGGTGTCCGCTTCGTCCCCACGCTCTACCTCCTCGGCCGCGAGATGCGCCCCGCCGCACGGGCCGTCGGGTCCGTGGATTGGGAAGGAAAAGAAGCATCAGGCCTCATCGAGCGCCTGCTTGCCCCCGCCCTCGCGGCGCGGAGAGAGGGCGGGCCCTAGCCCCTCTTCTCTTCCTCGTTGCGAACGATCTGGAGCCACCGAAGGAGGCTCTCTACGGGGGAGTCTGGCCGCTCCGGCCCTCAGAGGGCCGCGGCCGTGCATTATCGCGTTGGTGATTTCACGCCGGCCAAGCGGTATCAGCGCCTCCCTCCCGGCCACGTGAGGAAAGGCATATTCACCACGATCCCCGAATCCTCGACCGTGATTTCCCCCCTTCTCAGCGCCTCCTTCACCTCGGCAGCCGATTTGTGAAGGCGGGCTGTTTTCTCGTCCTTCCAGGTCACCAGGAGTACCCTCCGGAGCGGTCTGTACCCTGGCTGGCCGGGCGGATTGTCGAACACATCTGGCTGGAAACCCAGCGGTCCTCTCGGGCCGTCGGGCTTCGGGCCGTTCTTGTAGACGTATACGCGGGCCAGGCTCTCCCCGGGCACTTGGGCGAGAGAGGGGACGTGCAAAACGGGCGAGCCCATCATGTCGGTCAGCAGCTTGGCGATCTTCGGGTCCGACGTCTCAGTGTGGAGGAACAGGATCTCCCGCCCCTCGCTGTAGCCCGTGACGGGCGGTATCGCGGGCGCCCCGGCGGGCGCCGCTCGCATGCCCGCCACCTGCGTTGGCGCAGGCTGGACGTAGAAGCCCACCGCGTATCCGGTGATCGCGACGGCAATCAATGCGGCTAGGATGGACAAGCGTCCCATGATTCACCTCCATCTACGCGCTGAGCGCCCCTCTTCCCCCCGAGTTTTACGTGGGGAGCCCCCGCCACCCGATCCAGATGCTCCAGGCCCCGATCAGCACGAGAAACAGGCCCGCCCACAGCGGCGCCCGGGCCGAGTGGCGCCCCAGGCGGGCGAGGAAGTCCGATGCGTGGCGGGAGGCCGCGATGACCAGGAGGGGGGCGGAGAGGGCCAGCCCGAAGAGAAACAAGGAGAGGAAGCCCTTAAACATCCCTGCCATGCCTGCCTGCCCCAGGAGAGCCAGGAACAGGGGAACCGCGCAGATCGGCGCGCTCAGGCCGAAGGCGACCCCCATCGGCAGCGCCAAGCCTGATTTTCCTTGAAGCCAAGCCCCCAAGTCACCCACCGGGAGGGTGAAAGCTCTGAAGTGGACACCCAAAGCTAGAAACCCCAGGAGAACGTACAGCGCCCCCAGCCCCGCGCTGTAGAGATAGGATCCCGCCGCGAAGGAGCGGCCCAGCCACGCCACTCCCGCGCCCAGGAGCCCCAGGAAGAGCGCCCGGCTCAGCACAAAGCTGACCGCGTGTCCGAGCTGCTCGGCGAAGGGCCGGCCCCTCAGGTAGGCCAGGAAAACAAAGTTCGCCCCCATGGAGCAGGGCTCGACGAAACCGAGGAGGCCGAAGGCCAGGGGAATTCCGGCGAAGCGGAACAGCTCCTCCACCCCTCACCTCTCCACCGGATAGCCGGTCTGCTTCATGACCCTGACCACCTCTTCTTCGGTTTCTCCCGCGGCCTCCTCGCTGACCCGCACCACGAGGCGCTTGGTCTGAACATCGCCTTCCACCTTGACCACCCCGGGAACCGTATCGAGCGCCCGCTCGATGGCCGCAAGGCAGCCGTGTCAGTGCATGCCCTTGACGGTGAAGGCGAGAGTGCTCACCCCGTTAAAGGCAAGGATCCCCTCCTCCGCCGGGGCAGTCGCCGCCCCGGCTTGTCTTTCTTCCCTCCGCCGGGGGGCGAGCCTTCCGCCGAAGGAGTTCAGGAGCACGGTCCCCACGCTCGCCGCCATCGCGATCATGGCCCAGACGGGCTCGACGAGGCCCGCCGCCGCGAGGGGGACGCCGATGCCGTTGAAGGCGAAGGCGAGCGCGATGTTCTGGACTGTCTTCCGGTAGCTCCTTTTGGCGATGAGGAACGATTCGTAGACGGACCACATCCGTTCCCCCACGAGAACGATGTCCGCCGACTCGATGGCGATGTCGGTGCCCGCCCCGATGGCGAGTCCCACGTCGGCCTGCATGAGAGCGGGGGCGTCGTTGATGCCATCCCCCACGAAGGCCACGCGCTTCCCTTGGGCCTGGAGCTGGCGGACGCGCCCGGACTTCTCCTGGGGGAGCACCTGGGCGAGGACCTCGCCGATCCCGAGTTCCCGGGCGACCCGCTCGGCCGTCCGGCGGTTGTCCCCGGTGATCATGATGGTTTCGAGACCCATGCTCCGGAGGCGCTCAATTGTTTCCTTGGCGTCCTCCTTGATCCGGTCCGAGAGGCAAATCAGCCCCGCAACTTCCACTTCATCGGCGAGGGCGACAACGGTAAGGCCTTTCTCCTCGAACTCCTCCGCAGTCCGTTGAGCCTCATCCACTTTCACGCCTTCTTCAGCCAGGAACCGCAGGGTGCCGACCAGGGTCCTTTTCCCCGCCACGCGCCCGCGCACCCCACGGCCCGGGACGGCCTGAAAATCCTCGGAGGAGAGAAACTCGATTCCCTCTTCTTCGGCGCGGGCCACGGTCGCCCAGGCCAGGGGGTGCTCGGAGGCGTTTTCGAGGCTCGCCGCCACCTTGAGGATCTCTTGGGATGTCCGGCCCCCGAGAGGAACGATCTCGGCCACGGAGGGTTTCCCCTCGGTGAGGGTTCCGGTCTTGTCGAAGACGAAGACCGACACGTCCTTGTAGGCCTGGATGGCCTCACCGCTCCGGAGGAGAATGCCCCGGCGCGCGGCCTGCCCGCCGGCGTTGATCAGGGCGAGGGGGGTGGCCATGCCCAGGGCGCAGGGGTAGCCCATGACCAGGACGGCCAGAGAGGCGAAGCCCGCCCGCGCCAGGTCGGGCGATCCCCACAGTGACCAAGCCCCTAGAGCCCAGAAGAGGAAGGCGCCCGCCGCGAAGGTCAGGACGCCCGGGACGAAGTAGAGAAGCACCCGCTCGACCAGGAGGAGAATCCCCGGCTTGAGGGCGCGGGCCTCCTCGATGTTCCGGGCCACCTGGCGGAGGAAGCTCTCCTCCCCGACCCGGCTCACCCGGACGAGGAGGCTGCCGTGGTGATTCAAGGAGCCCCCAATCACTTCTTGTCCCGGGCCCTTCTCCTTCGGGATGGGCTCCCCTGTCACCAAGCTCTCGTCCACCGTGGAGAATCCCTCGGCCACCACGCCGTCCACGGGGATGTGCTCTCCCGGGCGGACACGGACGATCTCGCCGGGGGCGATCTCGGCCACCAGGACTTCTTTCTCCTGCCCCTCCCACACCACGCGGGCCGTGTCGGGCTGGAGGTTCAGGAGCTTGCGCACCGCCTGGGAGGCCTTGGTCCGCACGAGAAGGGAGACGTAGCCGCTCAGGACGTGGTAGGCCGTCACGAAGACCGCGACGCCGAAGAAGTCCGGGGAAGAGAAGGCGGGATAGAAAAAGCCCAGGAAGCCCCCCGCCAGTCCCGCGAAAGCCGCGAACTCCATGAGGACGTGCTGGTTCAGGATTCCCCGCCGGGCCGAGCCGAAGGCCATCCGCAGGATGTAGAGCCCCGGCCCAAAGACGGTGAGGAGGGCCAGTCCCAGTATGGCCCACGGGGTCCAGGGGTGGGGCTTGCCCACCCACATGAGGGCCATGCCCACGAAGGCGATCCAGGCGAGCGCCCCTGTCAGGACGAGGCGCTCCCTCTCGCCCCGAAGCTCGGCCGCTTCCTCCTCAAAGGTACGCGCTTTCCTGGGGTCCGAGGTCGTGAAGCCA
>MGDP01000155.1 GCA_001790955.1 Candidatus Tectomicrobia bacterium RIFCSPLOWO2_12_FULL_69_37
GTGGGGCCCGCGAAGCAGCACCGCATCAGGCGGGCCGCCGAGCACTACCTGCTCACCCACCCCGAGGCCCGCTCCGCCTTCTGCCGCTTCGACGTGGTGATCGTCGAGGCCGGGCCGGGGGGGGAGGCGCGGCCCCTCCGCCTCCTGCGCGACGCCTTCCGCTAGCGGGCGGGCGGGTTTGCCCCGGGGGGGACGGGGGGGCGGCCGATCACGGCCTTGCGCAGGATCCCCCGCACGTCCCCCAAGAAATAGGCGCGGTCGATCGTGGCCGAGACGGGGATGAGGCTCTCGTCGAACCACACCCGCACCTCTCCCGTCTCCTGGCCGAACAGCTCCTTGGGGACCTTGACGAGGACGAGGAGCCCTTTCTCCTTCTCGCGGTCGTAGGCCTCGCGGTACCTCCGCTCGGTCTCGGGGTCGGCGATCCGGATGTCGAAGTTGCGGGCGAGGCTCTCCCCGCTCTCCTTCTCCTCCTTCGGGGTATCGTAGCCGGGGAGGGTCACGACGGTGAAATGGCGGCCCTTGCTGAGGGGCCCGAACCCGCCGCTCCGGAAGTTGAAGAAGGCCGAGAGCAGGTCCTCGTACACGACGCCCTCGGGGATGGGCTCCGTCCCCTTCTCCAGGGGCTCATCGTTGAAGGTGGTCGCCCACTGGACGGTGCGGGCCTCCCGGTCGATCGCCATGGTGGTCCTAGAGATGTCCAGCTCCCGGTAGACCGTCTTGGTGTAGCGGCGGGCGGAGAAGCGGCGCCGGGCGGGGTCGTACTCCAGGTCGCTCGTGTAGTGGTTCTTCCGGTAGCCGGTGAGGAAGCCGATGAAGCCCTTGGTCTCGGCGATGAGCTCGGCGCGGTAGCTGAGGTTGCCCAGCCGCCGGAGGCGGAGTGTCCCGTCCGCGACATTCTTGAAGAAGATGAAGTCGACGTCGTAGAGGTAGCTCTCCTCCGGCGGGAGGGAGGCCCCCGGGCCGGCGGCGGCCCCTTCGGCGCGCCCGGCGGGGGAGGACAGCATGAGGAGGGCGCAGAGAACCGCCCAACGCATGCGCGCCATGCGCGGGGAGCGGGCCAGGAAGCCAGGGAGGGGTCGGCTCATGCGGCTACGAGCGAGGCACTTCGGTCTCGTCCAGCGAGTCCACGATGTAGAGGAGCGGGAATTCCTTCAGGGCGATCATGCGCTCGTCGGAGATCTCGTTGCCGTCCCCGTCGAAGAGCAGCTGCACCACCGGCCGCAGCGGCTGGCCGGGCACCGTCTGGGCCACGCGCCCGATGGCGTTCGAGTTCAGGCGCACCAGGCTGTTCAGGGAGAAGACGGAGAGCTCCTCCAGCATCACCTTGAGCAGCCGCTGGTGGAAGGAGGCCTTCTGGGTCTGGATGATCTCCTGGACCGCCTTGTGCGGGAGGAGCCGCTTGCGGTGGGGCCGGTTGTGGGTGAGGGCCTCGTAGACGTCGGCCAGGCCGATGATCTTCGCGTACTCGGAGATCTCGTTGCCGAGGAGGCCCTGGGGGTAGCCCCGCCCGTCCTCGCGCTCGTGCTCGTGGTAGAGGGCCTCGCCGAGCCAGCGGAAGGGCTCCCCGAAGTTCTCCAGCATGATCCGCAGGCCGTACTCGGGATGCTTGCGGATCTCGGCCATCTCCTCGGGGGCGAGCTTGCCCTCCTTGTGCCGGATGTGCTGGGGGACGTGGCACATGCCCAGATCGTGGAGGAGGGCGGCCACGCCCAGCCGCACCAGGCGCTCGGGCGACCACTTGAGCCCCCGGCCGAGCTTGAGGGAGTAGGTGGCGTGGTTGACCAGGTGGAGGGCCAGGGAGTTCGTGGTGTCCTTCTGGCCCACGGCCAGGGCGTAGAGCTGCTCCAGGGCGTCCGGGTGCTCCAGGCACTCGAAGATGATGTCCTCGCCGTCCTCGAGGTTCAGCTGGGTGCTCTTGCCGACCGCCTGGAAGGCGCCGGTGACGTACTCGATGGCCTTCTGGCGGAGGGGGCGGTAGGGGTTCTCGAGGCGGCTGCGCTGGGCGGCCCCCGCCTGGGAGGTGAGATCGTCGCCTCCGCTGGTGCCGGGTTCGGGGCCCATAAGCATGGAGCCGCGCCGGCGGGGCTTGGCCGCTGCGTCCGCCGGGGGGACCGCGGCTGCCGGGGGAGTTGCGGCCGCCGGGGGCGGGGAAGGCGCCGCGGCGGGGCGCTGGGGGCGGCCCGCGCCGCCGAAGTCGGGGGGAGGGGCGGCCGTCTCCTCCTCCGCCCGGGGCCTGGCGGCCCGGCCCTGGGGCTGCGGCGCCCCGGGCAGGGAAGGGGGCGCCAGGGGCGCCTCCTCGCCGGAGGGGCGCCGGGCGGGGGCCGGGCGGGCCTCCGGCGGCGGGGTGCGGAAATCGGCCACCTTGCTCAGGCGGAAGGCGTCCTCCTCGGCCTTGGGGGTCTCCTCGGCGGGCTTCTCGGGCTTGGGATCCGGCTTTTTCTTGGGGTCCTGGCCCTCGGGCCCTTGCTTGATGAGGTCGCTCAGGCGCATGGCTCAGACTCCTCCCCCGCCGTCCCGGATGACCTTCTCGACGAGCTTGCTGTTGATGAGGGGGACCTTGTAGCTGAACCCCACGAGGAGGCACAGATCGCACACGTTCACGATCTTCCGGGGCACTCCGTTCGCTACCTGATAAATCATCTTGATCGCCTGCTCGGAAAAGATGCTCTTCTCCAAGCCCGCCACCTTGAGACGGAAGAAGATGAACTTCACCGTCTCCGCGTAGTCGAGCGGGCTTAGATGATACTTGATGGATATCCGCTGGCTCAACTGGGGGATCTTCTCGACCCGCTCGCGCAGCTCGGGCTGGCCCACCAGGATGAGGGTGATCAGGAAGCGGTCGTTCAGCTGGAAGTTGAGGAGCAGGCGCAGTTCCTCCATCGTCTCGTCGTCCTTGATGGCCTGCGCCTCGTCCACGATGACGACGGTGGTCTTGCCCTCCTGCGCGTTGCTGAGGGTCTTGTTGTTGAGCAGGCGGAGGAGGTCCACCTTGGAGTCGGTGTTCTCCTCCACGTTCAGCTGGTAGAGGATCTCCTTGATGAAGTCCACCGGGCTGAGGCTCGGGTTGGCGACGATGCCCACGTCGAACTTCTGCTCCGAGAGCTGGCGGACGAAGGCGCGGGTGAGGGTGGTCTTCCCCATCCCGACGTCGCCCGAGAGCATCGCCGCCCCCTTCCGGCCGTGGGCGGCGTAGAGGAGGCGCGTCATGGCCTCCTCGTGCTTGGGCGAGAAATAGAGGAAGTCCGGGTTCGGAAGGTTCTCGAAGGGCGGAACCTTGAGACCCCAGTAATCCAGGTACACGCTCGCTACCTCTCCTCGCGCGCCGCCGCGGGCCCCCTCAGGGGTTCCGCCCGGCGATCAGGCGCAGTCCGATCAGCGTCAGGTGGGGGTTCACCTCGTCGAAGAGGGTCCCCTCGGCGGCGTACACGGCGCCCTGGCCGCCGGTCGCCACCACCTTCGTGGCGGCGCCCAGCTCGGCCTTCATCTTCCCCACGATCTCCCGCACCAGGCCCATGAAGCCGAAATACATGCCCGCCTGGATGCTGTGGACGGTGTTTCTCCCCACGACCGAGGGCGGCATGACGGGCTCGACCCGGGGCAGGCGGGCCGTGCGATCCACCAGGGCCTCGAGGGCGATGCCGAAGCCCGGCGAGATGGCTCCTCCCAGGTACTCCCCCCGGGCCGAGATGGCGTCGAAGGTGATGGCGGTCCCGAAGTCGACCACCACGAGCGGCCCGCCGTAGAGGTGATGGCCCGCGACGGCGTTGACGATCCGGTCCGCTCCCACCTCGTGGGGGTTGTCGTACTTGATCACGATCCCCGTCCGGGTTCCCGGGCCCACGACCAGGGGCGCCACCCCGAAGTAGCGCCGGGACATCTCCTCCAGCGTCGGCCCCAGCGGCGGGACCACGCTGGCGATGACCACCCGCTTCACCTGGTCCATCCGGTGGCCGCCCAGCCGGAAGAGGCCTTCCATCAGGATGGCCAGCTCGTCCGTCGTCCGCCGGGCCACCGAGCCGAGCCGCCAGCTCGCCCGGAGCTCCTCCCCGTCGAAGAGCCCCACCACGGTCTGGGTGTTGCCCACGTCGATGGCCAGGAGGCGGCCGCCCGGGTTCACGTCTCGATGACCTCCCCCGCCTCGGCCCGGAGGAGGACCCCCCCGGCGCCATGGAGAAGAAGCCGGCCCGAGGCGTCAATTCCGGCGACCTTCCCGCGCCGGGTTTCGCCTCCGGACGAAACCGCGACCTCCTCTCCTAAATTATCACATATTTCCATCCACTGCTTCCGCACGGGCTCGAACCCGGTATCGCAGAACACTTTGTACCAGAAATCAAGGTGTCTCAAAAGGAGAACCAGCGTCTCCCCGGCCCCGGGAGCCCCCTTTCCGGCCATCTTGAGGGAAGCGGCCCGCCCCCGCAGCTCAGGGGGGAAGCCGGACTCCTCCCCGGAGAGGTTGACCCCCACCCCCGCCACCACGGCCGGGGGGGGGCCTCCCCTGGGCTCGTACTCGCAGAGGATGCCCCCCACCTTTTTCCGCGAAATTCTCAGGTCGTTCGGCCATTTGAGGCCCACCGGGGGCCCGGCCAGGGAGGAGAGCCCCTCGGCCGCGGCCACCCCCGCCAGGAGGGTCAGGAGGCGGGCCTCGGCGGGCGCCTTGGGGGGGCGGAAGAGAGCGGAGAAGTAGAGGCCGGTCCCCGGAGGGGAATGCCAGGCGCGGCCCTGCCGCCCCCGGCCCCGGGTCTGGGTGCGGGCGGCGACGACCAGCCCCTCGGCCTCGCCCCGGCGGGCGCGCTCAAGAGCGAGGTCGTTCGTCGAGCCCGCCGCCTCCAGCCACTCGACC
Organism: Candidatus Tectomicrobia bacterium RIFCSPLOWO2_12_FULL_69_37; assembly: GCA_001790955.1. GTDB lineage: Bacteria > UBA8248 > UBA8248 > UBA8248 > UBA8248 > 2-12-FULL-69-37. The sequence continues at coordinate 4,844 of MGDP01000155.1, forward strand.
CGCCACGCCAGGGCCTGGGAGCCGGAGGGAAAGGCCATTTAGCCTTCGCGTTCTTTGAGGCGGGCGGCGAGACGGGCTCGGAGTTTGGCCTCGCGGTCCCGCGCCTCGGCGAGCCGCCCCCGGTCCTTCTCGACCACCTCGGCCGGGGCGCGCTCCACGAAGGAAGGGTTGGCCAGCTTCTTCTCCAGGGCCTGGATGGAAGAGGCCGCGTCCTTGATCTGTTTCTCAAGACGACGGATATCCTCGTCCAATTTTTCCAGCAGTTCCTTGTCTGGGTGAATAAATATTTGAAACGGCCCTGAAACAGTAGAGGTGGAGCCTGGAGGAGGTTCTACCTCTCGTCCAATAATTATCGAACCAATCTTCCCAAGTCGCTTGACCCATTCCTGATCTTGCAAGACAGCTGTTGCTGCCTCCTCTATGTCGGTATCGAAAGAGACAGTGAGTAGCTTTCCAGGCGGGATATTGTTCTCGCCCCGCACATTGCGCACCCCATTGACGAAGCTGGCAGAGGCACCGAACTCGCGCTCCACCTCCGGGTCGTCCCAGCCCTCGGCGGGGGCGGGCCAGGGGGCGGTGACTATGCTCTCGCCCTCCCGCCCGGGGAGCTTCTGCCAGATCTCCTCGGTGATGAAGGGGATGATGGGGTGGAGCAGTCGCAGGGTACGCTCCAGCACCCGGACGAGGACGGCGCGGCTGGAGTCCCCCTCGGCCCCGCCCAGAAGGGAGGGCTTGATGGCCTCGAGGTACCAGTCGCACAGCTCGTTCCATGTGAAGTGGTAGAGGGCGAGGGCGGCGTCGTTGAAGCGGTACTCCGCCAGCGCCGCGTCCACCTTGCGGTTCGTGTCGTTCAGGCGGCTCAGGATCCAGCGGTCAGGGCGTGAGAGCTTTGCACGTTCCGGCATCTCCGGCAGCCCGCCCGGGAGATTCATCAGGGTGAAGCGGGCGGCGTTCCAGAGCTTGTTGCAGAAGTTGCGGAAGCCCGCGATGCGCTCCTCGGAGAGGCGGACGTCCCGCCCCTGGGCGGCCATGGCGGTGAGGGTCATCCGCAGGGAGTCCGCCCCGTACTTCTCGATGATCTCCAGCGGGTCGATGACGTTCCCCCGCGTCTTGCTCATCTTCTGGCCCTGCTCGTCGCGCACCAGGGCGTGGATGTAGACGTCGCGGAAGGGGACGTCCTCCATGAACTTGAGGCCCGTCATGATCATCCGGGCCACCCAGAAGAAGATGATGTCGAAGCCCGTCACCAGCACCGAGGTGGGGTAGAAGAACTCCAGGTCGCGGTTGCGCCCGGGCCACCCGAAGGTCGAGAAGGGCCACAGCGCCGAGCTGAACCAGGTGTCGAGCACGTCCGTCTCGCGCCGCAGCCTGGGGTCGTCCAGGTCCTCGCGGGAGACGAAGACCTCGCCGGTCTCGTCGTCGTACCAGGCGGGGATCTGGTGGCCCCACCAGATCTGGCGGCTGATGCACCAGTCGCGGATGTTGTTCATCCACTCGAAGTAGGTCGCCTTCCACTGGGAGGGGATGATGCGGATGCGCCCCTCCTCCACCGCCCGGATGGCCTCCCCGGCCAGGGGCTTCATCCGGACGAACCACTGCTTGGAGAGGTAGGGCTCGACCACGGTGCCGCAGCGGTAGCAGCCCCCGACCGAATGCTTGTGGGGCTTGACGCCGCGCACGAGCCCGAGCTTCTCGAGGTCCGCCACGACGCGCTCGCGCGCCTCGAAGCGGTCGAGGCCCGCGTAGGGGCCGCCGTTCGCGTTGATCTTCCCGTCCGGGGTCAGGATGTTGACCTGGGGGAGGTTGTTGCGCAGCCCCGCCTCGAAGTCGTTCGGGTCGTGGGCGGGGGTGACCTTGACCGCCCCCGAGCCGAAGGCGGGGTCCACGTAGCGGTCGGCGATGATGGGAATCCTGCGGTCCACGAGGGGGAGGCGCAGGAACTTCCCCACCAGGGCGGCGTAGCGTGCGTCCCCGGGGTGGACGGCCACCGCCGTGTCCCCCAGCATGGTCTCGGGCCGGGTGGTGGCGATGGTCAAGCCCTCGCCGCCCTCCCAGAGGGGGTAGTGGAACTCCCAGAGCTTGCCCTCGCGCTCCTCGTGCTCGACCTCCAGGTCGGAGACGGCGGTGCCGCAACGCGGGCACCAGTTGACGAGGTAGTCCCCCCGGTAGATCAGGCCCTCCTCGTAGAGGCGCACGAAGGCCTCGCGCACGGCCTTGGAGAGCCCCTCGTCCATCGTGAAGCGCTCGCGCTTCCAGTCGCAGGAGGCCCCGAGGCGCATGAGCTGGCGGATGATGGTGCCCCCGCTCTCGTCCTTCCACTCCCAGACGCGGTCGACGAACTTCTCGCGCCCGAGCCGCTCGCGCGTGAGCCCCTTGGCCGCGAGCTGGCGCTCCACCACGTTCTGGGTGGCGATGCCGGCGTGGTCGGTGCCCGGCATCCAGCAGACGGCGTGGCCGCTCATGCGCTTCCAGCGGATGAGGATGTCCTGGAGGGTGTTGTTCAGGGCGTGGCCCATGTGGAGCGAGCCGGTGACGTTGGGCGGCGGGATGACGATAGAGTAGGCCGGCTTGCCCGCCTCGGGGCGGCCGTGGAAGTAATTTTTCTCTAGCCAGAAGGCGTACCAGCGGTCTTCCGCCGCCTCCGGCTCGTAGCGGGGCCCGAGCACGCTTTACTCTCCGCGCTTGATTTTGTCGATCTCTCGCAGGACGATTTTTTCCACCAGGTCGGGGAGCTGCTTGACGACGAGCGCCTCGATGTTGCGGATGAGGGCGGGCACGATGGCTTCGACCGTGCGCTCCAGGCTCTGCTGGACGAGGGGAGCCAAGTCCCCCTCCTCGGGGCGGCCGGGCGAGCCCGCCGGTGCTGCGGCCGGCTCGGCGGCCTGGGCGTCGTCCCGCTGCTTCAAGGGGATGTCCCAGACCGGGGTGTCGTCGCCCGGCTCGTCGGTCGGGAGGGTGTAGCCCGCCTCCACGAGGTCGTCGATCGCGAGGTCCGCCTTGGCCCCCGCGGCGGCGGGAGGATCGTCCCCCGGGCCGGACACGCCCGCGGCGGCCAGCTCGGCTTCGAGGTCCAGCTCGACCCCGGCCTTGGAGTCCAGGGCGGTCTCCGGCTCGGTGCGGCGGGGGCGGCCGAAGCCCGCCTCCGCGGCCAGGTCGAGCAGGTCGTCGTCGATGTCCGCCGGGGCCGGGGAGGCCGGCGCGGGGGGCGGGGCGGCCGGCCGCTTGTGCAGCTGGATGTTCCCGGCCCCCGCGAGGTCGCGCGAGAGCTCTTCCTGGAGGTTCTCGATCCGGGACTCGGCGGCCTGCATGTCTTCTTCGGTGGGCGCTCCGCTGGAGGCGAACTCGGCCTCGATCTCGGCCAGCTGCGCCTCCGCCGCGCTCGCCTGCTCCCGCGCGAGGTCGGCCAGGTCCCCGTGCCTCTCGGGGGCCTTGGTGACGATGTCGGCTTCCAGATCCAGGTCGGCCCATTCCTCGCCGGGCGCTTGGGCGGCGGGAGGCTGGGGGGCGGGCGCGGCCGGGGATTTCTCCTCGGCCTCCTCGGCGAAGAGGTCGTCCAGCTCGCTGTCGTCGAAGAGGCGGGAGTCCGGCTGGGCCGGGGCGGAGGCCGGCGGGGCCGCCGCCGCGGCCGAGGGGTCGCCCTGGTCGAGCACCTTCTCCGCCTGGAGGAGGAGGTCGCTGTCGTCCTGGGCCTGGACGGGCAGCTTGGCGGGGCTTTCCTGCCCGCCCGCGAAGAGCGACTCGAGCTCGCGGTCGTCGAAGAGGTCCAGGCCCGAGGGGCTTTCTTGCCCGGGAGGGCCGCCGGCCGCCGCCGCGGCCTCCGGGCCCGCCCCGCCGCGCGCCATGGCGCGCCCCACCTCGGCCAGGAGCCGCTCGGGCTCGAAGGGCTTGACCAGCACGCCCGCCGCGCCGGCCTGCCGGGCCTCGTCCTCGCTGATGCGCGACTTGGCGCTCGTGAGGAGGAGCACGGGGGTCTCGCCGAGCTCTCCCTCCTGGCGGAGCCGCCGGCAGATCTCCGCCCCGCCCGCGCCCTTCATCTCGGCGCTCGCCACGACGATGTCGGGCTTCACGGTGCGCGCCATCGCCAGGGCCTGCTCGGGGGTGTCGGCGGCGTGGATGGAGAAGTCCTGCCCCTCGAAGGTCAGCTCCACCACGCGGTGGATCAGCGGGCTATCGTCCACGAGGAGCAACTGGTTTGCCATGGATTCCACTCTCCGTCCGGAGTCGGTGCGAATGAAACCGGATGGGGGAAAGGGGGCGGATCCGCTCCACGGGCGCTCTGTCTGCCGCCGGGCGGACGCAGAGAGTGAAGGAAATCATGCCATTAGGGTGTTTTGGGGTCAACCGTTTCCTTTCGTTTCGTCTGGTGGCGGGCGATGGCCGCCTGGTGTTCGGGGTAGGTGCGGGAGAAGGCGTGGCCGCCCGAGGGGGTGGCCACGAAGTAGAGGTAGTCCACGTCGGCCGGGTGGAGGGCCGCCTCGATGGAGGCGAGGCCCGGGCTGGCAATGGGGCCGGGCGGGAGCCCCCGGTGGATGTAGGTGTTGTAGGGGGAGTCGTGGGCGAGGTCCCGCCGCCGGATGGGGCCGTCCGGGCGCGGCAGGCCGTAGACGGCGGTGGGGTCGCTCTGGAGGGGTATGTTCTTGCGCAGGCGGTTCCAGAACACGGCGGCCACCAGGGCCCGCTCGGCGGCCAGGGGTGTCTCCTTCTCGATGAGGGAGGCCAGGGTGAGGGCCTCGTGGGGGGTGAGCCCCAGCCTCTGCGCCCGCTCCCGCAGGGAGGGGCCGAACTTGCGCCTCAGGTTCTGGGACATGGCGAAGAGAATCTCGCGGGGCGGGGTGCCGAGCGGGAAGCGGTAGGTGTCCGGGAAGAGGTAGCCCTCGATGGAGTCCCCCTCGGCCTCCGCCCGCGCGAGAAGGGCGGGGTCGCGGGCGCTCTCGATGATGTCTTTCCGGGGGCCCAGGCCGGCGCGCTCGAGGGCCTCGGCGATCTCGCGGAGGTTGTAGCCCTCGGGGATGGTCACGGTGCGCTGGGCCACCCGGCCCTCGATGAGGATGCGGTAGATGGCCCGCGGGGGCATCGCGGGGCTGAGCTCGTAGACGCCCGCCCGGATCCGGCGGGCGCCCCCCCGGAGCCGGGCCTGGAGCTGGAAGGCCAGGGGGCGGCGGAGGAGGCCCTTCGCCTCCAGCTCCTGGGAGATCCGGCGCACCCCCGAGCCGGGGCGCACCTCGACCAGGAGGAGCGCTTCCCGCGCGGGATCGGCCGGGCGGTCGAAGTCGCGCCGGAGGATGAGGGCCGTCCCGGCGGAGAGGAGGATGAGGACGGCCAGGGCGGCGAAGGCGGCGCGGTGCCGGCGGGTCCAGAGCGGAGGCGGGGAGGCTCCGGGCGAAGCGGAGGGGCCGGCGTCGCTCATTGTCAGGAGGAGGAGGCGGCCCGGCGGCGGTCCAGGTAGCTCTGGAGGATGAGCTGGGCCGCGATCATGTCGCGCCGCCCGGCCCGGCGGCTCGGCTTCACCTCCATCTCGGCCAGGGCCTGGTCGGCGTGGGCCGTGCTCAGGCGCTCGTCCCACCCCTCGACGGGCACGGGGACGCCGCCCCGCAGCCTGCCGATGAAGCGCCGGACGCGGCGCGTGCCGGGGGAGTCCTTGCCGGAGAGGCCGCGGGGGACGCCCACCACGATGCGCTCGACCTCGTGGGCCGCGAGGAGGCCCCCGATCGCCTCGGCCAGGCGGGCGTCGTCGGAGCGCTCCATCTGGGCGAGGGGCTGGGCGGTGAGGCCGAGGGAGTCGCTGAGGGCGAGCCCCACGCGCTTCTCCCCGTAGTCCACGCCCAGGATGCGGCCCGCGCTCATGGGGTGGGCTTGAACGCCCGCTCGGCCGGGTTGTCCAGCTGGATGCGGAACCGCTCGAGCGAGGAATGGGTGGTCCGGTCCAGGGTGGCGCGGCTCTTGTTGAAGTCCACCACCGCGCGGATCTCCTCGGTCAGGGCGTTGGCCAGCCGCTCCTGGTCCTCGAGGATGTCGCGGCTGGTGGAGAGGCCCACGGTGAACTTCTTCTCGGTGGCGGCGAGGCGCTCCTCGGCGAGGCGGCGGGCGACGCGGGTGGCCTCGACGCGCTTCTCGTCGGAGCGCACCCGGCGGACCGAGCGGCGCACCTCCTCCAGGATGGACTGCTCGAGCTGCTGGAAGGAGGTGCTGGCCTGGGAGAGCTGGAGCCGGCTCTTCTCGAGGTTGGCCTCGGCGTCCCGGTTGCCGAGGGGGAACTTGAAGGAGAGGCCGCCCGTGAGGGTGTGGCCCTTGCTGGTGGCCATGCGGTCGAGGGATTCCGAGTAGTCCTGCCGGAGGCCCTGGTTCCCGGCGCTGGCGATGGCGTCGAGCTGGGGGAGCAGGTTCTGCCTCGCGCGGGCGAGCTCGAACTTCCGCTTCTCGATCTCGGCGCGGGAGTTCTCCAGGTCGGCCCGCTTCCGCAGGGCGGTCATGGCGATGGCCATCTCGTCGAGGCGCACGGATGTGTAGGCGGGCTTGTCGGTCGGGATGACGTGGATGGACCAGGAGGGGAGGTCGGTGGTGATGTTGAGGAGCTTCTTGAGGGCGTCCTCCTTCTCCTGCACGTCGCGCTCGGCGATGATGACGTCCACCCCGCGCTGGGCGACGGTGGCCTCGGCCTCGGTGATCTCGATGGGGGCGAGGGTGCCCACCTCCACCTGGATGCGGTTGCGGCGGAGGAGGTCCCTCGCCAGGTCGAGCGACTTGAGGCGGAACTCCAGGTTGGCGATGGCGAAGACGAGGTCGTGGTAGGCCTGCTGCACCTGGTCCACCACCTCAACCACCCGCTGGCGGTAGGTTTGGACGGACTGGTCCCGCGTGGCGGCGGCGATCCGGATGCTGGCCTCGTTCACGTCCACGCCGAAGTTCTTGAGCAGGGGCTGGGTGATCGAGAGGGTGGTGGTGTTCTGGTAGTTGGGGTCGAAGATGTTCTGGGTGGTGTTGACGGAGTTGCGGATCGCCTGGAAGGTGAGGGAGACGTCCGCCCCGGTGATGAACTTCTTCGTCAGGCCCACGGAGGCGTCCTGGGCGCTGTTGTCGCGCTGGCGGCCGGTGAAGGAGGAGCTGACGGTGTCCGTCTCGGAGCGGTTGGTGTTGAGCTGGGAGGCGAGGGCCGGGTCGAAGACCGCCTTCTGCTGGGTGAGCTCGCTCTCCCGGATGCGGGGGTTGTGGGCCTCGATGGTGATGTCGAAGTTGCGGGCGAGGGCCAGGCTGACCGCCTCCTGGATGGTGAGGGTCAGCTGGGGGCCCCTCACCTGCGGCGCCGGCGCCGGGCCCCGCGGGCGGTCGAGGGTCATCTTCTCCACGGGGGCCTCGGCCGCCGCCGCCGGCCCGGCGGCCAGGGCGAGGGAGGCCGCTGCGGCGGCCAGCGCCAGCAGCAGGTCATGGGGTCTCATGGTCGGTGGTCCACCCTGGAATGGAGGAGGCGGGAGCGCGACATGCGTCGGGAACCCCCCGAGGCGGCCAATGGGCCCGGCAGTTTCCACCCGGCTGCAGGTTTAGACAAGATCGGGTTCCCCCGTGCGGGAAGGCCGGTCCCCGGGCCGCGCCCATACTACTGAAAGGGATCGGGCCGCGCAACGGATTCCCCCCCCGGGCCCGGCCGCTTTCTTGCGGGCGCCGTCCCCCCTCTGCTAGATATATTGGGTCCTTGCGAGGCCTTGTTCCTTCACATCCGATCGAGAGCCGGCCCGCCCCGAGGTGCCGCCTGGTGGATGTCTTCCGGAGCGTCGCGTCCTTCCCCGCGGGCGAGGGCCGGACCGTCCTCACCGTCGGGAACTTCGACGGGGTGCACCTGGCCCACCGGGAGATCTGCCGCCTCATCAACGCCGAGGCCGCGAGGCGCGGAGCCCGAAGCGCCGTCCTCACCTTCGATCCCCATCCCCTGAGCGTGGTGGCCCCGGAGCGCTGCCCCGCCCTCATGACCGCCCTCGACGAGAAGCTGGCCCGCCTGGAGGAGCAGGGGGTGAGCGCGGTGGTGGTCCATCCGTTCACGCCCGAGCTGGCCCGGACGCCTGCGGAGGAGTTCGTCCGCCGCCTGCTCCACGAGGGCCTCCGCGCCGGGCGGGTGGTGGTGGGCTTCAACTTCCGCTTCGGGAAGGGCCGGGCCGGGGACGTGGGGCTGCTCCGCGCCGAGGGGGAGCGGCTGGGCTTCGAGACCCAGACGGTCGAGCCCTACATGTTCGAGGGGCGCCGGGTGAGCAGCACCGAGATCCGCCGCCTGCTCGCCTCGGGCGAGGTCGAGGAGGCCGCGAAGCTCCTCGGCCAGCCCCATCTCGTCGCGGGCCTCGTCGTCCCCGGGGAGGGGCGGGGCCGCACCATCGGAATCCCGACCGCCAACCTGGAGACTCCCCCCGTCCTCATCCCCGCGAACGGGGTGTACGCCTGCTGGGCGCGGATCGGGGAGCGCGCCTCCGCCCGCCATCCCGCGGTGACGAACATCGGCCGGCGGCCCACCTTCGGGGGGGAGAGGCGCACCATCGAGGCCCACCTCCTCGAAGGGGGAAGGGACGTGTACGGCGAGACCCTGCGGCTCGAGTTCGTCTCCCGCCTGCGCGAGGAGCGCAAGTTCTCCGGGCCCGAGGCCCTCGCCGCCCAGATCCGGCGCGACACCGGGGAAGCCCGCGGGCGGCTCGGGGTGCAGGGCTAGGGTTTGATTTGGGTACTTTCCCCCTCCGGCGGGGAAGGCCAATCGCGCGCGCTTAGAACTCCCTCACCCCCCTTTGGGGACCGAAGCCCCTTCGGGGGGCGAAGGCCCCGGCCCTCTCCCAATGGGAGAGGGAGGTGTACCCGCTTTCGCCTAGAGAAGTGCTTTCGCGGGACTCGGCACCCCTCTCCCCCTGGGAGAGGGGAAGGGGGTGAGGGGAATGCCGCACGGGCGATCTTCCCTCACCCCGGCCCTCCCCGCCTCGACTGAGCTCGCCGAAGTCTGAGCTCGTTGCAGGCCCGAGGCGGAGGGAGCTTCGTGAGCCGGCTCTCATGAAGGGGCCGGCGCCGTCGGGTTCACCCGCCCCCCGAGATCCCCTCGTAGAGAAAGAACAGGCCGAAGGCGAGGACGGCGGCCCCGCAGCCCCGCTCGACCCACCGCCACGTCTCTTCGCGCATCACCCCCCCGCCCCGGTGGGCCGCCCAGGAGAGGAAGAGCCCCCAGGCGAAGTCGCAGGCGAGGTGGAGGGCGGTCATCGCCGCGAGCGCCCCCGCCGCCCCCAGCGCCTGGGAGCGGGCGATGAGGCTGGTCCCCACCGTCAGCCACCAGAGGAGCCAGTAGGGGTTGAGGGCGGTCATGGCGGCCCCGGCGAGGAGGGCGGCGCGCTCCTTGCGGGCGGGGGCTCCGGCGGGGCCCTCCGCCCGGCCGCGGAGCATCCCCCGGCCCATCCAGAGGAGGAAGAGGCCCCCCGCCAGGGAGATGCCCCGCCGCGCGCCCGGGGCCTGGAGGAGGGGCTGGAGCCCTCCCCAGAGGAGGAGGATGAGGGGAGCCTCGGCGGCGGCGTGGCCCAGGTTCACCCACAGGCCCGCCCAGGGGCTCCGGCGGCCCCGGGCGAGGATGAGGGCGGTCAGGGGGCCGGGCGACATCACCCCCGAGAGAGAGACCCCGGCCACGACGCCCAGGAAGGCGAGCCACTCCATCGGGGGCTCAGCCCCCGGCGAGGAGGCGGCGCAGGCGGGCCGGGTCGAGGCGGTACTTGAAGGCCTTCACTTCGCCCAGGAAGGCGACGGGCACCTCTACCCCGTGGCGGGCGGCGAGGGCGGGGTCGGCGTCCACGTCCACCTCCTCGACGGGGAGCCGCGGGAACTGGGCGCGGAGCTGGGCCTTCGCCTCCTCGCAGAGGCGGCACTCCCGCCGGGTGTAGAGGACGAGGGTGGGGGGCACGCCTAGGCGATGAGCTCCCGGTGGAGCTCCTCCGGGTCGAGGGGGAGGGCGACGGGCCGCTTGCGCTTGGCCGAGAGGTCGCAGGCCATGGTGAGCATGAGGTTGCGGTGGCCCTCCGCGGCCGTGGCGTGGGGCGTCCGCGCGCCCGTGGCGATGCGGGAGAGCCAGGAGATGGTTTCCTCCTTCATCGGGCCCCAGAACTGCCCGTCCGACATGTCCCCCGCCGGGTAGCTCTCCAGGAAGCTCACCTGGCGCTCGTCCCCGCGGTGGGCCTTCAGGGGCTTCTCGGCCGCGAGGACGATGTCGCGGTGGGTGTCGTCGATGGTGAGCACCCCCTCGGTGCCCACGATGCCCACCTCCAGGCCGTAGGTCGAGGCGGGCCAGAGGACGGGCAGCGCCCAGCTCACGGAGAAGCTCCAGATCGCGCCGTCGCCGAAGGTGAAGAGGGCGAAGGTGGCGTCCTTGGCGCCCATGCCCCTCAGACTCTTGGCCACCGAGCGGGCGTAGATCTCGGCGGGCTCCTTCCCGTCCCCCAGGATCCACAGCACCACGTCGAGGGCATGGGTGCCCGAGATGACCATGGGGGAGAGCAGGCGGCGGTCCTCGTTCGCGGCGAGGCGGGCGTGGGCCACCATGCGGTTGAGGAACGCCCGCGTCGTGGCCGAGGTGATCTCGCCCAGCTGGCCCGCCCGGACGTGCTCCCGGGCGGCGAGCCAGCGGCGGCGGAAGCGCTGGGTGTAGCCCACCACCAGGTCCACCCCGGCCCGCTCGGCGGCCCGGACGATCTTGGCGGACTCCCCCGCGTTCGTGGCGAGGGGCTTCTCGGCCAGGATGCGGTGGCCCTGATCGATGGCGGCGAAGAGGGTGGCGGCGTGCTCGTTCTCGTCCGTGGCGAGGACGGCCGCGTTCGCCTCGGGCCGCCCGAGGAGCTCGCGGTAGTCCTTCGTGAAGAAGTCGGCCCGCAGCTCCTCGGCCAGCGCCCGGCCCTTCTTCTCGTCCACGTCGCAGAGGCCGAGCCACTGGGTGCCGGGGTAGGCGCGGGCCTCGCGCCCGCGGATGCGGCCCACCCTCCCGCAGCCCACGATGGCCAGGCCGATGGGTTTCGCGCTGATCTGGCTCATCCCCGCCTCACTCCGTCCGCGCAGGGGGCGATCCTAGCCCAAACGGCCTCCCGCCGCACCCCCGGTTTGCCGCGCCCTGCCTTGACATTGGGGCCGCCCCCCGATACAAGGATTCTCCGTTCCGGGCCGGAGTGGCGGAACTGGTAGACGCGCTAGATTCAGGGTCTAGTGGCCTTCGGGTCGTGGAGGTTCAAGTCCTCTCTCCGGCACCACCAAAAACGCCGCGGGGGCCGGAAAGCCGCTCTTCCGGCCCCTTGCCGTTCCGGCGCTCCGCGCCTCCGGGCGGCGGCTGAGGAGGCCCCATGAAGGTCGCGCAGGGCAGGCTCTCGAACGGCATCCGGGTGGTGACGACCGAGCGCACCGACACCCGGGCCGCCGCCTTCCACATCTACTTCGGCTGCGGCGGGCGCCACGAGCGCGACGAGGTGGTGGGCGTCTCCCACGCCCTGGAGCACATGATCTTCAAGGGCACCCCCACCCGCACCACCCTCGACATCGCCCGCGAGATGGAGGGCAACGGCGCCTCCATCAACGCGAACACGGCGGCCGAGCGCACGTGCTACCACTTCACCTCCCCCGCCGAGGCCTTCCCGACCGTCCTTGAGGTCTACGCCGACGCGGTGAACAACTCCCTCCTCGACCGCGAGGAGTGGCACCGCGAGAGGAAGGTCATCCTCGAGGAGCTCAAGATGTACGAGGACATGCCCCGCCTCTGGGTGTCGGACATGCTGGAGACCCACATCTTCAACCTCCAGATGGGGGTCATCGGCAGCCGCGAGACCATCGGCGCCATCGAGCCCGGGCACATGCGCGAGCTCATCGAGCGCTGGTACAGCCCGGGCAACACCGTCGTCTCGGTGGCGGGGGGCGTCAGCCACGCCCAGGTGATGGAGCTCTCCGAGCGCCACTTCGGCGGCCGCAAGGGGGGCACCGAGCCCTTCTCCGCCCCCGGCCTTCCCGGGGAGAGCCGCCAGCGCATCGTCGAGCAGGCCCGCCAGACCGACCAGGTGAACCTCGCCATCGGCTTCCGCGCCTTCGGCCTCGACCACCCCGACGGCCCGGCGCTCCGCGTGGCCTGCAACATCCTCGGCGGGAAGATGAGCAGCCGCCTCTTCACCGAGGTTCGCGAGAAGCGCGGCCTGGCCTACAGCGTCAGCGCCAGCCCCCACCGCTACACCGACACCGGCTTCGTCGAGCTCAAGGCGGGCGTGTCGCTCGAAAAGGCCAAGGAGGCCACCGGGGTCATCCTGGCCGAGGCCGCCCGCCTCAAGAACGAGCCCGTGGGCGACCAGGAGCTCGGCGAGGCCAAGCGCCACCTGCGGGGGAACCTCCAGGTCCACGAGAGCTCCGAGTACTTCGCCGGGCGGAGCGGATCGAACCTCCTCCTGCGCGGCAAGCTCTACCCCGTCGAGGAGGAACTCGCCGAGATCGACGCCGTGAGCCCCGGCGACGTCCAGCGCGTGAGCGGGGACATCTTCCAGGCCGGGAAGCTCACCCTCGCCGTCATCGCCGAGAAGCCCCTCGGCGAGGAGCTCGAGCCCGCCCTCCAGGTCTAGGCCCCGAGCCCGGTACCCGTGGTTTTACCGCCGCCTCCATATTTTCATGGTCTTTTTCCATTAATAAGCGTTATTTCCCGAGACAAACTGAAACTGCTCTAACCTTCCCCCTGTAGGGGCGAATCTTGTATTCGCCCCGCAGTGCTCGCCCCGGCCGGAGGGCGAACACAAGGTTCGCCCCTACGGACGCGCGCGCGCGCCGCCCCCGGCGGGGAACATAACCCCTCCCGAGCGTAAAGCCCCTACCTCAAATTCCCTCAAGTTCCGGATCGGGTGGGAAATCAGAGAGGAGAGGGAGGACTCGGGGCGGATGAGGGGCGAGGTGGGGGTTCCGGGACTCGATAAGTGACGTAGGCAGGCAACCACGAAGCTTTGTCAGTTGTCCTGTTCTTGTTTCTGTTCCTCCGTGATGAAATTTTTCACATCCCACTTGTTGAGAACAGCCACGATTTCTCGATCCCGGTACAGTTCGTATTTGTACCGGTCATGCTCGATGCGGGTGACATCTGAAAATTCGTATTCTTCTCCCTTGTGCATCTCAACCTTCACTTTCTTGGCAGTGCTCATTGGACGATCTCCTTTGCCGGGTTCTCGCCTTACCACGTCATGTTCGTGCGTCAAGACTTCAAGCGGAATTCCTAAGCCTTGATTGAGTGCTCGGACCATCCGCAGCGTCAGTCTCCGCTTACCGCTTAGCACTTCTGAAACCTTGCTCTTGCTTCCGATGTATGGAATGAGATCCTTCTGCTCTAGTCCCTGCTGCTCCATCCGGAACAAGATGGCTTCAATTGGGGTGGGCTTCTCGATGGGAAAGTGATCTTTCTCGTATTCCTCGACGAGAGTGGCGAGCAGTTCGAGGCGGTCTCCTTCCGGCGTGTTCGGGGCCGGGTCGAGAGCGACCAGGCGCTCCACCTCGGCGAGGGAAGCCTCGTGGTCCTCTTCGGTCTTGATCACGCGAGGTTCCATCTCATCTCCCCCTGCTGATTCTTCTGGTGTAGTCGGCATGGGTTTCAATGTGTCTAACCATGACGACACCTAGGCCGTATGAAACCTGAACCTCTAACCGGTATCTGTTGCCTTTCACATTGAAGATCACAACGTTCTCGGCCAAGAAGCTGGCTGAGCGATACCTCGCCTTGATGTCCTGGCTCGTCCTCCAATTGGCAGCCTTGGTTTCAGCTAACCATGTGGCTATCCAATTTCTGGCATCTGCATGTTTCCTCACGAATTCCAAAAGCTGCTTACGGCCAACGAGGTTCATGGCACGATTATAACTTATTTCCCCATCTATTTTAATGCAAGTTCATGTTATGTTCCCAAATATTTTTTGGGAACCATATTCTTTGTAATGAAAATAATTAAAACTCAGGGAGCAAAAAAAGGCCGGGGCGCGAGCCCCGGCCTTTTGCTTTGCTTCGTATCCGGCCGCGAGGGCTACTCCCGCGAGCGCCCCAGGAGCTGGGCGATGTAAATGAACATCATGACGAAGTCGAGGTAGAGCTCCAGTGCCGCCATGACCGAGGCGCGGCGGCCGGTCTCGTTGCCGGTGTCCTGGGTGAGGGCGTAGTCCTTCATCTTCTGGGTGTCCCAGGCGGCGAGGCCGGCGAAGATGAGGACGCCCAGGGCGCTGATGGCGAACTGGATGCCCGGGCTCTGCATGAAGATGTTCACCACCGAGGCGATGAGGAGCCCGATCACCCCCACCATGCAGAAGCTGCCCAGGGCCGAGAGCTCGCGCTTGGTGACGAAGGCGAAGATCGTGAGCCCGCCGAAGGCCCCGGCCGTGACGAGGAAGGCCTGGGCCACGGTGTCGCCCGTGTAGCGGAGCAGGATGGTGGAGACGGTCACCCCCAGGGAGGCGCTGTAGAGGAGGAAGAGCAGGCCCCCCACCGTGGCCCCCTGGCTGCGCATGACGGGGCGGATGGCGAAGACGAGGCCCAGCTGGAGGGCGAAGATGAGCAGGAACCCCAAGGGGTTGCCGAAGATGAAGCGGACGGCGGCCGGGCTCCCGGCGATGTAGTAGGCCGTGAGCCCGGTCACGACGAGGCCCGCCGTCATCCAGCCGTAGACCCGCTGCATGAAGGCGGCGGCGTCGGCGGAGAGCACCCGTTGGCCGGTGGCCTGGGCGAATTGCTGCGAGCGCATGGTCGTGTTCCTCCTTGGGTTCAGAGGCCGGCCCTCCTCCGGGCCGGCGGATGTCCTGGATCGAGGCGGCGAGGCACGAACCCATTCTACCCCAGCGGGGGGCGGGTGGCGAGGGGGAAAAACCACGCCGGGGCGGCCCTTTCCTTGCCGGGGGGCGGGGACATCTGTAGATTGGGCCGTCCCGCTCACGCCCAGGTTCAGACGCAGGGGGGTTCCCCTCGGCTGGCGGCGGCCGGGGGCGGACGGGTATCCTGCGCGCATCCGAGGTCTTATCCGGGACGGAAGGAGAGAAGATGGCCAGGCCGAAGGTGATCCTCCAGCTCTACCCCATGCTGCCCGCGAGGGACCGCGCCGAGCGGGAGCGCAAGCGCCCCCTGGCGCGGGACGGGGCGCTCTACCACAAGGTGCTCCACGACTGGCTCGACATCGTGAAGGCGGCGGACGCGATGGGGGTCTGGGGGGTGAGCACCATCGAGCACCACCTCCACTCCGAGGGCTACGAGGTGGGGCCCAACCCGGGGGTGCTGAACGCCTGGTGGGCCGCCCACGTGAAGCGGGCCCGCATCGGGGCGCTGGGCTACGTCATGGCGGCCCAGGACCCCATCCGGGTGGCCGAGGAGACCGCCATCCTCGACCACATCACCGAGGGCCGGTTCTTCTGCGGGGTGGCCCGGGGCTACCAGTCGAGGTGGACCAACATCCTGGGCCAGTTCACGGATTCCGTGGCCACGGTCTCCTCCGACCTGGGCGGCAAGGACGACGTGCGCAACCGGGAGATCTTCGAGGAGCGCGTCGGGATGCTCCTCAAGTGCTGGACCGAGGACGCGGTCGAGGTGAAGGGGAGCTACTACCAGATCCCCTATCCCCACGGGACCGGGGTGAAGGGCTACCCCGCCTGGCGAAGCGCCCGGGCCGCGGGCGCCCCCGGCGAGATCGGCGCGGACGGCGCCGTGCGCAAGGTGAGCGTGGTGCCCAAGCCCTACCAGTCCCCCCATCCCCCCGTCTTCCAGGCGGTGAGCGCGAGCGCCGACTCCATCAGGTTCGCCGCCCGGAACGGCTTCAGGCCCGTCTACTTCACCAAGCTGGAGAAGATGGAGGAGTTCTCCCACCTCTACGTGAAGGAGGCGAACCAGGCGGGCCATCCCTTCAAGCTCGGGGAGCGGCAGTGCGTCTGCCGCTGGATCCACGTGGCGGACACGGAGAAGGAGTACGACGAGAAGCTCCGCCGCTGGGACCTCGACATCTACCAGAACTTCTACGTCCCCTTCTTCCCCCAGTTCCCGAGCGAAACCGCCGGGCTCGACTGGATCCAGAACATCAAGGACAGCGGCATCTTCCTGGGCGGCACCCTGGAGCAGCTCATCGAGGGCTGGGTCCACACCTACGAGCGCGTGCCCGCCGAGTTCATCGCCCTCATCTGGCACTACGCCCAGTGTCCCAAAGAGGAGGTCATCCGCGAGCTCGAGGTGTTCATGACGAAGGTGCTCCCCCACCTGGAGACGCCCGAGCCCTGCGGGGTGACGGTGGGCGGGGTGGCGTAGGCTTTGTAGGGGCGGCCTTCGTGGCCGCCCGCATCATCCGGCGGGGGGGCGATCACAAGGATCGCCCCTACAGACCCTCCCTCCCGGAGGGGGGTCAGGGGGAGGGGGCGGCGCGGCGTAGGCTTTGTAGGGGCGGCCCCTCCTTCGGAGGCCGTAGCCCCTACGGAGGGCGAAGGCCTCGTGGCCGCCCTGAAAGAGGGCAGGCACAAGGCCTGCCCCTACAAATTCACCGATGACGGGGCATAAGCGCATCGAACGGACGCGGAGGGTGACATGAGAGGCCGCTTCAAGCTGGCGTGGAAAGCTTTGGCCCTCGCGGCGGCGCTCGCCCTGGGCCCCTCCGCCGAGGGCTTCTTCCACGAGGGGGACTACCGGCGGCTGGAGCTCAAGCGCTTCGACCCCGCCATCGTGGAGAAATGCACGGGGGGCTTCCTGGTCTTCGAGGAGTTCGAGGCCGAGCCCCACGAGCCCTACCTGGCCGTCCTGCGCGCCCCCGGCTTCAAGGAGGGGGTGTTCGAGGGGACGGTGCGGGTGCGGGTGGAGGAGGGGAAGAGCCTCGCCGGGTACCTGGGGAAGATCGGCCCTTCCTCGAACAGCTACTTCATGGTCGCCCAGGACGTGGGGGGCGCCCTCATCTGCGGCCTCGCCCACTCGGCCCCCAGCCTCTTCGTGGACGCCAAGGAGAAGCGCATCGACCTCCAGGGCACCGCCAAGGGCTCCGGCGGTCCGGGCAACGGAGGGATGGTTTGGGGGGGCGGCATGTAGGGGCGAGGCGGAGGGACGATGCTTTGGCCGTGCGGTCTGTAGGGGCGACCGGCCTTCAGTGGGCCGAAGCCGGCTTTCGGCTGGCGAAGGCCGGCCGGTCGCCCCTACGGAAACAGGCGCCGGATGAATGTCTGGGCTGAGACTCAAGGGGACACGATCATGCCTGCCAAGGCCGACTGGTACTACCATCGCCCGGGCTGAACTACCTGCGCCAAGTCGCAGGGGTTCCTTGCGGAGAAGGGCATCGAGCCCGCCGAGCGGGCGGACGCCCGGAAGCAAAGGTTCAGCGGGAAGGACGCCCTCGCCCTCCTCGATGGGGTGGACGTGCTCTACGCCGCCAAGGGCAAGAAGGCCGTCCGCCTCGACCTCAAGAAGGAGAAGCCCGCGAAGGCCGACCTCCTCGCCCTCATCCTCGGGCCCAGCGGCAACCTCCGCGCCCCCGCGATACGGAAGGGCCGGACCTTGATCGTGGGATTTGATGAGGTGGCGTACAAGAAGGTGTTCGGGTAGGGGGGAGCGGTTGGGATGTTCTGTAGGGGCGCACGGCCGTGCGCCCCTACGGGTGGCTTGCATGGTGGATGTGTAGGGGCGTTCCATGGAACGCCCCTACAGAACGGCATCCACCTATCAGGGGAGAGGCATTCCGCCTCTCCTTTTCTTTCCTCACAGGGCCAACTGGCCCTGGGTGGGCTCCGTTCAGCAGAACCAGGATTCGGTGAGGCGGGGGGGCCTCGCGCGGCTGGGGGAGAGGCCGGCTAGGGCGGATTCCGCGCGCCCGGGCATCTCCAGTATCTCCGCCGCGAGGGCGCGCAGGCGGGCGAAGGTGAGGGCGGGGTCCTCGCCGCGCCCGGCGGCCTCCTCGACCAGGGCGAGGGCCTCCTCGTGGAGGCGGTCCATGCGCGGGTCGGGGTGGGCCCAGCGGTGGACGAAGTTCTCCTGGTCCAGCTCCCGCAGGTGGGGGGCCAGCCCGGGCCGCCCGAGGAGGGCGGAGCCGGGGGGGATGAGGAGGCGGATGGCCAGCTGCACCGGGTCCGCCTCGTCCGCGAGGTTTTCCTCCTCGATGAAGTCGAGGAGCTCGAAGTAGTCCGCCGCCGCGGTCCAGGGGGTGAAGGCCACGAAGGAGGGCCGGAGCGAGAGGCCCGCCGCCCGGCAGGCCGCGAGGGCCTCGAAGACCTGGGCGCGCGTGTGGCCCTTCTGGAGCTTCTCCAGTATCCCGTCGCTCAGCGACTCCACCGCCGACACGATGAAGAGGCAGCCCAGGCGCGCGAACTCGGGGAGCAGTCCCTTGTGCTTCACGAGGTGGGAGACCTTGGCGGTGAAGTCGAAGGTGAGGCCGGGGAACTCCGCGTGCACCGCCCGGGCCACCCGCAGTGAATGGGAGGGGCCGTTCAGGAAGTCCGGGTCGGCGAAGGTGAGGTGGCGCGCCCCCTGCGATACCAGGCGGCGCGCATCCTCGACCACGGCCTCCCGGGGCACGGCGAAGAAGCGGCCCCCGTACACCGGGGGGATGGGGCAGTGGAGGCAGAGGTGCTTGCAGCCCCGGCTGGCCTCGACGGCCCCGGCGAGGAGCATCCCGCCGCCGCGCGCGAGGCGGGCGTAGGAGGCGAGGGGAGGGAGGCCCTCCCGCGAGGGGGCGGGCCAGGGGAGCCGCTCCAGCAGGGGGGAGCCCGGGCGCCCGGGCAGGGCGAGGCCGGGCACTTCCTCGAGGGGGCGGCCCCCGGCCAGGGCCCCGGCGAGCTTCACGAGGGAGGCCTCGGCTTCCCCGCCCAGGCAGGAGTCCCCGCCGTTCGCGAGGAGGTGGTCCGCGTTCAGGAGGGCGTAGAGGCCGAAGAAGCAGATGTGGCAGCCGGGGTTCGCGGCGCGCACCCGCCGGGCCACGGCGGCGCCCAGGCGGAGGGCGGTGTGCATGGGGACGCTGATCCCCACGAGGCGGGCCCGGGCGGCCTTCTCCCCGGAGAAGGCCTCGGCCGCCACGTCCAGCGCCGCGGGCCGGAAGCCCGCCCGGCGCAGGAAGGCCAGGGGCGCGGCCGCGCCCAGGGGCTGGCGGCCCAGCTCGTAGCAGGAGACGAGGAGGACGGCGCCCTCCTCGCGCCATTCTCTTGGCGGGGCGGCCCGCGCGTCCAAGGTCATGGGCTCATCCGCCGGCGAAAGGAAAGGCCCCGGGCGCGCCGGGCGCCCGGGGCCTGGAGGAGCCTCCGTCCTAGGCCTGGAAGGATTTCCCGCACCCGCAGGAGCTCGTGGCGTTCGGGTTCTCGATCTTGAAGCCCGCGCCCTCGATGGTGTCCACGTAGTCCACCCGGGCGCCCCCGAGGAGCTGCAAGCTCTGCGGGTCCACGAAGACGTCGAAGCCCTCGGCCTTGATCACGATGTCCTCCGCCTCGGGCTTCTCGTCGAAATAGAGGCCGTAGCTGTGGCCGGAGCACCCGCCCGCCGTCACGGCGACGCGCAGGCCATAGCCGGCCTTCCCCTCCGCCTTGAGGATCTCGATTACCTTCTCCTGGGCGGCCGGGGTGATGGTGATGCCTTCGGCCTTCTGGGGCTTGGTGGCGTCGAACAGGGTGATGGGGCCTGACATGAGCACGTTCTCCTTTCGTTCAAGCCGATTGAGGGTGACCGGAAGCCCCTCTCCCCGCGCGGGGAGGGAGCCCTAGCGCTTCTCCTGGGGCAGGGCCGGCGCGGGCAACAGCTCCGCGAGGCCCCGCTTCAGCTTCTCGTCCGTGACGGTGCAGCACGGCTGGACCGGAAGGTCCGCGAACGTCGTGGTGCGGAAGAACTCGGCCAGCCGCCTCTGCGCCTCGGCGAACACCTCGTTCATGGTGCAGAAGGGCTCGAAGTCGCAGCAGCCGCCGTCGTCCTGGCAGGTGACGAGGGAGATGGGGCCCTCGATCGCCTGGAGCACGTCGAGGAAGCTGATCTCCGCCGGGCGCCGCGCCAGCCGGTAGCCGCCCTTGGGGCCCTGCACCGAGTTCACCACCCCGCCCCGGATGAGCATGGGCATGAGCTTGGCGAGGAAGGCCTGGGGGATCTGCTGGGCGCGGGCGATCTCCCCGATGGTGGCGAGCCGCCCG
>MGDP01000156.1:0-5811 GCA_001790955.1 Candidatus Tectomicrobia bacterium RIFCSPLOWO2_12_FULL_69_37
CCAGCGGGGCATCAAGGTCGAGTACAGCGCCGAGTTCGAGGAAGTCTGATCGGCGAGAGAGACTTCTTGTGTACCCGCCCCCGGGGGCCTTCATTGGCCTCCGGGGGCTTTTGTTTCAGGCCGAGGCCTTGCGCAACACCCGCGCCCCCGCCGCGAGCGAGAAGACGAGGTAGCCCGCGATGAGGAGCCCGTCGAGGGGGGAGAGCATGGCGCGTCCGAGGGTAAGTTGAAGTCACTATCGGGTGTCGCCCTAGTTGAACCCTTTTCCCAACAGAAACAGTACTTGATTTATCCTCGCCCCAAAAGCTATATTCTTATTGGCTATTGTGATTCTCTTGCCAAGGATGAATCCACATGTCTAAGACCAGAATTTCAACCCCATATCCTCCTTTAGATGCCGTCGCACGAGAACTCGGTGTGGCCAAATCTAGAGTCACAAAGATTGTCCACATGGTACAGACGGTTCAGAAAGGCAGAACTGGCAACGCTACCCCCGCCACTTCTTCTGGTGGCCGATTCATCACAGATAAAAGCCCAGCAAAAGATAAAAGCCCAGCAAAAAAAAGAAAAAAGTAACCCCTGTTCTTGTCAATTCGTCTAGACGGGCCAGTCCTGACAGGTATCGCCAACAATGCCGCCTAAGCACCGAAGGAAGCGACAGCCCCGCAATACTGTTTTCTTAAACATTCCCTACGACCGGCGCCATGAAAACCTCTATCTGGCCTATATCTCCGGGTTGTGCGGATTCGGCCTGATTCCTCACGCCACGCTGGAAATTTCAAGTGGCGAAAGACGATTGGAGCGAATATTTAAGCTGATTCGCAGTTGTTCTTATTCTCTCCACGATCTCTCACGCGTTCAACTGGATCGCAATCCGCCTCCGACCCCCAGGTTCAACATGCCTTTTGAACTCGGCCTCGTTGTCGCGTGCGCGAAATTGGAATCTCGGACACACAAATGGTTTGTGTTTGAGGCCCGGCAACACAGGCTGGGCAAGTCACTGAGCGACCTCGATGGAACCGACCCTCACATCCACAACGGAAATCCCAGAGACCTCCTGACCACGCTGACCAACGTGTTCGTTCGCTCCAGAAATCAGCCAACCGCCAGAGAGCTCGGTTTGATCTTCGCGGACTTAAAGAGAACCTCAGAAATCATCAAGGAAAATTTGGGTACGGATTCCCTTTTCGGGGCGCGAGCCTTCCATGATCTCGTTATTGCAGCACGAGCTATCGCACGAGAAAGGCTGCCCTGGCTCACCAATTAATTTTTCTCCCCGCTGAGAAGCGAAGCGGCCCCGCCTTCCGGCGGGGCCGCTTCGCGTTTCGCCCGGAGCGCCGCTACCGGCCCTTGCCGTTCCCCTTCCCGCCCCGCTTGAGCTTGCCCATGACCTCGAGGACGTGGTCCGGCGTCATGGGGATGCGGGTGATGCGGGCCCCGATGGCCTGGCTCACGGCGCAGGCCACGGCCGCGGCGCCCGCGGTGCAGGGGGGCTCCCCGATGCCCTTGGCGCCGTAGGGCCCGAGGCCCTCCCCCGACTCCTCGATGACGTTCGCCCACTCGGGGGTCTCCTCGGCGGTGGGGATGAGGTAGCCGTGGAACTCGTTGTTCACGGGAGCGCCCTTGCGGGTCACGAGCTCCTCGGTCAGGGCGTGGCCGATGCCCATGGTGGCCCCGCCCTCGAACTGGCCCTCGACGTGCTGGACGTTGATGGCCTGGCCCACGTCGTGGCCCGAGCAGTAGCGCAGGAGCCGGACCTCGCCCGTCTCGGCGTTCACCTCGACCTCGGCGGCGTGGACGCCGAAGGTGTAGTCCATCCAGCCCCCCGCGTCGCCGTACTTCTCGTGGCCCTCGAAGCGGTGGTCGCCGATCTTCATCTTGCCGGTGTGGAACATCTCCATCCCCATGGCGCGGCACTTCTTGACCGCCTGGGCGAGGGTGACGCCGCGGTCCTGGGCGGCCTTGACGAAGACCTTGCCCGCGCGGATGTCGAGGTCGTCGGGGCGGGCCTCCAGGAGCTCGGCCGCGCCCTTGAGGAGGCGGCTCCGGAGCTCCAGGCCCGCCCGGTGGGTGGCCCCGCCCGAGATCAGGGTCTGGCGGCTGCCCGCCGTGATGCCCACGAGGGGGGTGACGTGGGAGTCCGACATCACCACCGTCACCTTCTCCAGCGGGACTCCCAGCACCTCGGAGGCGATCTGGCGGGTGGTCTGGGTCTGGCCCGCCCCCACGTCCGAGGCGCCGCAGCGCAGGTTCACGCTCCCGTCGTCCTCCAGAGAGACGTAGACCTCCCCCTCGTTGCGGGGGCGCCCGTAGCCGCCCAGGTTGGCGATGACGCTCCGCCCCCGGCGCCAGGGGCCGCGGTCTCCGCCGGGCACCCGGCCCGCCGGGCCGCCCATGGCCGCGATCGCCTTCTCCATGAGCTCGGGCAGCATGACCCGGGAGGGCACCGGCTGCTTCTGCATGAGGGTGCCGCCCTTCCGGATGAGGTTGCGGCGGCGGAACTCGACCGGGTCCATCCCGATGCGCTTGGCCAGCTCGTCCATCTGGCCCTCGTAGGCGAAGCACACCTGGTTGGCCCCCACCCCGCGCATGGCCTCGGTGAAGGGGTTGTTCGTGAGGACGGCGCGGGCCCGGCCCCGGGCGTTCGGGATCTCGTAGGGCCCCCCGCTGATGCAGAGCGCCCCCATCACGAGCCCCTTGCTGTTCGCGGCGTAGGCCCCGGCGTCGGCCAGGATGTCCACGTCCACCGCGGCGAGCTTGCCGTCCCGGGTGGCCGCCGTCTTGTAGCGCATGAGGAAGGGGTGGCGCTTGCTCCCGGTGTTGAGGGTCTCCTCGCGGGTGTAGGCCATGCGCACGGGGCGGCCCGTCTTCACGGCCAGGAGGGCGAGGAAGTCCCCGAGCAGGGGATGCTCCTTCCCCCCGAAGGCGCCGCCCAGCATGGGGCAGTCGTAGCGCACCCGGCTGGCGGGGAGGCCGAGGACGGCGGCCACCTTCTGGTAGTTCTCGATGGTCTGGGTGGGCACGCGGACGTTCACCACCCCGCGCTCGTCCACCCAGGCGACCCCGCCCTCGGGCTCGATGTAGCCGTGGTCGAGGCAGGCCGAGTAGTAGACGTTCTCGACCGCTACCACGCCCGGGCGGGCGAAGGCGGCGTCCACGTCGCCCTTCTCGGTGCGCCAGTCGCAGAGGATCTCCCCCTCGGGCTTCATGAAGTCGTAGGCGCCCGGGAGGGGCTCGTAGGCGACGCGGACGAGCCGGGCGGCCTCGAGGGCCAGGTCCTGCGTCTCGGCGGCCACGAGGGCGACCGCGTCCCCGATGTCGCGCACCACGTCCTCGGCGAGCACGGGGTAGTCCGGGTAGCGGCCCGCGTTGACGCCCGGGATGTCCCTGGCCGTCAGGACGCAGTGGACGCCCGGCAGGGCCAGGGCGCGCGAGGGGTCGACCTTCTTCACCCGGGCGGGGGTCATGGCCGCCCGGACGACCCGGCCGTAGAGCTCGCCGGGGAGGCGGAAGTCGTCCCCGTAGAGGGTGTCCCCCACGGCCTTGGCGAGGGCGTCCACCTTGATGGGGGAGGTTCCGACGACGTTCATGCGGGGCATGCGCAACCTCAACAGGGAGAAGAGGCGGGGGGCCGGAGTCCCCCGCCTTCAAGCCGGGCGCCCGCTAGCCGGCGCGCAGGGCCGCCACGTCCACGGCGCGGCCCGTCCTGGCGCTCTCGATGACGCCCTCCAGCACGGCCACGACCTGGAGACTCGCGTGGCCGTCCGTCTCGGGCTTGGCCTTGCCGCGGATGCAGTTGGCGAGCTCGGCCAGCTCGAGCGCCAGGGCGTCCCCGCCCTGGACCGGGATCTCGGTGGGGACGTCCTCGCCCTTCTTCTGGAAGTAGAGCTTGCCCCCCTCCTGGTCGCTGTAGGCGCTGGCCTCGGTGCCGTAGGCGCGGGTGTAGCAGAGCTTGGGGATGACGTAGGTGGACCCGATGTAGCCGAGGGGGCCGCCCTCGAACTCGAGGATGAGGCTCGTCACGTCGTCGAGCCGGCTCTTGCCGAGCAGGGGCTTGCTGAAGGCGGCCACCCGCTTCACCGGGCCGGCCAGGTAGATGAGGTTGTCGATCATGTGGACGCCCAGGCCCGTCATGGCGCCGGCGGGGGACTCGGCCGGGTCCGAGCGCCAGCCCGGCCGCGGCGTCTGCCCCCCGAAGAGGGAGAGGTTGGCCTCGAGCTGGTGGACCATCCCGAGCTCGCCCTTCCCGATCATCTCCTTGATGCGGCGGTTGGCGCCCTGGCGGCGGCGGTGGTGGCCGACCAGGAGGGTCACCTTGGCCTTCTCGCAGGCCGCGATGGCGCGCCTGGCGTCCTTCACGGTGAGGGCGAGGGGTTTCTCGACGAAGACGTGCTTGCCCGCCGAGGCCGCCTGCTCGATCATGGGGACATGGGTGGAATGCGGGGTGGCCAGCACGAGCCCCTGGACGGCCGGGTCCTTGAGGACCTCCTCGAAGCTCCCCGCCTGGCGGCAGCCGACCTTCTCGGCGTAGGCCTTGCGGGCGTCCGCGCTGCGGGCAAAGCAGGTGTAGATTTCCCCCTCCCCGCTCCGCTTCACCGCCTCGGCCAGCATCCCGCCCCACCAGCCCAGCCCGATTGCGGCCAGGCGCACTTTATCCGCAGCCATCATTTGCTCCTTTCCCCAGGATCAGCCGATTATGGCCGGCACCGGCCGGCGGGAAATGTCGAAGAGGGGAAGATAAAACAAATACCGGAGCGCCGCAAAGCCCCCCTCCGGCCGGGCGCCCGGAGGCGCCGATACCCGCGCCGCGCCAAAAAAAAACTTCCCCTCCCGTCGCCGGGAGGGGAAGCCGTAAGGAGGAGGATGGTGCCCGTCCAATCCATGATTGCGTGGCGGAGGAGAGTCGACCCGATCGACTGCTCCATCCGCCTGCCAATCGAGGCGTGCCGCCTAAGAAC
Source organism: Candidatus Tectomicrobia bacterium RIFCSPLOWO2_12_FULL_69_37 (assembly GCA_001790955.1). Lineage (GTDB taxonomy): Bacteria > UBA8248 > UBA8248 > UBA8248 > UBA8248 > 2-12-FULL-69-37. The sequence continues at coordinate 4,959 of MGDP01000156.1, forward strand.
GCCCCGACCAGCACACTCAGATATAGCAAGGGGTGTACCACTCCGGAAAATCCCGGAACTGGCTGGAATTTCAGGCGGTTGCACTTTGCCGGGCCAGAGGCAAATTGACATTTTGTCGCCACCGGGGCTCAGGGCGCAGGACAAATCGTCACTCTGCCCCGGAAAAAGGAGAAAATGATGCGAATTTTCGACTGGGCCACCATCCCCAGCCACCCCGTCCGCCCCGGCGTCAGCCGAAAGGTGTTCACCGGGGAGGGCGCCATGATGCTCGTCACCGAGTTCGGGGCGGGCTCCACCGAGTCCCCCCACACCCATCCCTTCGAGCAGCTCGTCTTCGTCCTGGAGGGGGAGGTGGAGTTCACCCTCGGGGAGGAGAAGCGGGCCGTCCCGGCCGGGGGGGTCTTCCGCATCCCGCCCGGCACCCCCCACGGCGCCAGCGCCCTCGGCGGGAAGCGCTGCCGCGTCCTCGCCGTCTACGGCCCCCCGCGCCCGGACGTCCTCCCCTATTGCGGCTACCAGAAGGAATGACGGAGGCGGGCGGCCCTCCGGGAGGCGCACCCTCCCGCCGGCCAAGATAATCCCGCGCGGCCCGGCGGCCCTTGCATCAAATTCGCGCTGGTTCCGTCACCGAGGGATACGCGACCGGATTTCGCACCGCGCACCCTCCCCCTCCGGGGAGGCCCCAAGGACCGGTGGGGTAAAGTGTCACCCATGTGCCCGGTCTGATGTGTTACCCATGTGCCCGGTTTGGACCACCGCGCACCCTCCCCCTCCGGGGGAGGGCCGGGGTGGGGGAATGTCCACGTCCGCCCCCCCCCCCCCCCCCCCCCCCCCCCCCCCCCCCCCCCCCCCC
>MGDP01000156.1:5820-11999 GCA_001790955.1 Candidatus Tectomicrobia bacterium RIFCSPLOWO2_12_FULL_69_37
AACACCCTGCGCCGGGGCGCCCGCAGAGGCGGTTCGGCTTCCGCGGACCCCGTGAGCCGCCTCGCCCTCGCCGTATCCGAACCCTCACCGCCCCTCCTCCCCCGCCGGGAGCCCGGCGAGCGCCTCCTCGACGGCGGCCTGCATCTCGTCCCCCTGATACATGAGGGTGGCGGCCCTGGCCTCTCCCCGCCAGAGGAGCGCGCCCCCCTCCGTGCCCCACAGGGAGAGGGAGACCCGGGCGGTGCACCGCTCGACGCTCCCGCACGCGCTCTCCCCCTGGGCGAGGAGGACGGCGCCGATCCCCGCTCCCGCCAGCCGCTCCCGCAGCCCGGCGGCGGGCGGCTCCGCGGGCTCCTCCTCCCCCCGGGGCCAGGGGAGGGCCTCGTAGCCGCGCGCGGACAGGGCGTCCTCGACGAGGAAGGTGCGCTCGAGGTTGTCCACCTTCTCCCCCGCCGGGGGCGCGAGGCCCGCCCGCCGGTAGATGTCCCGGAACTGGCCCGTCCAGTCGTGGGGGTAGCCGAAGCGCGCCACCGCGATCCGGCGGACGCCCCCGAGCCTCCCGGGGGCCGCCACCTCCACCCGCCCGCTCACCTCGTAGGCGCAGCCCGCGAGGAGGGCGAGCGCCGCGGCGGCCGGAAGCCGCGCCAGGCCCCCCCTCACCGGAGCGCCCCCAGCCGCCCGGCGAGGAAGCCCAGCCCGATCATCAGCTCGCGCCCGGTCCAGGCGTAGGCCGACACAAGCTCCCCGGCCACCCTCCCCGCGAAGAGGGCGAGCGCCCCCGCTCCGCCCGCCGCCCCCAGGGCCGCCCCGCCCGCGAAGACGCCCCCCGCCAGGGCGATCACCGTCCACGAGAAGAGCCTCCCGCCTCGGTCGATGTCCGGCTGGGCGGAGCCGAGCGCCCGCCGGGTCATCACCACGTGGAGGGCCAGCCCGAGGCCCACGGCGAAGGCGGTGAGCCAGCGCACCCAGGGCGCCCGCACCGCCAGGCCCAGCAGCGCCCCCGCCGCCAGGGCCAGCGCGGCCAGGAGGGGGAAGAAGTAGGGCGCGAGGGTGATGAGGGGGTTCGTCCCGCTGAGCGCCACCTGGCCGCTCCCCCGCGCGACCTCGAAGCGGCTCACCCGCTTCCCCATGAGGAGGGCGAAGGCGAGATGGGTGAGCTCGTGCGTGAAGGTGTAGAGGAACTCGGGCGGCCGGAGGCGGTGCCAGAGGAGGTAGGCGAGCGCCCCGCCCAGGAGCGCCCAGCCCTCGGGGACGAGGAGGAAGCCGGGCACCCCCCTCCCCGGGTGGAGGAGCGCCCCCGGCGCCGTCCCCGCCAGCGCCGCCCCCACCGCCCAGCAGGCGGGCAGCAGGGCAAGCGCCCCCAGCCAGGCCAGGGGACGGAGGAGCAGCCGCTTCATCGCTTGTCCTCTCCTTCCCGCCGGGCGGCTCACGCGGCCAGGATAGCGGCTCCGGCCCCCGCATCCAACCCTGGCGCCCCGAACTTCCCTGTTGACGGCCGGGGGCGGAAGCCGTATATTTAACCACATGGTTAATCATTGACCCGGCACCACAGCCTGGAGACCCTATGAACGCCGCGGACCTCATCGCCAAGACGCTCGAGATCAACACCAACCTCGTCCACATGGCCCTCGACGGCTTGACCGACGAGGAGCTGTGGAAACAGCCCAACGCCGACTCCAACCCCATCGGCTGGCTCCTCTGGCACATGACCCGCGCCGAGGACGACCTCCTCTCCCGCGCCGGTGGCCGCCCCCAGGTCTGGGCCGAGGGCCGGTGGCACCAGAAGATCAAGCCCCCCGCCGGTCCCGAGGACAGCGGGGGAGGAAACACGATGGACCAGGTGCGCGCCTTCCGGGCCAAGAAGGAGGACCTCCTCGGCTACGCCCAGGCGGTGCGCAAGAACACCCTGGCCGTCCTCCCCGCCATCCCCCCCTCCGCCTTGGACCAGAAGGTGGAGAACCCGCCCGCTCCGGTCGTCCAGAAGGTGGGTGACTTCTTCGCCATCCTCCTCCTCGACTACGCCCACCACGCGGGCCAGATCTGCTACCTCCGGGGCTGGTTCAAGGGCCGGGGCTGGCTCCCCTTCTGAGCCCAGGAGACGGGCGCCATGCCCCCCGCCCTCGACTCCACCTTCGCCGCCCTAGCCGACCCGACGCGGCGGGCCATCCTCGCCCGGCTCGCCCGGGGGGAGGCCAGCGTCACGGCCCTCGCCGCCCCCTTCCGCATGTCGCTCCCGGCCGTCTCCAAGCACCTGCGCGTGCTGGAGCGGGCCGGGCTCCTCGCCCGCAGCCGGGAGGGGCGCGTCCACCGCCTGCGCATCGAGGCCTCTCCCCTGCGGGAGGCCGAGGAGTGGATCGCCCGCTACCGCCGCTTCTGGGAAGCCCAGTTCGACGCCCTGGCCAAATACCTCGAAGCCACGCAAGAAGAGGAGGCACCGCCTTGGCCATCCCCGGAACCCGCCCCGAAACCGCCCTCCGGCTCACGCGGACCTTCCAGGCCCCCCGCGAAAAAGTCTTCCGGGCCTGGACCGACCCGGAAGCGCTGAAAGAGTGGTATGGGCCCGCCGGGTGGTCCGCCCCCAGCGCGGAGGTGGACCTCCGGGCGGGAGGCGGTTACCGGATCGCCATGAAAGGCCCGGATGGCGAGGAGATCCGCTTGAGCGGGACGTTCCGCGAGGTCCGGCCGCCGGAGCGCCTCGTCTACACCTGGCGCTGGGACCACTGGGAAGCGGGGATGCAGGAGAGCCTCGTCACCGTCGAGCTCGCCGGGAAGGGCGGCTCGGCCGAATTCACCCTCACTCACGAGCGCTTCCCCGAGAAGACGCTGTGCGACCAGCACGAGATGGGCTGGACCTGGACCCTCGACTGCCTGGCGAAGCACCTGGGAGGTTGATGGCCCGCCCGGCCCGGCAGCCGTCCACCCATGAGGAGAACGATCATGCCCGCCCCCGAGACCCAGACCCTCCACACCCTGCGCTTGACCCGCGTCTTCCAGGCGCCCCGCGAGCGGGTCTGGCGCGCCTGGACCGACCCCGAGGCGCTGAAGAAATGGTGGGGCCCCAGGGACTTCGACTGCATCGGGGCCGAGAGCGACCTCCGGCCGGGGGGGAAGTACCGCCTCACCATCCGCCAGAGGGAAAAGGGCGAGGTCTTCACCGCCTACGGCGAGTACAAGGAGGTCACGCCCCCCTCCCGCCTCGTCTTCACCTGGCGCTGGGAGCAGTGGGACGAGGCCATGTGGGAGACCCTCGTCACCGTCGAGTTCCGCGAGCGGGGCGGGGCGGCCGAGCTCACCCTCACCCACGAGCGCTTCCGCGAGAAGACGCTGCGCGACCAGCACGAGATGGGCTGGACCTGGACCCTCGACTGCCTGGCGAAGCACCTGGGGGGTTGATGGCCCGGCCGGCCCGGCAGCGTCCCCTAAAGGAGAGATCGGACCATGCCCGCACCTGAGACCCAGGCCCTCCACACCCTGCGCTTCACCCGCGTCTTCCAGGCGCCCCGCGAGCGGGTCTGGCGCGCCTGGACCGACCCCGGGCAGATGAAGCACTGGTTCGGGCCCAGAGGCTACACCACCCCGGACATCGAGCTCGACCTCCGGCCGGGCGGCAGGTACCGGATCGCTATGCAGCCGCCCGAGGGCGAGGCCTTCCACCTGAACGGGGTGTTCCGGGAGGTCCTCCCGCCCGGGCGGCTCGTCTACACCTTCCAGTGGGAGAAGCCCGGCTGGGACTACCCCGAGACCCTGGTGACGGCCGAGTTCCGGGAGCGGGGCGGCGCGACCGAGCTGGTCCTGACGCATGAGCGGTTCCCCGAGGAGAAGATGCGCGACGACCACGGCGGCGGGTGGTCGAGCATCCTGGAGCGCCTGGCGGAGTTCCTGGGCTGAGGAGGAAACATGGCCTACGACGAGAAGCTGGCCGCGCGGGTGCGCGGGGCGCTGGCCGGGCGCGGGGGCGTGGAGGAGAAGAAGATGTTCGGCGGCCTGACCTTCATGCTCCGGGGGAAGATGTGCTGCGGCGTCCTGAAGGGCGACCTCGTCCTCCGGGTGGGGCCGGACCGGGCCGCCGGGGCGCTCAAGTCCCCCCACGCCCGGCCCTTCGACTTCACCGGCAGGCCCATGAAGGGGATAATCGCGGTCGCCCCCGCCGGGTGCCGCACCGCCGCCGCGCTCAGGAAGTGGGTGGGGCTCGCGGCGGACTTCGCGCGGACATCAACGCGCATCTCAGGGAGGCGCAAGGCATGAGCCGGATACGGGTACTGGTCGGCACGCGCAAGGGCGCGTTCGTCCTGGGGTCGGACGGGAAGCGCGAACGGTGGGACGTCAGCGGCCCCCACTTCGGGGGCTGGGAGGTCTACCACATGAAGGGGTCGCCCGCCGACCCGGACCGGCTCTACGCCTCCCAGACGAGCGCCTGGTTCGGGCAGATCATCCAGCGGTCGAGCGACGGCGGGAAGACCTGGGAGATCCCCGGCGGCGAGAAGCTGCCCAACCCCAACGATCCGCCCGGCGGCATCAGCAACAAGTTCGTCTACGACACCTCCCCCGGGACCGGGAAACCCCTCACCACCCACCAATGGTACGACGGCACCCAGCACCCCTGGGAGTTCAAGCGGGTCTGGCACCTCGAGCCCTCCCTGGCGGACCCCGACACGGCCTACGCCGGGGTGGAGGACGCCTCGCTCTTCCGCACCACGGACGGCGGCCGCTCCTGGCACGAGCTCCCCGGGCTGCGCGGCGCGCAGGGGGAGCGCTGGGCGCCGGGGGCGGGCGGGCTGTGCCTCCACACCATCCTCCTCGACCCGGGCGACCCCCGGCGCATCTACATCGCCATCTCGGCCGCGGGCGCCTTCCGGAGCGAGGACGCGGGCCAGACCTGGCGGCCCATCAACCGGGGGCTCAAGTCCCAGTACATCCCCGACCCGGAGGCCGAGGTCGGCCACTGCGTCCACCGCATCGCGATGCACCCCTCGCGCCCCGGCGTGCTCTTCATGCAGAAGCACTGGGACGTCATGCGCAGCGACGACGCCGGGGACTCCTGGCGCGAGGTGAGCGGCGACCTGCCGAGCGACTTCGGCTTCCCGATCGAGGTCCACGCCCACGAGCCGCAGACCGTCTACGTCGTCCCCATCAAGAGCGACTCGGAGCACTTCCCGCCCGAGGGGAAGCTGCGCGTCTACCGCAGCCGGTCGGGCGGGAACGAGTGGGAGCCGCTCACCAAGGGCCTCCCCCAGCGGGACTGCTACGTGAACGTGCTGCGCGACGCGATGGCCGTGGACGCGCTCGACCCCTGCGGCGTGTACTTCGGCACCACCGGCGGGCAGGTGTACGCCTCGCCCGGCGGCGGGGACTCCTGGGCCCCCATCGTCCGGGACCTCCCGGCCGTGCTCTCCGTCGAGGTCCAGACCCTGCCATGATCCGCGTCGTCCTCCCCCACCACCTCCGCACCCTCGCGAGGGTGGGGGGCGAGGTGGAGATCGAGATCGGGGGCCCGGCCACGCGGGGCGCGCTCCTCGACGCCATCGAGGACCGCTACCCCATGCTGCGCGGGACCATCCGCGACCACGTCACGCGGAAGCGCCGGCCCTTCGTGCGCTTCTTCGCCTGCGGGGAGGACCTCTCCGACACCCCCGCCGACGCCCCCCTCCCCGGCCCGGTCGCCGGGGGGGCCGAGCCCTTCCTGATCGTGGGGGCCCTGGCCGGGGGGTAGGGGCGGGGCGGAGGGATCGCCGCCGTCATCCATCAGAGGGGCCGTTCCACCGTCATCCGCAGGGGCCACCCCTACGGAAGAATCCGCCGCAGCGCCCGTCCCTTCGCCGTCATCCGGTGCGCACGCCGCCGCAACCTCTGTAGGGGCGGGTTTCAAACCCGCCCCTGCGGACCCATGCCTGTCCCCGTCGGGGTCCGTCCCCTCCCCCTCCGCCAGGGCCTCCTTGACCTGGGCCCACAGCCCGGGGCGCCGCTTGAGGGCGGCCTCCAGCTCCCCGAGGGCCCGGCTCCGCGCCCGGGCTTCCAGGTTCTCCCGGCGCAGGCGGAGGCTCTCCTGCTGGGCGTCCGCCCGGGCCAGCCGGGCCACCACCTGGGAGAGCCGCTCGGCCGGGAGGTCCTCGAAGGCGAAGTCGTCCAGCTCGGCCACCGCCTCGAGCGCCTGGGCCTGGATCATCCGCACGGCCAGGGAG
>MGDP01000157.1 GCA_001790955.1 Candidatus Tectomicrobia bacterium RIFCSPLOWO2_12_FULL_69_37
TTGCAGGCTTCGAGGAGGGCCTCGTCCACCGCCATGTTCCAGGCGGCGGGCGCGGGGCCGGTGTCGAGGAAGCGCGCGGGGATCGGCCCCACCTCAGGAAGCGCGGGCGCCCTCGCGGGCCGCCCCCGCGTACTCCTCCAGGGGAGGACACGAGCAGACGAGGTTGCGGTCCCCGTAGGGGTTGTTCACCCGGTTGACGGGCGGCCAGTACTTGCTCTGCCGCACCCAGGGAAGCGGGAAGACCGCTCGCTCGCGCGAGTAGGGGTGGGTCCAGGCGTCCGCCGCGATGTCGGAGGCGGTGTGGGGCGCGTTCTTGAGGGGGTTGTCCTGGCGGTCGAGCGCGCCCCGCTCGACCTCGCGGATCTCCTCGCGGATGGCGATCAGGGCCTCGCAGAAGCGGTCGATCTCCTCCCTGGACTCGCTCTCGGTGGGCTCGACCATCAGGGTGCCCGCCACCGGGAAGGACATGGTGGGGGCGTGGAAGCCGAAGTCCATGAGGCGCTTGGCCGCGTCCTCGACGGTGACGCCCGAGGCGTGCTCGATCTCCCGGAAGTCGAGGATGCACTCGTGGGCCACCATGCCGTTCAGCCCCCGGTAGAGCACCTCGTAGTGGCCCTCCAGGCGCTTGGCGGCGTAGTTCGCGTTCAGGATGGCGGCCTGGGTGGCCCGCTTGAGGCCCTCGCCGCCCATCATGGCGAGGTAGGCCCAGGAGATGGGCAGGATGGCCGCGCTCCCCCAGGGAGCCGCCGAGACGGCCGTGATGCCGGTCCTGGGGCCCGCCTCGGGCCGCACCGGGTGGCGGGGCAGGAAGGGCGCCAGGTGCCTGCGCACCCCGATGGGGCCCATGCCGGGGCCGCCCCCGCCGTGGGGGATGCAGAAGGTCTTGTGGAGGTTCAGGTGGGAGACGTCCGGCCCGAACTCCCCGGGGCGGCAGAGGCCGACCAGGGCGTTCAGGTTCGCCCCGTCCATGTAGACCTGGCCCCCGCAGCGGTGGACGACGGCGCAGATCTCCCCCACCGCCTCCTCGAAGACGCCGTGGGTGGAGGGGTAGGTGATCATCAGGGCGGCGAGGCGGGGGGCGTCCGCCTCCGCCTTGGCCCTGAGATCGTTCACGTCCACGTTCCCCTGCTTGTCGCAGGCGACGACCACCACCTGCATCCCCGCCATGACCGCGCTCGCCGGGTTTGTCCCGTGGGCGGAGCTGGGGATGAGGCAGACGTTCCGATCCTTGTCCCCCCGGCTCCGGTGGTAGGCGCGGATGACGAGGAGGCCGGTGTACTCTCCCTGGGCGCCTGAGTTGGGCTGGAGGGAGACGGCGTCGAAGCCCGTGACCTCGGCCAGCCTGGCTTCCAGGTCTTGGATGAGCGCCCGGTAGCCCTCCACCTGATCGGCGGGGGCGAAGGGGTGGACCCCCGCGATCTCCCGCCAGGTGACCGGGATCATCTCGGTTGCGGCGTTGAGCTTCATGGTGCAGGAGCCGAGCGGGATCATGGAGCGGGTGAGGGAGACGTCCTTCTCCTCCAGCCGCGCGAGGTAGCGCATCATCTCGGTCTCGGAGTGGTAGCGGTTGAAGACCGGGTGGGTGAGGATGGCCGAGGCGCGCCGCAGCCCCTCGGAGATGCGCTCCCGGGCCGCGCCGTCCAGCTCCTCCGCCGCGAAGCCGGGCTTGCCGTCCCTGGAGAAGGCCTCGAAGAGCGCCGTCAGGTCCTCCCGGCGCGTCGTCTCGTCGAGGGCGATCCCGACGGTGTCCGCGTCCACCGGGCGCAGGTTGATGCCCCGCTCCCGGGCGCGCTCCAGCACCCGCGCGGCCCCGCCCTTCCCCGCGTTGACCGTCAGGGTGTCGAAGAAACCCTCCGATTTGAGGGAGTGCCCCAGGCGCTTCAGCCCCTCGGCCAGGAGGCAGGCCATCCGGTGGGCCCGGCGGGCGATGCGCCGCAGCCCCTCAGGGCCGTGATAGACGGCGTACATGGAGGCCATCACCGCGAGGAGCACCTGGGCGGTGCAGATGTTGCTCGTGGCCTTCTCGCGGCGGATGTGCTGCTCCCGCGTCTGGAGGGAGAGCCGGAGGGCGGGCCACCCCTTGGCGTCGATCGAGACCCCCACGATGCGCCCGGGCATGGAGCGCTTGTAGGCGTCCTTGGTGGCGAAGAAGGCGGCGTGGGGGCCGCCGAAGCCCAGGGGGACGCCGAAGCGCTGGGAGCTCCCCACCGCGATGTCCGCCCCGAACTCACCCGGCGGGGCCAGGAGGACGAGGGAGAGCAGGTCCGCCGCCACGGTGACGAGCGCCCCCTGGGCGTGGGCCTCCCGGCAGAGAGCGCGGTAGTCGTGGATCTCCCCGCCCGTCCCCGGGTAGGAGAGGAGGACGCCGAAGGGCTTCCTGGCGAGAGCCTCCGCGTGGTCCCCCACGGCGACCTCGATGCCCAGCGGCTCGGCCCGGGTGCCCACCACCTCGATGACCTGGGGATGGCACAGGCGCGAGACGAAGAATACGTTGCCCTTCGCCTTGCTGACGGCGCGGGACATGGTCATGGCCTCGGCCGCCGCCGTGCCCTCGTCCAGGAGGGAGGCGTTGGCGATCTCCATCCCGGTCAGGTCCATCACCATGGTCTGGAAGTTGAGCAGCGCCTCGAGGCGGCCCTGGGAGATCTCGGGCTGGTAGGGGGTGTAGGCCGTGTACCAGCCGGGGTTCTCCAGAACGTTGCGGAGGATGACGGAGGGCGTGAAGCAGTCGGAATAGCCCATGCCGATCATGGAGCGGAGGACGCGGTTGCGCCCGGCCATGGCGCGGAGCTCGGCGAGAGCGGCCTGCTCGGTGCGGGGCTCGGGGAGCCGGAGGGGCGCCTGGGAGAGGATGGAGGCCGGGATAGCCTTCCGCGCCAGCTCATCAAGGGAGCCCAGGCCGAGGGCCGCGAGCATCGCCCGGATGTCCTCCGCCCCCGGGCCGATGTGTCTCCGGATGAACTCCCCCCCGTGCTCCAGCTCGCTCAAGCTCTCCGGCATGACAGAAATTCCTCAGGGCGGGACGGAGGGAGGACGCGCGCCCGGGGCAGGATGGGCCGCCCACTCGGCCGGCCCGGGCGCCCTTTCCCTACTTGCTCTCTTCCTCGACGAAGGTCTTGTACTCGTCCACGTCCAGGAGGTCGTTCAGCTCCGAGGGGTCGTTCATCTCGATCTTGATCATCCAGCCGTCCTCGTAGGGATCGCTGTTGACCAGCTCGGGTTCCTCCTCAAGCTGCGGGTTCACCTCGGCGATCGACCCGGTGACCGGCGCGAAGAGGTCGGAGACCGCCTTCACCGACTCGACCACCCCGAACGTGTTGTTGGCCTCCACGTCGGTGCCCACCTCGGGAAGCTCGACGTAAACCACGTCGCCGAGCTCCGACTGGGCGTAGTCGGTGATGCCGACCTGGGCGACGTTGCCCTCGACCTTCACCCACTCGTGCTCCCTGGAGTACTTGAGGTGCTTGGGAAACTCCATTAACTCAGCGCCTCCCCGAGAGATGCGGCGGACCCTGAAGGATGCTGAAACCCTATCCGGCGACCGCGGGGCTCAGGCCTTCTCCCGGCGGTAAAAAGGCGTCTCGACCACCCGGGCGGCCCGGGCCTTGTCGCGAATCTCCACGGCGATCTCGCACCCCTCGGCCGCGTGCGTCAAGGGAACGTAGCCGATGCCGATGGCTTTGCCAAGGGTGGGGCTCATGGTCCCGCTGGTCACCACCCCGGCATTCCGCCCCCCGGCCAAAATGGGCGCGCCGTGGCGGGGAATCCCCCGGTCCACCATCTCGAACCCCACCAGCTTCCGCGAGAGCCCCCGCTCCTTGATCCCCAGCAGGGCCTCCCGTCCGATGAACTCCCCCGCCTGGAATTTCACCACCCAGCCCAGCCCGGCCTCGAGCGGGTTCGTGGCCTCGTCGATGTCGTTCCCGTAGAGGGCGAACTTCATCTCGGTCCGCAAGGTGTCCCGCGCCCCCAGGCCGCAGGGCTTGAGCCCCTCCCCCCCGCCCCGGGCCATCAGGGCCTCCCACAGCGCCGGGGCGTCCGGGGCCCCGCAGTAGAGCTCGAAACCGTCCTCCCCGGTGTAGCCCGTCCGGGAGACCAACACCCGCTTCCCCTGCCACGTTCGTTCCTGGGCCCCGTAGTAGGGGATGGCCCCCAAGTCCCCCCCGCCGGGGAGGAGCCCGGCCAGGACGGCCTCGGCGCGCGGGCCCTGCAACGCCAGGAGGCCCGTCTCGCTGCTCACGTCCCGGAACTCGACGCCCGCTCCCTTCCGGGCCGCCATCCAGGCCCAGTCCTTCCCGATGTTGGAGGCGTTCACCACCGCCATGTAGCGCTCATCCGCCAGGCGGTAGACGGTCAGGTCGTCGATGATCCCGCCGTCCTCCCGGCACATGGTGCAGTACATCACCCGCCCCACCTCCAGGCGAGAGACGTCGTTCGTCACCAGGCGCCGGAGGAAGGCGGCGGCCCCCGGCCCCCGGGCCTCGAACTCCCCCATGTGGCTCACGTCGAAGAGACCCGCCGCCTGGCGCACGGCGTGGTGCTCCTCGATGACGCCGGTGTACTGGACCGGCATCTCGAACCCGGCGAAGGGGACCATCTTCGCGCCCGCCGCCACGTGAGTCTCGTACAGGGACGTGCGCCGGAGGGCGTCTCCGGGTTCGGCCATGAGAACCTCTCGCCTGTCGGGGCAGCCGCCGGGAAGCCCCCGGCCGCTCTACTCCACTCCCTCCGCCGGGGAATTTCAAGGCCCCCGCCCGCCCGGCGCGGAGGGACGCCCGGCGTGGAGCCGAACAAAAGAAAAATCCATCGATTCCCCGCGGTGCCCGGGGCGCCCGCCCGGCTAGGCGAAGGCGCGGATGCCGGTGGCGAAGCCCCCGATGATGAGCTTCTGGATCTGGCTCGTGCCCTCGTAGATGGTGGCCACCCGCGCGTCGCGCAGATAGCGCTCGACGGGGTACTCGTTGCTGTAGCCCATCCCGCCGTGGATCTGGATGGCGTCGTTCGCGCAGCGCACGGCCGCCTCGCTGCAATAGTACTTGGCGACGCAGGTTTCCAGTGTGTTGGGCTTGCCCTGGTTCTTGAGCTCCCCGGCGCGGCAGAGGAGGAGGCGGGAGGCGTCGATGTCCACCACCATCCGGGCGATCATGTCCTGCACCATCTGGTGGGCCGCGATGGGCTTGCCGAAGGTGTGGCGCTCCTTGGCGTAGGCGACCGAGGCCTCCAAGGAGCCCTGGGCGATCCCCAGGCAGCCGGCCGCGACCGAGTAGCGCCCGTTGTCGAGGGCGGCCATGGCCACGGCGAAGCCCTGCCCCACCTCCCCCAGGAGGGCCGAGTCCGGCACCTCCACCCCGTCCAGGATGAGCTCGGCCGTGTTCGAGGCCCGGAGCCCGAGCTTGCCGTGGATGTCCCTGGAGGAGAAGCCGGGCGCCGAGGTCTCGACCAGGAAGGCGGCCATCTTGCGCGGGTTGCCGCGCTCGGTCTGGGCGATGACGATGGCGAGCTGGGCGATGCCCCCGTTGCTGATCCAGATCTTGCGGCCGTTGAGCCTCCATCCGCCCGGGGTCTTCTGGGCGAAGGTCTTGATCTGCTGGACGTCCGAGCCCGCGTCCGGCTCGGTAAGGCCGAAGCAGCCGATCCACTCCACCTTGCAGAGCCGCGGAAGGTACTTCTGCTTCTGCGCCTCGCTCCCGAACTTGAGGATGGGGGTGGCGACGAGGGAGATCTGGACCGAGAGCACCGTGCGCACCGAGCTGTCGGCCTTGCTGATCTCCTCGCACAGGAGGGCGAAGGAGATGTAGTCGAGCCCCGCCCCGCCGTACGCCTCGGGCACCACCCCGCCGAACATCCCGAGCGCGCCCATCTCCCGGATGATCTCGGCCGGGTAATTGCCGTCAATGTCCCTCTGGCGCGCGCCGGGGGCGACGCGCCGGGCGGCGAAGTCCGCCGCCTGCTGCCGGATGAGGCGCTGGGTCTCGTTCAGCTCGAAGTCCACATCGGCCTCCGGCGGTAAAAGGGCATTGAGGCTCCCGCAGGGGCGCTCAATGGAACGCCCCTACAAAACCCTCGCATCCCCGGATTTACCCCTTCGCCCCGTATGTGAAGAAGCCCCGCCCCGTCTTCCGCCCCAGGTGGCCCGCCCGCACCATCTTGCGCAGGAGGAAGCTGGGCCGGTAGCGCGGGTCGCCCAGCTCGCGGAAGAGGGTCTCGGTCTTGGCGAGGTGGATGTCCACCCCGATCAGGTCGATGAGCTCGAGCGGCCCCATCGGGAGCCCCGCCCCGAGCTTCATCGCCTTGTCGATGTCCTCCGCCGAGGCGAGCCCCTGGGCGTAGACCTCGACCGCCTCGTTCAGCAACCCCGCCAGGATGCGGCTCCCGATCCCCGCCGGGCTGTCGAAGCGCGCCAGGACGGGCTCCTTCCCCAGCCGCTTGGCGAGGGCCTTCACCGCTTCCACAGTCTCTGGGGAAGTGGCGAGGCCCGGCATGATCTCGACCAGCTTCATCACGAGCGGCGGGTTGAAGAAGTGCACCCCCACCACCTTCTCCGGGCGCGCGGTGGCGGCGGCCATCTCGGTGATGGAAAGGGAGGTCGTGTTCGAGGCGAAGATGGCGTGGGGCGGGGCCAGCTCGTCCAGCTCGCCCAGCACCTTCCGCTTCACCCCCATGTCCTCGAAGACCGCCTCGACGACCACGTCCGCGTCCTTCGCGCCCGCGCAGCCGCTCCCCCGCGCGATGCGGCCGAGGATGGCGTCTTTCTCCGCGGCCTGGAGCTTCCCCTGCTCCACCCGCTTGGCGAGGCGGCCCTCCAGCCCCGCCACCGCCTGGGCCACCAGGTCCTCGCTCCGGTCGGTCAAGAGCACCGGGATGCCGTTCTGGGCGAAGAGCTGGGCGACCCCCGCCCCCATGGTCCCCGCCCCCACCACCATCGCCTTGCGGATGTCCATGCTGGCCTCCTACGCCACTCGCTGAAGCACCACCGCGACCCCCTGGCCGCCCCCGATGCAGGCGCTCACCACCGCGAACTCCTCCCCCCGCTGGGCGAGCGCGCTCAGCGCGGTGGCGATGAGCTTGGCCCCGGTCGCCCCGACGGGGTGCCCCAGGGCGATGGCCCCGCCGTGCACGTTGAGCTTCTTGCGGTCCCACTTGAGCTCGCGCTCGCAGGAGATGACCTGGGCCGCGAAGGCCTCGTTCACCTCGACGAGGTCCATGTCGGCGAGCGCGAGCCCCGCCCGCTCGAGCGCCTTGGGGATGGCCGTCACCGGGCCCAGCCCCATGTGCTTGGGCTCGACGCCCGTGGAGGCGTAGCCCCGCAAGATGGCGATGGGCCTGGCGCCCAGCGCCTCGGCCCGCTCGCGCGAGGCCACCACGAGGGCCGCCGCCGCGTCCGCCTGGCAGCAGGAGTTCCCGGCCGTCACCGAGCCCTCCTTGTGGAAGACGGGCTTGAGCTTGCCGAGCTTCTCCAGGGAGAGGCCCTCGCGCGGGGTCTCGTCCGCCCCGAAGGCCTCCGTCCCCCCCTTCTTGCCCGGGAGCTCGACCGCCACCGTCTCCTCCCCGAAGCGGCCCCCCTTGAGGGCCGCGACGGCCTTCTCCTGGCTCTCCAGGGCGAAGGCGTCCTGCTCCTCGCGGGTCACGTTGTAGCGCTCGGCGAGGTTCTCCGCCGTGACGCCCATCAACTGGCCCGCGAGCGGGCACATGTAGCCGTCCTTGTAGATGAG
>MGDP01000158.1 GCA_001790955.1 Candidatus Tectomicrobia bacterium RIFCSPLOWO2_12_FULL_69_37
CACACCGGGGGAGCCGCCCTCGACGGCGAGGCCTCCCGCGAGTTCTCGGTCGAGGCCATGAAGGGCTACCTCACCGTGCTGCGGGTGCGCTCCTACCGCTTCTACCGGGCCTTCCGGGAGCTGAACGGGGGGTGAGGGAAGGTGAACCGCAAGGCCCGGGATCCCGCACGCTGGGGTCTAAGCCGTTTTCTCCGCCGGTTGCATATCGAATGGTTCATTTTGATGATTCTCCAAACCGCCAGACAACGGTGCGGACGGACCAGCGCCGAATTTCCATGCCGTCAGACGAGGAGCGACGCCATGCCGCAATTTTCCCTTCGACCCGATACGACGAAATATGAGCCCCGCAACGCCCTTTCCCTGGCGTTGGCGTCAAGGCTCGCCTATGAAGAGGGAGGCGTCATCGAAGGGACGGTGAGGAACGATTGGAATTTCCCCCGCTTCCATTTTTTCTCCAAGCGGGAGACGCAGGGTTTCATCGCGGGGAACGATCAGGCCGTGCTGGCCGCCTTCCGGGGTACCCAGCCGAATCAGCTCCAGGATTGGATGACCGACGCCGACGTCGCTTTCGTGGAAGGCCCCGCCGGGCACGGCGAGGTGCATGCAGGGTTCGCCCGCGCGCTGGGCTACGTCTGGGAGGAGGTTTCGGACAAGATCGCCGAGTTCCAGGGCAACGCGCAGTCGCTCTGGTTCGCGGGCCACAGCCTTGGCGCCGCCCTGGCGACGCTGGCGGTGGCCAAGCTCCGCCTGGAGCGGGACAAGCCAGTCTACGGCCTGTACACGTTCGGGCAGCCCCGGACGGGCGACCGCGAATTCGCGCGCATCTTCGATGCCGATTTCAAGGAGCAGAGTTTCCGCTTCGTGAACAACAACGACATCGTGACGCGGGTCCCCCTGCGGGAGTGGGGCTACAGCCACGTGGGGCGGTTCTTATACTTTGATGTGGAGGGGAATATCCACGACGACCTTCATTGGTGGTACAGGTTCTTGGACAGGGTGAAAGGGAGGGTCGAGGATCTGGGGAAGATGGGCCCCGACGGCATCAAGGACCATGACATGAGATCCTATATCGCCAACCTGGAGAAGAATCAGGGGTTCCGCTTGCCTTGAGAGGCGTGGCGCTCCCGCCTATCTGCGGAAGAACAGGTTCAGCAGAACCGTCAGCACCACGCTCACCACGATCGAGGTGGCGATCGGGAAGTGGAAGCTCCAGTTCTTGCCCTTGAGGTGGATGTCCCCGGGCAGGCTGCCCAGGAAGGGGATGCGCGGGGCGAGGGTGAGGACGACCCCCAGGACGATCAGCAGCGCCCCGAAGAGGATCAGCAGGCGGCCGAACTGGCCGAAGGGTTCCATCGGGGGCTGACCTCCGCGCGGCGCTAGGGCTTGGCCTCGTCCCCGGCGGCTTCCTCGCCGCTCCAGAGCCCGGGCTGGAGGCCCTTGGGGAGGGCGAGGCCCAGGTGGCGGTAGCTCGCGGGGGTGGCCCGCCGCCCCCCCCGGGTGCGCTGGACGAGCCCGGTCCGGAGGAGGAAGGGCTCCACCATGTCCACCAGGGTGTCGGACTCCTCGTTCATGGTGGCGGCGATGGCCTCGACCCCCACGGGGCCCCCGCCGTAGTGCTCGACGATGGTGCGCAGGTAGCTCCGGTCGAGCCCGTCCAGGCCGGCCTCGTCCACCCCCTCCATGGCGAGGGCCTCGCGCACCGCGCGGAGGCGGATGGCGCCGTCTCCCTTGGCCTGGCAGAAGTCCCGCGCCCAGAGGAGGAGGCGGTTGGCCGTCCTGGGGGTGCCCCGGCTCCTCCGGGCCAGCTCGGCGGCGGCCTCGCTCTCGATGGAGAGCTCCAGGCGGCCCGCGCTGCGGCGGATGATCTCCTGGAGCTCCGCCTCGGCGTAGAAGTCCACGTGGTAGAGCAGGTAGAAGCGCTCCCGGAGCGCGCCGGTCAGGGAGCCGGGCCGGGTGGTGGCCCCCACGGCGGTGAAGCGCTTCAGGGGGAAGTTCAGGGTGCGGGCCATCGGGCCCTGGTCCACCACGAAGTCCACCCGGAAGTCCTCCATCGCGGGGTAGAGGAACTCCTCCACCGGGCGGGGCAGGCGGTGGATCTCGTCGATGAAGAGGACGTCCCCCTCGCGGAGCCCGGTGAGGATGCCCATCAGGTCGGCCGGGCGGGTGAGGGAGGGCCCCGAGGTCTTGACCAGGCGGGAGCCCATCTCCTCGGCGATGATGTGGGAGAGGGTGGTCTTGCCCAGCCCCGGGGGGCCGTGGAAGAGGATGTGGCCCACCGGCTCCTTGCGGGCCCGGGCGGCCTCGAGGGCGATCCGGAGCTTCGCGATCAGCTCGCGCTGGCCCACGTAGTCCTCGAGCCGGGAGGGGCGCAGGCTGAAGAAGGCCTGCTCCTCCGCCGGCCCGATGGAGCGCCCCGTCACCTTCCGCTCGATGGCCACGCCCGCTCCTTCCCTTCCAGCGCACTCAGCGGCTGAGCCGGAAGACTTCCTTCAGCACCGCCTCGGTGTTGGCCCCGGCCCCCAGGGCGGCCAGGGCGCGCTCGACGAGGTCCTCGGCCTCGGGCGTCCGGTAGCCGAGCTGGCCCACCAGCACGGCCATGGCCTCGCTCCGGTAGGGGGAAATCTCCGGCCCGGCGGCCGAGGCGGCCTCGGGGGCGCGGGCGAGGCCGGCGATCTCCCCCTGGAGCTGGGAGACGAGCTGCTCCGCCTTCTTCTTCCCGATTCCCGGGAGCTTCGTCAAGAGGGCCGTGTTGCCGAGGGAGATGGCGCGGGCGATCTCGCGGGGCGGGAGCCCGAGCGCCCGCACCCCGCTGCGGGCGCTGAAGCCGGGAACCTTGATGAGGCGCAGGAAGAACTCGCGCTCCTCCTGGGAGAAGAACCCCGTCAGGCGGGGGAGGAGCTGCCCCGTCGCCACGTTCCCCTCCAGGTAGTGGTAGGTGTGCAGCTCCACCGGCTCGCGGGCCGCCATGAGGGCCCGGAGCTCGGGCAGGGCGTAGCCCCCGACCAGCACCTCGTAGCAGAGGCCCGCGGGGGTGCGGAGGACGGCGCTCTCCTCGAGCACCTCGGCGATCTCCCCGGCGATCCGGCGGATCACCGCCGCGCCCTCCCGTTGAGGGCGGCCGGCCGCCGGAGGGAGCGGTCCACGTGGCAGTAGGCGGCGGCGATGGCGTCGGCCAGGTCCTCCGGCTCGGGGAGGCCGGCCAGCCCCAGGCGCCGCTGGACCATGTGCTGGATCTGGCGCTTGGTGGCCCGTCCCCTCCCCACGAGGGACTTCTTGATCTCGGTGGCGGCGTAGCTCCGGACGGGGACCTTGGCCAGGGAAGCGGCCAGGAAGATGACCCCCCGGGCGTGGCCCATGATGATGGAGGTGCGGGGGTGCTTGTAGTGGCTGTAGAGGTTCTCGACCGCCATCACGTCGGGCTTGAGGCCTCGGATGATGCGGGTGAGGTCCTGGAAGAGCTCGGAGAGGCGCATCTCGAAGGGGGCGCGGGCGTCGCTGCGCAGGATGCCGCCCTCGACCAGGAAGGGCTCCGGGCTGCCGTCCGCCAGGGAGAGGAGGGCGTAGCCCGTGACCCCCAGGCCGGGGTCCACCCCCAGGATGCGGTGCGGCTTCTGGGCCACGGGCTGCCCCGCTCGGGCGGAGGAGGCGGACGGCCCCGGGGAGGGCTAGGCGGAGGCGCTCGCCATCTGCTCCTCGGAGATGTCGAAGTTCGCGTAGACGTTCTGCACGTCGTCGTTGTCCTCGAGAGCCTCCATGAGCCGGAGCATCTGGTCGGCCACCTTTCCCTCGAGCTTGACCGTCGTCTTGGGGAGCATGGTGAGCTCGGCCGAGTCGGTCGGGATCTTGCTTTTCTCCAGGGCCCGCTTCACGGCCTCGAAGGCATCCGGGGAGGTGAGGACCTCGAACTGCCCGTCGGCGGGCTGCATGTCGTCCGCCCCGGCGTCGAGGACCACCGACATGAGCTTCTCCTCGTCCGAGGGCTTGCCCGGGATGAGGAACTGCCCCTTCATCTCGAACATCCAGGCGACGGAGTTGGGCTCGGCCAGGTTGCCGCCGTTGCGGGAGAAGAGGTGGCGGATCTCGGAGCCCGTGCGGTTGCGGTTGTCGGTGAGCACCCGGATGAGAAGAGCCACCCCGCCGGGGCCGTAGCCCTCGTAGGTGATCTCTTCGTAGTTCACGCCCTCCATGTCGCCGGTGCCCTTGGCGATGGCGCGCTTGATGTTGTCCTGGGGCATGTTGGCGGCCTTGGCGGCGTCGATGGCCGCGCGGAGGCGGGGGTTGCCGCCCGGGTCGCCCCCGCCCGTCTTGGCGGCGACGGTGATCTCCTTGATGAGCTTGGTGAAGATCTTCCCCCGCTTGGCGTCCAGGGTACCCTTCTTGCGCTTGATGGTGCTCCACTTCGAGTGGCCGGACATGGTCTTCCGACTCCTGCTGGTGGGATGGTCAAGACCCTGTGAGGGACTGCCGATGGGCCTCCGCGACGCGGTGTAAACCCCTGGTTTATTATCACGGCGGGGGCGGGGGAGTAAAGGAGGGCCCGCGGAGGCCGGAAAGCCTCCTGTGGGCGGACAAGATGGGGCCCGCGTGGACAGTTTGGGGGGAAATGCGATATTTTTTGGGCAGTTTCGCATGATGGGATGGCGGGAGGTTCCTTTGGGCAAGCGGCCGGTGGCGGGGGTGAGCCCCGTCGAGCGGGGAGTCCAGGCCCTGCGGATCGAGGCCGAGGCGCTCGGGCGGCTGCCGGAGCGCCTGGGGGAGGATTTCGCCCGGGCGGTGGCGGTCGTCCTCGGCTGCCGGGGCCGGGTCGTGGTGACCGGGATGGGCAAGAGCGGCCTCATCGGCCAGAAGATCTCGGCCACCCTGGCCAGCACCGGCTCCCCCTCGTTCTTCCTCCATGCGGCCGAGGGGGTGCACGGCGACCTGGGCATGGTGACGCGCGAGGACGTCGTCCTCGCCCTCTCCTACAGCGGCGAGACCGAGGAGCTCATCCGCCTCCTGCCGACCTTCGCCCGCCTGGGGACGCCCGTCATCGCCATCACCGGCGGGAGGGACTCCACCCTGTGGCGGGAGGCCGACGCCGTGCTCGACGTCTTCGTGGAGGAGGAGGCCTGCCCCATCAACCTCACCCCCACGGCGAGCAGCACCGCCTCCCTCGCCATGGGGGACGCCCTGGCCATGGCGGTGCTCGAGGCGAGGGGTTTCCAGCCCGAGGAGTTCGCCCGCTTCCATCCCGGCGGGGCGCTGGGCAAGCGGCTGCTGCGGGTGGGGGAGCTGATGTGCAGGGGCGCGGACGTGCCCCGGGTGAGGGAGACGGACCCGGCCGAGGCGGTGGTCCGCGAGATGAGCGCCAAGCGGCTGGGGATGACCTGCGTCGTCGACGCCTCGGGCCGCCTGGCGGGGGTTGTCACCGACGGCGACCTGCGGCGGGCGCTGGAGCGGGGGGGCGGGCGGCTGCCCGCCGGCGCGAGGGGGCTGATGAGCCCCTCGCCCAAGACCATCGCCCCAGGCGAGCTGGCCAGCGCCGCCCTGCGCATGATGGAGGACTCGGCGATCACCTCGCTGGTCGTGACGAAGGAAGGGGGAGGGGAGATCGAAGGGGTGATCCACCTCCACCACCTCCTCCGGAGCGGGATCGCCTGAGGGCCCTGCCGGGCCTCTCGTTGTCAGGGGATGCGCGTCCCTCTAGACTATAGGCTCAGGCGATAACACGGTTCTTCGGCCCAGGCCTGGGTTGGGATGGGGGATATTCCTTGCTTCCCGTCGGAACGATCATCCAGCTGGTGGACCCCGTGAACAAGGTGCGGCTGAACTCGCGCCTGGTCGGGTGGGATGCGGACCACTGCCTCCTCGTGGAGCAGCCCACCCGCGGGGGGCAGTCGGTCCAGCTACCCAAGAACCTCCCCGTGGTGGGGAGGGGGATGCACGAGGGGAAGGTGTGGGGCTTCCAGTCCACCGTCCTCTTCCAGACCCTCCAGCCCTTCCGCGTCCTCTACCTGGCGTATCCCAAGAAGATCGAGGAAGTCACCCTCCGCCAGTCCGAGCGGCTGAGCACGAAGATCCGCGTCCTCATCACCCCCCGGAAGAACAACTTCGCGGAGCAGCGCAAGGACGAAAACGCTTCCTGGGGCGTCATCAAGAACCTGAGCCTGGGCGGCTGCAACCTCTCCTGCCCGTTCCGCTTCGAGGTCGGCATGCCGGTCTTCATGTCGTTCGAGCTGCCGGACGGGAGCGTGAGCGAGAACATCATGGGCTTCGTGCGCAACGTGACCCGCGAGCAGAACGAGAACCTCTACGGCGTCCAGTACGACAACCGCTGCGGGCGCCTGGACGGCGTGGCCTCCTTCATCAAGCTGGCCGCCAGGCTCGTCTCGAAGTCCGGGATGAAGATGTAGCGCTCACCGCCACCCGGCGGGGCCCCACGCGATGAGGGCCGCCGCCGCCCCTCCCAGCGCCGCAAGCCCCACCGCGTAGCCCAGGCGGGGAGAGAAGCGCCCCCGCAGCATCTTCCCGAGCAGGAAGCCCGCGAGCGCCGGCAGGATGGCGGCCGCCGAGCGGGCGGCCGGGGCGAGCAGCAGGAGCCCCGCCCCCGAGAGGGCCGCCACCTGGGCGGCCGTGAAGGCCATCGCGCAGACCGGCATCATCCGGGCCATCCGGCTGCGGGTGAGGCCCAGGCTGTCCAGGTAGATCACCGTGAAGGGCCCGCCCGCGTTGGCGGCGCCCGTGAAGAGCCCCGAGGCGAGCCCCGCCAGGTAGGCGAAGAAGCTCTCGTCCCGCATGTCGAGCTGGATGCGCAGGCGCGAGAGGCTGTAGCCCCCGCAGGCGAGGGCGAAGAGCCCCACCCCCCACGTGAGGACGGCCGGGGGGCTGGCCGCCAGGACGAACACCCCCCCCGCCGCCCCCACGCTCCCAGCGCCGATGAAGGGCATGAGCCTCCGCAGGGGGGCGCCCGGCACCCCGCCCCCCAGGGCCCGGACCGCGCTCAGGGAGAGGCCGGGAAGGCACAGGAGCACCACGGCGTTGCGCACCCCCACCGCCGCCCCCAGGGCCGGGGTGGCGATGAGGCCGAAGTCGAAGCCCACCGCCCCCTCCAGCAGCCCCGCGGCGAAGATGAGGAGGGTGTGCTCCCAGGCGGGCCACACGGCTCAGCCCCTCATCCGCGGCGGCCCCTAGAGGTGGAAGAGGGCCTGGGCATTCCGGTGAGTGACCTTGGCGTAGTCGTCCGGGCTGAGGCCGGCGCCCTGGATTGTCTTCACGATGTCCTGGTCGGTCATGTCGTAGGGGAGGTCCGTCCCCAGCAGGACGCGGCCGGCGCCCATGATCTCGACCAGGAAGCGCACGACGGGCGCGTGGAAGACGAGGCAGTCGAAGTGGAAGTGCGCCCGCAGGTATTCCAGGGGCGGGCGCTTGATCTTCTTGCATTCGGGCCGGACCCGCCAGGCGTGGTCGTAGCGCCCGATGAGGTAGGGCACGGTGCCCCCCCCGTGGAGGAAGATGAACTGGAGGTCCGGCAGGCGGTCGAACATCCCCGAGAAGATGAGGCGGCCGATGGAATTCGCGCTCTCGGCGGTGAAGCCCACGATGTTGAAGAGGTGGTAGTCCTTCATCTGGGCCTTCCCGGCCGGGTTGGCCGGGTGGACGATGATGGGCACCTTCATGGCCGCGGCCGCCTCGTAGATGGGGAAGAAGCCCTCGTCGTCGAGGTAGCGCCCGTTCACGTTCGAGCCCATGAAGCCCCCCTTGAGGCCCAGCTTGCCGACGGCGCGCTCCAGCTCCCGTACCGAGCGGGCCGCGTCGTGGGCGGGGATGGCGGCGAGGCCCGAGAACTTGCCGGGGTTCTTCCGGATGATCTCCGCGTAGGCGTCGTTCGAGGCCTGGCAGAGCTCCTCGGCGAGGGCGGGGTCGGCCCAGTACATGCCGGGGTTCGAGGAGAAGGAGAGGACGTTCATGTCGAGCCCCATGCGCTGCATGGTCTCCATCCGCAGGCCGACGTTGACGAAGGGCTCGAGGGGCGGGTGCATATCCCCCTTGATGTTGACGCGCCGCGCCCCCTTCTCGTCGGTGTAGAGGGTGACGCCGTAGCGCGGCCCTTCCTTCTCGACGATGTCGAAGTACTCCTGCGGGTAGATGTGGCAGTGGGCGTCGATGTGCATGGGGCCGCTCTCCGCTTGAGGGGGAATGCAAGCCCGCCCAATTTGCCCCTGCCGCCGCGGGGTGTCAACGGAGGAGGCCGTAGGGCCGGGCCCTCGGAGGGAAACAGTTGAATGGCCCTTCGGGCCGGGTGTAACCTAGAAAAAAGAGAGGCGCGGGCTGTTCTGGCTTGCGGCAGGAATGGTTCCGGGGAACGGGCGATGCACGAGTGGGAGCGGAAGCGCGAATTCAGCCTCGGGACGCGGATCCTGCTCCAGGTGCTCCGCTTCGCCCTGGCGGCGCTGTTCTTCTACATCGCCTACCTGGGCATCATCTGGCGGACCACGCCGGCGCCTCCCCTCCCCCAGGCCCAGAAGAAAGTGCAGCCGGCCGCCCCCGCGAAGCCCGCTCCCCCAGCGCAGGCCGCCTCTCCCGCGCCCCCGGCCCCGAAGGAGCCCGCCCAACCCGCTCCCAAGGAGCCCCCCGCCGAGCCCTCCGGGCCGCCCGCCGGAAAAGCGCGGTAGAGCGCCTCAGCGCGGCTTGACGGCGCGGATGATGTTGCTCTCGTGCCCCTGCGCGATGTAGGGCTTGCGCTCCACGATCTCTGCTTCCTCGAAGCCCGCCGCGCGCAGCCCGCCGAGGTAATCCTCCGGGGTGAGGGCGCCCGCGATGCAGGCGCACCACTCTTCCATCGAGCCCTCCCCGCCCTCGCCGGTCTTCACGACGTCCGAAACCACGAAGCGCCCTCCCGGCCGCAGCACGCGGAACGACTCGCGGAAGACGGCTGCCTTGTCCGGCGAGAGGTTGATGACGCAGTTGCTGATGATGATGTCCACCGCGCCGCTCTCGACGGGCATGGCCTCCATCTCCCCCTTGCGGAACTCCACCTGGGCGAGGCCCAGCTTCCGGCGGTTCTCCTCGGCCTTCTGGAGCATGGCGTCGGTCATGTCGAGGCCGATGACGCGGCCCTGGGGGCCCACCTCCTGGGCGGCCAGGAAGCAGTCCAGCCCGCCCCCCGAGCCCAGGTCGAGGACGGTCTCCCCCGCCTTCGGCCGGGCGTGGGCGAGGGGGTTGCCGCAGCCCGCGTTCGACTCCAGGACCGCGGCGGGGATGGCGCCCACCCGCTCAGGGGCGTAACCGATGCGCCCGATGCTGACCGCCCCCGTGTCCATCGGGGCGCCGCAGCTGGGGCCGCAGCAGGAGGCGCCCTGGGCCACTTGGGTGTAGGTGGCCCGGACGGCCGATTTGATCTCGTCGGGGGACTTCGTCGTCATGGCGGTGCTCCTTGGCTTGGTGAAGTCCAGCCTCGCCCATGAATTTGAGCGGGCTAATATTTGACTAAATCAAATATATCCAAATTACTGCCGCCCGTCAAGAGGAATTTTCAGGGGCCGCTTGAGGTGAAAAACCAGGGACGGAAGGGGCTCATCCCTTCCATTCAACGCCGAGGTCCTTGAGGAAATTCCGGATCTGCTCGTCCTTGTGCGCGCCCTCGGCCCGGCCGGCGGCCGGGCCCGGGATGGGGGTGGAAGACTTCTGCGCCTCCGCCTCGCGCGCGGGCTTCTCCACGGGCTGGTCGGCGGAGCGCCGGAAGGTGGACATGGAGAAGACGTCCTCCTTGTGGGAGAGGATGCTCTTCTGGTCCTCGGGGGAGAAGTCGAAGGTGTTGAGGTCCTGGAGCTCCTCCGACTCGTCCATGAAGACGCCAGTGTCCGAGGGAGGAGGAGGGACGTCCGCCAGGGTTTTCCCGCCCGGGGTGGCCTGGGACGCGGGCTGGGCGGCGGGCGCGGGCGCCGGGGCGGCGGAGGAATCCTCCAGCCCGATCTGGACCAGCATGGCGGCGGCCCGGCTCTCCTCCCCGTTCTGGCGGCAGAAGGCCTGGTAGTCGGTGAGGTAGCCCCGCACCTCGGCGAAGGGCCCCTCCGGCAGGAAGAAGCTCATCGCGGGCTTCTGGAGCACCGCCTGGAGCCGCTCGAGCAGCCTGGAGTGCATCAGTTCCCGGGTGGAGGCCTCGAACTCGAAGGCCGCGGGGAGCTTCTGGCCCCCCGAGAGCTGGAGGCCCTTGACCGTCCGCACGGAGAGCAGGCGCTGGGTCTGGAGGGCCTCCACCAGGGAGGCGAGGAAGCGGATCTGGGGCACGGACTCGCGCTGGAGGCCGGAGGCGAGGTCGTCGGGCTGCTCCGGCTTCATCCGCGAGAGCACGGCCCGGAGGTAGTTCACGAAAACGTCGGTGGCGAAGACGGCCGATCCGCTCGCGCGGAACACGAAGGCCGCGCAGGTCCGGCTCCAGGGGTCGGTGCACCGCACCGCGCCCCCGAGGCGGATGTAGTCCATCAGCTTCTGGACCGAGGGGCCGATCGGCGCGGCGGGCTTGCGCGCCCGGGGGGCGGCGGGCTTGGGCGCCGGGGCCTCCGCCTGGGCGGGGGCGGGCGCCTCCTCATCGAGGCGGAAGAGGGGCTTCGCCTTCTGGGTGTCGTCCCGGCGGGCCTCGCCCCGGCGCGAGGAGGTCAGGTCGTCCACCCCGAGGAGGAGCATCTGCTCCTCCTGGAGGGCCTCGTCCACCCCGCGCGCGTAGGCCCCCCGGCGGGGGGGAGGAACCTCCCGCTGGCGGGGGAGGTCCAGGGGATCGGCGATGGGCGCGCCCTCCCGCGCCTCGGGGCGAGGGGGATCCGGCCGGGCGCGGAGGGAGGAGAGGGGCCTCTCCAGGGGGGAGGCCGGCCCTCCCGCGTGGGGCGGGGCGGGCTCCTCCCAGCGGGGCCGGGAGGCGGGCGTCCGCCGCGCTTCCTCGGGCTGGATCCGGTAGGGGAGGTCGTCCGCCGCCTCGGAGGGCTCCTCGGCCGCGGGGAGGATGCGCCGCAACTCCTTCTCGGCCTCCCGGAGGATGTCGATGCTGCGATCGATCTCCTGCCGGAAGGACTCCCGCCGCTTGATCTGCTCCTGGAGGAAGTTGAGCAGGTCGGGCCGGGACTTCGGGTCCGTGGGCATGCTCTCTCCCTTTAGGCCGCCGGAGCGGGCGGGCCGCTTCGGGGGCGGAAGGCCGTATAAATGAGCATGATAGCGGAATATTCCTTTGTTCGCAAAGGAAATCGAGGGGGGCCGCCCGGGCCCTCCCCGCCCGGAGGGGGCGTTGCGGAGCCCGCCCGCTCGTGCGAGGGTGGGAGGGCGGATCCCGCCCGTTCCACGCGCGTGGGGAGGCCATGGCGGCCGAGGCCAAGCGGATCTTCCTCCTCGACGGCTCGGGCTACATGTTCCGGGCCTACTACGCCATGCTGCGCCAGCGGCTCTCGAACTCGAAGGGCCGCCCGACGGGGGCGGTCTTCGCCTTCGCCCGGATGCTCCTCAAGGTCATCCGCGAGAAGGCCCCCGAGTACATCGCCGTGGCCTTCGACCGGCCCGAGCCCACCTTCCGCCACGAGCTCTACCCCGCCTACAAGGCGAACCGCGACGCCCCGCCCGAGGACCTGATCGAGCAGATCCCCCTCATGCAGCGGGCGGTCGAGGTGCTGCGCATCCCGGTGCTCATCCGGCCCGGCGCCGAGGCGGACGACCTCATCGGCTCCCTCGCCGCCCGGGCCGCCGCCAAGGGCTTCGAGGTGGTGCTCGTCACCGGGGACAAGGACTTCGCCCAGCTCGTCTCGGAGAAGGTGCGCATCTGGGACCCGATGAAGGACGAGGAGCTGGGCCCCGGGGAGGTCGAGAAGCGCTGGGGCGTCCCCCCGGAGAAGTTCGTGGACATCCAGGCCCTCATGGGGGACTCCTCCGACAACGTGCCGGGCGTCCCGGGCGTGGGGGAGAAGACCGCCGTCGCCCTCATCCAGGAGTTCGGGAGCCTGGAGAAGGTGCTGGCCTCGGCGGAGAAGATCGCCCGCCCCAAGCTGCGCGAGGCCATCCAGGAGAACGCCGGCCTCGCCCGCCTCTCGCGGGAGCTGTGCACCATCCGCCGGGACCTGGAGGTGGAGGAGGATTTCAGCCGCTACCGGCTGGGCCCCGCCGACCTGGCCGCGGCGCGCAGGCTCTTCGCCGAGGAGATGGAGTTCAAGAACCTGGTCGAGCAGCTCCCGGGCTACGAGGCGCCGGAGGAGGGGGAGGAGGCCGGGGAGGCCCCCGCCCCGCCCCGGGCCGCGGCGGAAAAGAAGGGCCGCGACCACGCCGCCATCCGCACCGCGAAGGAACTCGCCGCCTTCCTCAAGGAGCTGAAGAAGGCCGGGCGCTTCGCCCTGGACCTGGAGACCACCTCCCTCGACCCCATGCAGGCCCGCATCGTGGGGGTCAGCCTCTCCTCCGCCCCGGGCCGGGCGCGCTACATCCCGGTGGGCCACGACCGGATGGACGCCGGCCCCCAGCTCTCCCCCGGGGAGGCCCTCGCCGCCCTCGGCCCCCTCCTCGCCGACACGAAGGCCGAGAAGGTGGGTCAGAACATCAAGTACGACATGGCCGTCCTCGCCGAGGCGGGAGTGGAGGTGGAGGGGCCGCTGTTCGACACCATGGTGGCCTCCTACCTCCTCCACTCCGGCCGCACGAGCCACGGCCTCGACCACCTCGCCCTGGAGATGCTGGGCGAGACCACCATCAAGTACGAGGAGCTGTGCGGGAAGGGGGCGAAGCAGATCCCCTTCTCCTCGGTGCCGGTGGAGCAGGCCGTGGCCTACGCCTGCCAGGACGCCGACTTCACCCTGCGCCTGGCGGACCTCATGGCCCCCCAGCTCGAGAAGGCGGGCTTCGAGGAGCTCTTCCACGATCTGGAGATGCCCCTCCTGCGGGTGCTCCTGGAGATGGAGCGGGCGGGCATCCGCGTGGACACCGGGGTCCTGCGCCGGATGGGCAAGGAGCTCGACGCCAAGCTCGCGGCCATGCAGGCCCGCATCCACGAGCTGGCGGGCGGTGAGTTCAACATCCAGTCCACCCCCCAGCTCCGCCACATCCTCTTCGAGAAGCTGGGCCTCCCGGTCGTCAAGCGCACCAAGACGGGCGCCTCGACCGACATCGAAACCCTGGAGAAGCTGGCCGCCCGGCACCCCCTCCCCCAGGAGATCCTCGCCTACCGCCAGCTCGCCAAGCTCAAGAACACCTACGTGGACACCCTCCCGGGCCTCGTGGCCGCCAAGACGGGCCGCATCCACACCGACTTCAACCAGACCGTCGCCGCCACGGGCCGCCTCAGCAGCTCCGACCCCAACCTCCAGAACATCCCCATTCGCACCGACGTGGGCCGGGAGATCCGCCGCGCCTTCCTCCCCGAGGAGGGCTGGCGGCTCCTCTCCGCCGACTACAGCCAGATCGAGCTGCGCGTCCTCGCCCACTTCACCGGGGACCCCGGCCTCGTCAAGGCCTTCGAGAAGGGCGAGGACATCCACGCCACCACCGCCTCGGCCGTCTACGGCGTCCCCCCCAAGGAGGTCACCCCCGAGATGCGCCGGGTGGCCAAGGCCGTGAACTTCGGCATCGTCTACGGCCAGGGGGCCTTCGGCCTCTCCCAGACGCTCGGCATCCCCCAGGGCGAGGCCCGCTCCTTCATCGAGGCCTACTTCAAGCGCTTCGCCAAGGTGCCCGCCTTCGTCGAGCGGACCATCGCCGAGGGCGCCAAGCGCGGCTGGGTCTCGACCATCCTCGGGCGGCGCCGCTACATCCCCGACCTCCAGAGCCAGAACCGCAACCTGCGCGCCGCCGCCGAGCGCACCGCCGTCAACAGCGTCATCCAGGGCTCGGCCGCCGACATCATCAAGCGCGCCATGGTCCACATCTCGGCCCGGCTCAAGAAGGAGAAGCTCGCCGCCCGGCTCCTCCTCCAGGTGCACGACGAGCTCCTCTTCGAGTTCCCCCCCAAGGAGGAGAAGGCCCTCTCCCGCCTCGTCCGGGGCGGGATGGAGGGCGCCCTGAAGCTCTCGGTCCCCCTCGCCGTCGAGATGAGCACCGGCGAGAACTGGGGGGAAGTGCACTAGCGAGCATTTTTCCCCCCGGAATATCCCGTAATACCCCGGAAACCCCTGGACAGGCCGGCCGGCCTGGCTCTCCCGAAGTTTTCCTCCGCGAGAAATTTTTCATGGGCTTTTTCCCTCAATTACCCTCAATATCCGCGACGGCGCCTTTCCCCGGCCCCGCATTTTCCCGGTGCAAACCGTGCGAATGCCCGTGAAAAATGCGGACGCCTCCTCTTCCGCGGGGGCGGTAGGGGCGAACCCGCCTTCGGGGGCCGAAGCCCCCTTCTGCGGGGCGAAGGCCCCTCGTGTTCACCCGGCTGGTTTTCTCCCCCTCCCCCACCGGGGGAGGGATGGGGTGGGGGAAACACGCGTTTTTCCCTCCCCCAACTCCCTCCCGGAGGGAGGGGGGAAGGCGCGCACCTCTCCCGGCGGGAATGTAATCCCCCGCCCTGCGAAACCCCTTACTCCAAATTCCCTCAAATTCCTGCCACCCTTGCCTCCCCCCGCCCGCCCCCCTAGAATCGTGCGTGCCTCCCGCGGCGGGGGAGGCACGCCGCCCGGTCCCGCTCGCCCGCCCCCGTTCCACGCCAGACGCGGATCCCCGGATGCCCAGCCTCTACGCCATCGGCGACATCCACGGCCGCCGCGACATGCTGGACCTCATGATCCAGCGCGTGCCCTTCGAGCCCGAGGACGAGGTCGTCTTCATCGGGGACTACATCGACCGGGGCCCGGACTCCAAGGGGGTGGTGGACCGGGTGCTCGAGTTCAAGCTCCGCCACCCCCGGACGGTCTGCCTGCGCGGGAACCACGAGGACATGTTCCTCGACTTCCTTCACCAGCAGGGCGCCTACGCGCCCAACGTCTTCCTGATGAACGGGGGGGCCGCCACCCTGGACAGCTACGGGCTCGACCCGCGCGATCGCCCCATGCGCCTGTCCCCCCTGCACGTGGGCTTCTTCCAGGGCCTGCGCTACCGGCACGAGGCGGGGGGCTTCCTCTTCGTCCACGCGGGCCTGCGCCCCGGCGTCCCGCTGGAGAAGCAGACCCCCGCGGACATGCTCTGGATCCGCCACGAGTTCTTCGACTCGGACGCCGACTTCGGCAGGCCCGTCGTCTTCGGCCACACCCCCATGCGGGAGGTGTTCGACCGCCTCCCCCGCCTCCTCGGCATCGACACCGGGGCGGCCTACGGCAACATGCTCACCTGCGTCCGGCTGGGGGAGGGGAAGGTGCTCGCCCTCCACCAGGTCCGCGCCTCCGAGGTGGGAGCGTGACCCGCCGCGCCCGCCCGCGTCCTCTCCCC
Source organism: Candidatus Tectomicrobia bacterium RIFCSPLOWO2_12_FULL_69_37 (assembly GCA_001790955.1). Taxonomy (GTDB): domain Bacteria; phylum UBA8248; class UBA8248; order UBA8248; family UBA8248; genus 2-12-FULL-69-37. Next base: position 15,352 of record MGDP01000158.1, read on the forward strand.
GGATGAGCGCCCGCCGCCTCGGCCCGCCCACGGATCAGGAGCTCCTCGCCCTCCTGGGCCGGGAGGGAAGGGCGATGGCCGCGCGCGAGGTCATCCGCGCCCTCGGGGTGCCCGCCGACCAGCGCCCGGCCCTGCGCAAGCGCATGCGCGCCCTGGCCGAGGAGGGGAAGCTCGTCCGCGTGCGCGCCCGCTTCGCCCTGCCCGCCAGCCTCTCCCTCGTGCGGGGCCTCTTCCGGGGCCACCGCTCGGGCATCGGCTTCGTCATCCCGGAGGCCCCCGGGGGGGAGGACGGGGCGCGGGGCCCGGACCTCTTCATCGGCGGCGCCCGCACCCGGGGCGCGCTGGACGGGGACACCGTGGCCGCCCGCGTCGAGAAGGTCCAGCCGGACGGCCGCCGGGAGGGGAGCGTCCTCGAAATCATCGAGCGCGGGCGCGCCTCCGTCGTGGGCCGCTACATGACCGAGGGCCGCCGCGCCTGGGTGGAGCCCCAGGAGGAGCGCGTCCCCCATCTCTTCTACGTGGGCCCCTCGGGGCGGGGGGAGGCCCGGAAGGGGGAGTGGGTCGAGGCCGAGATCACCCGCTACCCCGCGAGCGGCCAGGACCCCCAGTGCCGGGTGGTGCGCTCCTTCGGCTACCCCGAGGACCCGGCGGTCGAGCAGAAGCTCATCATCGCCAAGTGGGGGCTCGCCGAGGAGTTCCCCCGGGCGGCCCTCCAGGAGGCCGAGGCTTGCCGCCCTCCCGCCGAGGACGATCCCCTCGCCCCCGGGGAGGAGGACCTGCGGGGCCTCGAGGCCTTCACCATCGACCCCCGCACCGCCCGGGACCGCGACGACGCCGTCTCGGTCGAGCGCCTGCCCGGCGGGGGCTGGCGGCTCGGGGTGCACATCGCCGACGTGGGGCGCTGCGTCCCCGAGGGCTCGGCCATGGACCAGGAGGCCGCCCGGCGGGGGAACAGTGTCTACTTCCCGGACCGCGCCCTGCCCATGCTCCCGCCGCGCGTGACGGGGGAGGTCTGCTCCCTGGCGGCGGGCCTCCCGCGCCGCACCCTCTCGGCCTTCCTCGACTTCGACGCCCAGGGCCTCCGCCGGAGCGCGCGCCTGGCCTTCGGGCGCATCCGCTCCCGGGCGTCGCTCACCTACGAGGGGGCGGGGGCGGTGCTGGACGAGGGGGCCGAGGCCGAGGCCGGGGAGCGCGAGGCGGCGGCCCGCCTGGAGGGCCCCCTGCGCGGCCTCTGGGCGCTGGCCGGGAAGCTCCACGCGCGCCGCATGGCGGAGGGGAGCCTGGACTTCGACCTGCCCGAGGCCTTCGTCCTCCTCGACCACAAGGGCGACCCGCTCGCCGTCGAGCGCTCGGCCCGCAACCGCGCCCACCGCCTGATCGAGGAGTGCATGCTGGCGGCCAACCGCGCGGTGGCGGAGCACCTCGCCGGGGCGGGGGGCGCGGCGGTCTACCGGGTGCACGAGCCTCCCGTGCTGGAGAAGCTCCAGTCCCTGCGGCTCGTGCTCACCCGGCTGGGGCTCCCGGTGCCCCCGGCGGAGGCGCTCGCCGAGCCGGGCGGCTTGCAGAAGGTGCTCGACGCGGTGCGGGGCCGGGAGGCCGAGCGCTACGTGAACCTGCTCTCCCTGCGCAGCATGAAGCTCGCCCGCTACGAGAGCGCCCCGGCCCTCCACTTCGGGCTGGGCTTCGAGCGCTACACTCACTTCACCTCCCCCATCCGCCGCTACGCGGACCTCCTCGTCCACCGGCGCCTCGCCCGCCTGCTGCGGGGGGACCGGGGGCGGCCCGACCCCCGGGCGCTCGCGCGCCACTGCGAGGCCGTCTCGGAGCGGGAGCGAGCGGCCGAGGGGGCCGAGCGCGAGATGGTGGACTTCCTCAAGGCGCTCTACATGAAGGGGAAGATCGGGGAGCGCTTCGCGGGCCACGTCTCGGGGGTGACGGCCTTCGGGATCTTCGCCGAGCTGGAGGGGAGCTTCGTCGAGGGGATGTGCCCGCTCGAATGGCTGACGGACGACTACTACGCGTTTCTCCCGGACGAGCACGCCGTCCTGGGCCGGAGGACGGGCAAGCGCTTCCGGCTCGGGGACCCGGTGACGGTGCGGGTGGAGGGGGTGGACCTGGCCCGCCGCCAGGTGAGCCTCCTGCTCCTCGCCGGGGGGACGCGCGAGGCCGCTCCCGGGGAGGAGGGCGCCCGCAGGCTCGCCCGGGCCTTCGGGATGCGCCGCCCCCAGCGGGAGAAGCGGCCCGCCCGGGAGCGCCCGGCCCGGGCGAAGCGGCGCCCCCGGACCGAGGCCCCGCCCCGCAAGCGCCGAAGAAGGCGGTGAGGGGAGGCTCCCCCGAAGGGCTTGAAAGCCGGGTCATTCCGCCCCTCCGCCAAGCCGGCCGGGTGGCGAAGAGCCGCCGAATATCGTATATTCATACCAGGGCGGGACCGGAGGGGGCGCTGCGCCCCCTCTTGTTTTTTCGGCTCCCGGGACGGGGAGCGGGGAGGCTTTCGGCGGTGGCCAAGGCGGAGGGCGCCAAGCCCGGCATCAAGATCATCGCCGAGAACCGCCGGGCGCGGGCCGAGTTCTTCATCGAGGAGACCTACGAGGCCGGGCTCGTGCTCACGGGGACGGAGGTGAAGTCCCTGCGCGAGGGCCGGGCCAACCTCAAGGAGGCGTTCGGGGAGGTGCGGGAGGGGGAGGCCTGGCTGGTGGACTGCCACATCAGCCCCTACGCCCAGGGCAATATCTTCAACCACGACCCGACCCGGCCGAGGAAGCTCCTGCTGCACAAGGAGGAGATCAAGCGCCTGCTCGGCCGCACCCAGGAGAAGGGCTTCACCCTGGTGCCCCTCAAGATGTACTTCTCGAAGGGAAAGGCTAAGGTGGAGATGGGGCTCGGCAAGGGCAAGAAGCTCCACGACCGCCGGGAGGAGCTCAAGGCCCGGGCGGCGGGCCGCGAGGTGGAGCGGGCGCTGCGCGAGCGGAACAAGGGGTAGCGCGGCGCGCGCCGCCGGGGAGGAGACAGGGCGATGAAGAACCCCTACCATGACTATACCCTGACCTGGTGGCAGCTCGGCCTCCTCAAGCTTGGCATGCTGGCGGCGGGGATCGCCATCGGGGCGGGCTGGCCCCAGGCCTTCGCCGGCTGGACGGCGGCGCTCTGGATCGTTTTCGCGATCACGGCGGTATACTTGATGCGGGTGAGCCTCAAGCAGATGTGAGGCCCGGCCGATAAAAGATATGGCTCCGCCCGGGCACCGGTCGCGCCCGGGGGGAGGCCGCTCATAGGGGGGCGACCAGGTTTCGACGGGAGGGATTGACGCCTGAGCTGCGCGCCGGGGACGCCACTAGGCCCCGTTATCAATGTGGCAAAACACACCAGCCGACACTGAGCTGGCTCTCGCGGCCTAACCGCTAGCGAGCGTCCCCCCCGTCCTCGTCCGCGGGACGGGACCGGGACGCCATAACGCGGACTAGCTTCCGGGGCCTCCGGTCCGAAGGCCCCGGCGGCGAAACCCAACCGGACTAGCCCGGGGGAGGGCCCCGCCGGCGGGCATGCTCCCGGGCGAAACCCAAATGCGCCGGACACGCGCGTAGACGCTCACGGCAGAAGCCTTTCGGACGCGGGTTCGATTCCCGCCGCCTCCACCATTTTATTCCTTATCTTTCAACCGCTTGCGGCGGCACTTTCCCCGTTTCGGGGGAAAGTGCCGCTATCGTGCCGTAACCATCCAAAAGCCGGACCGCCTCGCGGCGGGCGTCGGGGCTCAGGTGGGCGTAGCGCATCGTCATCTTGATGTCCGCGTGGCCCAAGAGCTCCTGAACCGCCTTGAGGGGTGCCCCCCGCATCGCGAGGTGGGAGGCGAAGGTGTGGCGCAGGACGTGCCACCCCACCCGCCGGAGCCCCGCCCGCCTGCAGGCCCGCCAGAGCGGCCACTTGCAGGACTCGGCGGTCAGCATCCCCCCGCCCTCGTTAGAGAAGACGGTTTCCCCTCGCAGGTGCCGGTGCCCCTTGAGGGCGGCTAGCGCCTGGTCCGAGAGGGGAACCTCACGGGACCGGCCGCTCTTGGGCGTCCCGACCTTCATCCTCCAGGCCGCTCTCCGGACCACCACCCGCCCGGCCTTCAAGTCCACGTCCTCCCACCGCAACGCCCGTAACTCACCCAGCCGCAGGCCCGCCCGCAGCGCCAGCGTCACCATCGGCCTCCAGCCAGTGTCAGACCCCTCGATGAGCTGCTCGGCCTCCCCGAAGTCCAGGAAGTCGAATTCCTGGGGCGGGAGGGAGAGCAGGACGATCTCGGGGACTCTTTCGGTCAGCTCCCACCTCCGGGCCACCCGGAGCATCCGCCCCAGCACTGCGAGGTGGTTGTTGACCGTCTTCGGCGAGAGGCCTTCTTTCAGCTTCATGGCCTTGTAGGCCTCCACGTCCCGGGCACCGATCTCATCCAGCTTCTTCTTCCCGAAGACCGGCACTAGGTGCTTCTTGCAGGTTGTTCTCTTCGACGCGACCTCGCTCGGCTTGTTATTCGCCTCGGCGTAGGTCTCCAGAAACTCCTCCGCAAAGCGCGAAAGCCTCGGAGGCTCCTTCCGTGCCACCTCCTTTCTTCCGGACCGCTCCGCCAGCAACGACTCCCGAAGGTCCCGCTCGTAGCTCTCGGCTCCGCGCCGGCTCTGGACCGGCGAGACCTTCCGGATGCGCTGCCTCCGGCCGTCCGGATGCCTGAGGTCCACATCCACCATCCACACCGCGCTCGCCCGGCCCGTCGCCGGGTCGCGGTAGACTCTCCGTCTCACGCTCATACGATGCTCCGCTTTGAGCGCGGGGCGTGGTCCTTTCCTCGGAGCCAGTCTAGCACGGCGTCCCGGCCGATACGGATGGCCCGCCCGACCCTCCGGACCCCGGGGATTCGGCCCTCGGCGACGGCCTTGTAGGCTGTGTCCCGGTTGACCCTGAGGAGCTTGGCCAACTCCTCGACGGTGAGGACGGAGGGGAGGTGGCCCTCATACAAGCCAGGGGACAGGTCCTCGCCGTGAGGATGTTCGAGTTTCTCTTGAATTATGGAGGGGCGGGAATTCATCATCGTCTTACGGGATCGGATGTTGTCTTCCCCCCGTATTCCGGGGCGTATTTCCTCGATACGGGGGGAAGGCCCATAAATCACTGAGATCGCCTCCCGGT
>MGDP01000159.1:0-30460 GCA_001790955.1 Candidatus Tectomicrobia bacterium RIFCSPLOWO2_12_FULL_69_37
GATGCACGCCACCATCATGGTCTTCATGGTGGTGATGCCCATCCTGGTCGGCTGCTTCGGGAACTTCCTCATCCCGCTCATGATCGGCGCGCGGGACATGGCCTTCCCCGTCCTCAACATGCTTTCCTTCTGGGCGGCGGTGCTGGGGGGGGCGATCATGATGGCGGGCTTCCAGGTCGAGGGAGGGCACGCCGCGAGCGGGTGGACGGGCTACGCCCCCCTCTCCACCGTGGAGAAGTACACCGGCGTGGGCTGGGGCCAGAACCTCTGGGCGCTCAGCCTCTTCGTGCTGAGCCTCTCCTCGCTCATGGGCGCGGTCAACTACATCACCACCGTGATCAACATGCGCACGGCGGGAATGACCTGGTTCCGGATGCCGCTGGCCGTCTGGTCCCTCTTCATCACGGCGATCCTGAGCCTGCTGGCCCTCCCCGTCCTCGGCTCGGCGGTGGCCCTGATGTTCTTCGACCGGGTGTTCGGCACCACCTTCTTCAACCCGGCCCAGGGGGGCGAGCCCCTGCTCTGGCAGCACCTGTTCTGGTACTTCGGGCACCCCGAGGTGTACATCCTCATCCTACCGGGGATGGGGATCGCCTCCGACCTCCTGAGCGTCTTCAGCCGCAAGCCCATCTTCGGCTACCGGGCGATGGTCTACTCCATGTGCTCCATCGCCTTCCTCTCCTGGCTCGTGTGGGGCCACCACATGTTCCAGTCGGGGATGAGCCCCTACCTGGGCTCGGCCTTCATGATGACCACCCTGGTCATCGCCATCCCCTCGGCCATCAAGACGTTCAACTGGCTGGGCACCCTGTGGGGCGGCTCCATCCGCTTCACCGTCCCGATGATGCACGCCCTCTCGTTCGTCATCCTGTTCGTGATCGGGGGCCTCAGCGGCATCTTCATGGCATCGAACGTGGTGGACATCTACATCCACGACACCTACTTCATCGTGGCCCACTTCCACTACGTGATCTTCGGCGGCAGCATGTTCGCCATCTTCGGGGGGGTCCACTACTGGTTCCCCAAGATGTTCAACAAGCACATGGACGACGCCCTGGGGAGGGTCCACTTCTGGCTGACCTTCATCTTCTTCAACCTGGCCTTCTTCCCCATGCACATCATCGGGGTGGGCGGCCACATGCGCCGCATCTACAACCCGATGCAGTATGACTTCCTCAAGGACATACAGCCCGTCAACGTCCTCATCACCCTGGGCGCGCTGGGCCTGGGGCTGGGGCAGATCCCCTTCGTGTTCAACTTCCTGGGAAGCATCTTCCGCTGGAACGCCCGGTGGTTCCGCGCCCTCGCCCAGGCCGCCGCGGCCCTGGCGTGCGGCTTGGTCGCCTACCGGGTGGTGCTGGTGGCCGCCGTGGGGCTGATGCCCAAGGCCCCGGCCGGGGGGGGCGCGCGGACCGTGGCCGGGTTGATCGCCCTCGCCGTCATCGCCTGGGTTTTCCGCTACCTCGCCAAGAACATGGGCGAGATGGGCCGCGCGGCGGCGCAGAACCCCTGGGACGCGAGCACGCTCGAGTGGGTGGCCCCCACCCCGGCCCCCCACGGGAACTTCGGGCCCGCCCTGCCCATCGTCCAGCGCGGGCCCTACGAGTACAGCGTGCCCGACGAAAGCGCGGACTGGGCGCCCCAGACGAAGCCGCTGTCGGCCCAGGCAGCGGCCGCCTCCCACTAGGCCGACGCGAGCCGGAGAAGCTCCCATGCCGCACGCGGGTCCCAGCGTCCCCTCCGAGGGAGGCGGTTGGCCCCACCGCCTGGCCCTGCTCACCCTCTGCGCCACCCTGCTCCTCATCGTGGCCGGCGCGCTGGTGACCAGCCTGGGGGCGGGCCTCGCCGTGCCGGACTGGCCCACCACCTTCGGCCACGACATGTTCTCCTTCCCCCTCTCCAGGATGGCGGGGGGAGTCCTGGTGGAGCACTCCCACCGGCTGATGGGCTCGGTGGTGGGCATCCTCACCATCCTTACCGCGGGCTCCATCCTCTGGCGCGACGGGCGCAGGTGGCTGCGAGCCCTCGGGGTGGCTGCCCTGGCGCTGGTGGTCCTCCAGGGCGTGCTCGGCGGAATGCGGGTGGTGCTCCTGAAGCTCGACCTCGCGGTCCTCCACGCCTGCACCGCCCAGCTCTTCTTCGGCCTGATGGCGGGCATCGCGCTCTTCACCTCGCGGGCATGGACCCGGAGCGGGGGAGACCTCTCTTTCGCCGCCGGCCCGCCGCTGGCGAGGCTGGCCGCCCTCGCCGCCGGGGCCCTCTACCTCCAGACCGCCCTGGGCGCCTACCTCCGCCACACCGGCGAGGGGGCCGAGCTCCACCTGACGTTCGCCGTGGTCGCGGCCGCCGCCGCACTGTGGGCGGCGGGTCGAGCCATCCGCGAGTGCGGGAGCCACCCCGCCGTGCTCCGCGCGGCGAATCTCGTGTGGATCCTCCTCGTGGTCCAGGTCCTCCTCGGGGCAGGCGCGTTTGTCGGGAAATACACCGAGTGGGCCGACCCGCTGCTCCCCTACGCGGCCGTGGCGGCCCTCGGCGCCGCCCACGTGGCGGGAGGCTCCCTCCTCTTCGCGGCGGCCCTCGTGCTGGCCATCTGGCTGCGGCGCCTCCAGCCCGCCGCGCCCGAGCCCGCCCGAGGCGGCGCCCTCCCGGGGCAGGCGGCGGCATGATGAGCCTCCGCGGCGCCGCGATCGGGATCCGCAAGGGTGCGATCTCCCGCCGCCTCGCGGACTACCTCTCCCTGACCAAGCCCCGGCTCGTCCCCATGGTGCTGATGGCCACGGCGGCCGGCTACTATCTCGCCTCGCGCGAAGGGCTCGGCCTCCAGGGCCTCTTCCACACCCTCATCGGCACCGCCCTCTCCACGGGCGGCACCCTGGCCCTCAACCAGGTGGCCGAGGAGGACGTGGACGCCCGGATGGAGCGCACCCGCACCCGCCCCATCCCGGGGGGCCGCCTCATGCGCAACGACGCCCTCGTCTTCGGGGCCGCCCTCTCGCTCGGCGGGATTTTCTACCTCAGCCTCTTCGCGAACCCCCTCGCCGGCCTGCTGACGGGGATGGCCAGCGCGTGCTACCTCCTGCTCTACACTCCGCTCAAGCGTGTCACCCCGCTCAACAGCGTGGTGGGAGCCTTCCCGGGGGCGCTGCCGCCGGTCATTGGCTGGGCGGGGGCCACGGGAGGACTCTCGCTGGAGGCCTTCGTCCTCTTCACCATCCTCTTCATCTGGCAGATCCCCCACGCCCTGGCCATCGGGATGCTCTACCGGGAGGAGTTCCAGGAGGCGGGCATCCGCCTCCTCCCGGTGGACGAGCCCGATGGGCGGAGCACGGGCCGGCAGGCGGTGAGCTATTGCCTCGCCCTCCTGCCCGCCGGGATGATGCCCTCCCTCATCGGGCTGGCGGGAGCGGTCTATTTCTTCGTCTCGCTGTTCCTCGGGCTGAGCTACCTGGTCTGCGCGGTTCACATGGCCAGGGAGCGGACCCCGGCTTCCGCGCGGCGCGTGTTCTACGCCTCGCTGGCGTACCTTCCCCTGGCGCTGCTGGTCATGGCGCTCGACCCAAGGGGGTTTTGACGAGAATGGAGGGGCAGGCCCGAGTCCAGATGCGGAACCGGCGCCTCGGCCTCCTTCTCCTTTTGGGCATCGGGGCCATGACCGCCTTCTGGGTGGCCGTGGCCGCCTGGAAATAGCTTCCCGGACGCGCCATCATCGACAGGGGACCCCGCATGGCCATGCCCGTCGCCGACTCGCCCAAGACGCACCGCGAGGAGGCCTTCCCTCCCCCGCCTCCCCCGCCGGAGCCGCCGGCCCAGGGCGGCGGCGGGGACAGCCCGGGCGGGGCGCCCGAAGCCGGGGTGCCCTTCTTCAGCAACGCCCAGCTCGCCATGATCGTCATCATCGCGGCCGAGATCATGTTCTTCGCGGGCCTCATCGGGGCGTTCCTCGTCTTCCGCTTCAGCGGACGGCCCTGGCCCCCTCCTTTCCAGCCCCGCCTGCCGGTAGGCATCACGGCCGTGAACACCCTCTTCCTCCTCGCGAGCAGCTGGACCATGATCCAGGCCCAGCGGGCCCTGCGGCGGGGGGACAGGGGGCAGCTCCTGCGCCTCCTGGGGGCGACCGGCGGGCTGGGGACGCTCTTTCTGCTGATCCAGGGCTTCGAGTGGGCGCGCCTGCTGAGCTTCGGCCTGACGGCCTCCTCCGGGGTGTACGCCTCGACCTTCTACACCATCATCGGGGCTCACGGGTTCCACGTCCTCTGCGGGGTGGCCTGGCTGCTGGGGATCATCGCCCGGGCGGCCCTGGGCGCCTACACCCCCGAGCAGCGCGGCGCGGTGGTGCCCTGCGGGATGTACTGGCACCTCGTCGTGGGACTGTGGCCGGTGCTCTTCGTCCTGGTCTATCTGGTATGATCGCGGGAGGGTTTTCGTTGACACCACGGGTAGCCGATGGCATATTGGGCGCGCGGAGGAAAAACCCTTGAAATCCTTGCACCATCTGCCCGCATTGATGGCGGGCGCGCTTGTTTTAGGGTTCCCCGGGATCGCCGCGGCGTGCGCCGTCTGCGGGCTGGACGGGGACCCGGGCTACTTCTGGAGCTTGACCTTCCTCACGGGCATGCCCTTCGCCGTCGCCGGGACGATCGCCGGGGCGCTCGTGATTTCCCACCGCCGGCGCCGGAGCGGCCGGCGCGGGCACAACGCGTAGGAGAGGAGAGGGCGACTTGAGCCAAGCAGCCGCCGCACACGCCGCCGAACCCGCCGAGACTCCCCTCACCCCGGAAAGCTGGGGCAAGCTCGGCATGTGGGTCTTCCTGGCGGGCGACGCCATGTCGTTCGGCACCCTGCTCGCGGGCTACGCCATCATGCGGGGCACGAGCAAGAACTGGCCCGTGCCCGCCGGCGTCCTGGGCATCGGCCTGACGGCCTTCATGACCTTCCTGCTCATCTGCAGCAGCGTGACGATGGTGAAGGGCCTCGACGCCATCAAGCGGGGAGACCAGAAGAGCCTCGTCAAGTTCCTCGGGCTGACCGTCCTGGGAGGCGTCCTCTTCCTCGGCATGCAAGCCTACGAGTGGACCCACCTCATCCACGAGGGGCTGGGCCTCACCCAGAACAAGTGGGGGGCGGCCCAGTTCGGGACGACGTTCTTCCTGATCACCGGCTTCCACGGCATGCACGTGACGGGCGGGGTCATCTACCTCTCGATCATCGCCTGGCAGGGCAGCAAGGGCGCCTATTCGGCCCACAGCCACAACGCGGTCGAGATCGCCGGGCTGTATTGGCACTTCGTCGACCTGGTCTGGATCCTGGTCTTCACCTTCGTCTATCTCCTGTAGACTGGAGCGCGGACACATGGCCCACAGCCATTCGCAGCACGTGAACTACATGGCCATCTTCTGGTGGCTGCTGCTCCTGACCATCCTGGAGATCGCGGCCGGCTACCCGTCGGCGGGGCCGTCCTATCCCCACCTGCTCAAGGGCTTCCTGCTGGTCGTCATGGCGGTAACCAAGGCGGCCCTGGTGGCCATGTACTTCATGCACCTGCGGTTCGAGAAGGTGGCCCTAGGCTACATCGCGATGATCCCGCTCATCCTGTGCGTGTTCGTCGTGCTCATGACCTTGCCGGACTTCTAGGCAGCCGCTGGAACCGCGGGCGGCGCGGCGCCGCCCGGGGAGACCCTGTTGCTCTCCGTCAGCCGGCTTCCCACCCTCAACGCGGCGCTGAACGCGCTGGCCGCCATCCTCCTCATTGCGGGCTACCTGGAGATCCGCGCCCTGCGCGTGCGCCGGCACCGGGCGCTCATGCTGGCGGCCTTCGCGGTCTCGATCCTATTTCTCGTCTCTTACCTCGTCTACCACTACCACGTGGGCTCGGTGCGCTTCACGGGCCAGGGCTGGATCCGCCCCGTGTACTTCGCCGTCCTGATCTCCCACACCCTCCTCGCGGCGGCGGTGCCGGTGCTCGCCGTCCTCACCCTGCGGCTCGCCTGGCGCGGGGAGTTCGCGCGCCACCGCCGCTTGGCGCGCTGGACCTTCCCCATCTGGCTCTACGTCTCGGTCACGGGCGTCGTGGTCTACCTCCTCCTCTACCAGATCTACCCAGCGCCATGAGAGGGTTCCTCGGCGCCGTGAGGAACGGCCTTCTCCTCCGCTGCCCGGCCTGCCGCCGGGAGCCCCTCTTCACCGGGCCCTTCCGGATGCACCCGGCCTGCCCCCGCTGCGGCTGCCCCCTCGAGCGCGAGGCCGGCTACTTCATCGGCGCCATCTACATCAACTACGCCGCGACGGTGGTCCTCTGCCTGGGCGGCTTCTTCGCCCTCGACTGGCTGGCCGCCCCCTCCCTGGCGGTGCAGCTCGCCGTCTGGCCCGCTGCGGGCGCGGCCTTCCCCCTCGTCTTCTTCCGCTACGCGCGAAGCCTCTGGCTGAACGTGGACCATTTTATCTCCCCGCCCTACCCGCGGCCGGAGGGGCCATGAGGACCGCCGTGATCGGCGCGCCCGCGCTCGAGGTGCCCGCGCTTGAAGTGGAGGGCCTGCGCCGCTCCTTCGGGGAGCGGGTCGCCCTCGCCGGGGTGAGCTTCCGGGTGCGCCAAGGGGAAACCTTCGCCCTCCTCGGTCCGAACGGCGGAGGGAAGACCACCCTCTTCCGCATCCTCGCCACCCTGCTCCGGCCGGACGGGGGAAGCGCGCGCGTCTTCGGCCTCTCCCTCGCCGAGTCGCCCGCCGAGGCCCGCCGGCGCCTCGGCGTCGTCTTCCAGCAGCCCGGCATCGACCCCAAGCTCACGTGCCTGGAGAACCTCATCCACCACGGCCGGCTGTTCGGGATGCGGGGGGCGGCGCTGCGCGCGGCCGCCGCGGCCCAGCTCGAGCGCTTCGGCCTCGCCGCCCGGGCGGGGGAGCTGGCCGAGACCCTCTCGGGCGGCATGCAGCGGCGGCTCGAGCTGGCCAAGGCCCTCCTGCCGGGGCCGGACCTCCTCCTCCTCGACGAGCCCACGGCGGGCCTCGACCCGGCCGCCCGGCTCGACTTCGGGGCCGAGCTCGAGCGCCTCCGCCGGGAGCGGGGGACCACGGTGGTGCTCACCACCCATCTCATGGAGGAGGCGGAGCGGTGCGACCGGGTGGGCATTCTGCACGAGGGGCGCCTGGTCGCCCTGGGGAGCCCCGAGGAGCTCAAGGGGAGCGTGGGGGGGGAAGTGATCCTGATCCAGACGGGCGACCCGGCCGCCCTGCGCGAGCGGCTCCGCGAGCGCTTCGGCTGGGAATCGCTCCTGCTCGACGGGGGGCTCCGGGTGGAGCGCCCGGGCGCGCACGCCCTGCTCCCCCAGGTGATCGAGGCTTTCGCGGCGGAGGTGCGCTCCATCACCTTCGGCCGGCCCACCCTGGAGGACGTCTTCGTCCGCCGGACCGGCCGCCGCTTCGACGCCTCCCCCAAGGAGGGCGCGGCGTGAACAACTTCCTGCTCCCGGCCCTGACGCTCTGGCAGCGCGAGATTGTGCGCTTCCTGCGGCAGCGCAGCCGCATCATCGGCGCCTTCGGGCAGCCCCTGCTCTTCTGGCTGGTGCTGGGGAGCGGCTTCGGCCACTCCTTCCGCTCGCCGGCGGGGAACGGCGCGGGTGGCTATACCGAGTACTTCTTCACCGGCATCTTGGCGATGGTGGTGCTCTTCACCGCCATCTTCTCCACCTTCTCGGTGATGGAGGACCGCAAGCAGCGCTTCCTCCAGGGGGTGCTGGCGGCCCCGGTGCCCCGCCCGGCCATCGTGCTCGGCCAGGCGCTGGGGGGCACCACCCTGGGGCTCCTTCAGGGGGTGCTGCTGCTGGCCGCCGCCCCCCTGGCGGGGGTGCCCCTCTCGGCTGCGGGCGCCCTGGCCGCGGTGGCGGTGATGGCCCTGATGGGCTTCGCCCTGACGAGCCTGGGGCTGCTCTTCGCCTGGCGGATCGACTCCACCCAGGGCCTGCACTCGATCATGAACCTCGCGCTGCTGCCCCTGTGGCTGCTCTCGGGGGCCGTCTTCCCAGCGGAGGGGGCCCACCCGATCCTGGCGCTCCTGATGCGGATCAACCCCCTCACATACGGCGTGGCCGCCCTGCGCCGGACGCTCTACCTGAGCCGCCCCGAGGCAGTGACCGGCCTGCCGGGCCTGGAGGTCTCCCTCCTGGTCACGATCGCCTTCGCCCTCGCCGCCTTCCTGGCCGCCGTCCGGACGGCCGAGCGGAGCGCGGGCTAGCGGCGCGTTCTCCCCGTGGACGTGTCGAGCCGGTGCAGGTCCTTCACGAGCCGCTCGTCGTAGGGGTAGGGCGTATAGATGTCCGGCTCGCCGGTGGTGACCACCACGTTGTTCTCCAGCCGGAACCCGCCGACCCCGGGCTTGCCCGCGTAGGGCTCGAGGTTCGCCGTCATGCCGGGCTCGAGCTTCATCGGGTCGTCGTAGGCGGCGGGGCTGAAGTAGGGGAGCTCCCAGGGGTTGGTCCCCGAGCCGTGGCCCAGGCTGTCGAGGATGTAGGGCTCGGCGGCCTTGTAGACGTCCAGGGTGGTCTTGCCCGGCTTGCACTCCGCGCAGGAATTCCAGACCGAGTTGTAGCACCGCTGGTGCCAGTCGATCTGCTCCGGGGTCGGGGCGATGTCCCCGCAGATCCAGGTGCGGGTGAAGTCCCCCCAGTAGCCGTTGAAGCAGCCCCCGATGTCGATGATGACGGGGTCGCCCTTGCGGATGAGGCGGTCCGAGGTGAAGCGCCGGTAGGGGGCGGTGTAGGGGCCCGAGCAGACGATGTTGGCGCACTGCGTCCATTCGCTGCCGAGGGCGGTCATCGTCTGCCAGGCGACGGCCAGCACCTCGCACTCGCGCACCCCCGGCCGCAGGAAATCGATCGCCCGGTCCATGGCCGCCTCAGTCATCACGGTGGCCACCTTGAGGCAGGTGATCTCGTCCGGGGTCTTGATTATCTTGGCCTTGCACATCACGGCATAGCCGTCCACGAATTCGGACTTGGGGAAGGACTTCTTGAGGTTCGCCTCGATCCCGGGGCTCCAGAGATCCACCCCGATGCGCTTGCCGTCGAGATTGCCGCCGAGGAGACCCTTCACCTTGTCCGCCCACTTCTGCACCCCGACCAGGTCCCGGAAGTTCGCCCGCTCCTGGATCTGCTCGGGGGCGAGCCAAGTCATCCGGGCGCGGACGTGGTCGTGGTCCATGCTGAAGAGGAAGGGCTCCTTGCCCTTGGCCAGGACGCACACCCCCATCCCGAGCGAGGCTGTCGGGTGGAGGTGGGAGCGGAAGCCCGTAAGGTAGCGGCAGTCCTCGGTGCGGAAGACGAAGAGGACGTCCACGTCCGACTTCGTCAAGGCGTCCTTGGCCCGCTGGAGCCGCTCCCTCCGCAGGCGCGCGAAATCGAGCCGGGATTCCCAATCGACGCCCATCAAGCCTTGGTCGGTGCTCATCTGCCTGTCTCCTTCATGGGAAAGTAAGCGTCCGCCGCGTGGCCAGGGATTCATGGGGGAAAACCCCGCCTTGCAGGCTGGTGCAGGGGTGGGCCGAACCGGACCCCCATCCTACAGGATGAGGCGGGCCATGTCATTCTGGACGATAGAGTCCGAAAATGGAAGGGAAGCCGGCGGTCAGAACCAGCCCCGCCGCTTGAATTGGATAAGCATGGTGAGCCCCACCGCCCCCATCGCCCCCAGGACGGCGAAGTACGCTCCCGGCCACTCGAGCTCGGGCATGTGCTTGAAATTCATGCCGTAGATGCTCGCGATGAAGGTCAAGGGGATGAAGATGGTAGCGATGAGGGTCAAGACCTTCATGATCTCGTTCATCCGGTTGTTGATGACCGAGAGGTAGAGGTCCGCCATGTTCTGCACCATGTCGCGCGAGACCTCAACCGTCTCGATGAGCTGGATGGCGTGGTCGTACACGTCCCGGAAGTAGACTTCCACCTCCTCCCCGATCAAGGCGAAGTCCTCCCGCACGAGGAGGTTCGTCAGGTCGCGCAGGGGGTAGAGCGCCCGGCGCATGACAAGCATGTTCACCCGGGCGTCGAAGATCCGCCGCATGACCTCGGGCGTGGGGTTCTCGATCACCTCCTCTTCCAGCTCCTCGACGTCCTCCCCGAGATGCTCAAGCACGACGAAATAGTGGTCCACGATCACATCCACGAGGGCGTAAAACAGGTAATCCACCCCCCGGCTGCGGAACCGGCCCTTGGACTCGCGGATTCGCTTGATGATGGGGGTGAACAGCCCGCGGTCCTTCTCCTCGAAGGTGAGGACGAAGTTGCGCCCCAGGACGATGCTGATCTGCTCGACCGAGACGCGCTTTTCATCGCCGTCGTAGAGGAGGACCTTCAGGACGACGTAGAGGTAATCGTCGTAATCCTCCACCTTGGGACGCTGCTCAGCGTGGAGGATGTCCTCCAGGACCAGGGAATGGATCCCGAAGACCCCCCCGAGCTTCCGGAGCACATCGGTTTCGTGGATGCCCTCCACCCGGATCCAGGTCATGGCGGGCGAGTCCTTGAAGGCCCGGCACTCCTCCGGGTCCAGCATCTCCCGCTCGTCCAGGGTGTCCCGGGCGTAGTCCAGGGCCCGGATGACCGTGTGTTCTATCTTCTTCTCGGCCATCTGGACGAGGCTGCCCGGCGCCAGGCCGGCTTTCCTTCTCGTTCCCTTGGGGAATATGGTCATGCGGCGCTCCCCTGCCAGGGGGTCACTCTCGGGGGGGGGCGGAACAGGGCGGGGTGGACGCTCCATGCTAGCACAGGGCGGACGCCGGGCGCTCCCCGAATTTGGAGGGGGGCGCGGCGGCGAAGCGGCTCTTACCTCGCGTCCGGCCCCAGCGGCATGGGGCGGTGCAGGAAGGGGCGCGCGCCCGCCCCGTCGTACTCGGCGACGCAGTGGCCCTCGCCCGCGATCTGGTACTTGTAGATGACCAGGCCCTCCAGGCCCACCGGGCCCCGGGCGTGAATCTTGTCGGTGGCGATCCCCACCTCCGCGCCGAATCCGTAGCGGTAGCCGTCCGCGAACCGGGTGGAGGCGTTCCACATCACGCTGGCCGCGTCCACCCGCTCCATGAAGACGCGGGCCGCCCCGGCGTCCCCCGTCACGATGGCGTCGGTGTGGCGGGAGCCGTAGCGGTTGATGTGGGCGATGGCCTCCTCCAGGCCCTCCACCACCCGGACGGAGAGGACGAGGTCGAGGTACTCGGTCTCCCAATCCTCCTCGGTGGCCGGGACGGCGTCCCTGAGGACGGCCCGGGTGCGCTCGCAGCCGCGCAGCTCCACCCCCTTCTCCCTCAAAGCCTTCGCCGCCCGGGGCAAGAAGCCGGCGGCGATCTCACGGTGGACGAGTAGAGTCTCGATAGCGTTGCACACCGCCACGTACTGCGTCTTGGCGTCGACCGCGAGGGCGACCGCCATATCGAGGTCGGCCGCCCGGTCCACGTAGAGGTGGCAGATGCCGTCCGCGTGGCCCAGCACGGGGATGCGGGAGCGCGACTTGATGTGGCGGACGAACTCGTTGCTCCCCCGGGGGACGATGAGGTCGATGGCATCGTCCCGGGAGAGGAGCGCCTCCACCTCCTCCCGGGCCTCGAGGAGCTGGAGGGCGGCCCGGGGCACCCCGTCCTGGCGGGCGAGGGCCTCGGTCAGGAGGGCCGCCAGGGCGCGGTTGGTGCGGGCGGCTTCCCGCCCCCCCTTGAGGATGGCGGCGTTGCCCGACTTGAGGCAGAGGGAAGCGATCTGGACCAGGGCGTCCGGCCGCGACTCGAAGACGGCGGCGACCACTCCGATCGGGCAGGTGACGCGCCGGAGCCGGAGCCCCTCGTCCAGGAGGGTGCTCAGGGTGACCCGGCCCACCGGATCGGGCAGGGCGGCCACGGTGCGCACCCCCTCAGCCATCTGGCGCACCTTGGCCTCGTCGAGCTCCAGGCGCTTGAGGAGGGGGAGGGTCAGCTCCCCCCGGGCCACCTGCTCCCGGGCAGCTTCCACGTCCCCGGCGTTGGCGGAGAGGATGGCGGCCGCGCTCCCCTCGACGGCCCGGGCCATGGCGAGTAGGGCCGCGTTCCGGACATCCCCGGATAGGGGAGCCAGCGCCAGCGCGGCCTCCCGGGCCCGCGCGCAGACGGAATCGATGCCGGACATCCCCATCCCTCGCCCAAGGAACCGGCGCGGCCCATCGCGCCGCGCCCGGCGATTATAGGTGCCGCCCGCCGGGCCCGGCAAACTCAGCCTGAGGCGAGGCGGCCTTCCAGGTAGGCGATGACGCGAGAGGCGACGTCCCCTCCGCCGGCGCGCTCGACCCCCTCGAAGCCCGGCGCCGCGTTCACCTCCAGCACCAGGAAGCCGCGCGGGGAATGCACAAAATCCACCCCGGCGATTTCGAGGCCGCAGAGCGCCGCCGCCCGCAGGGCCAGGGCGCGGGCCTCCCGGGAGGGCCGGGCGCGGGCGACGCTGCCCCCCTGGTGGAGATTCGAGCGGAACTCCCCCCGCGCCGCCCGGCGGCGGACCGCACCGATGACCTCGCCCCCGGCCACGAGGAGGCGCAGCTCCCCCTTCCTTCCTTTCGGGACGTACTCCTGAACGAGCACCTCGCGCTCGAGGCCCCACATATACTCGGCCGCCGCCCGGGCCTGCTCCCGGTCGGCCGCGAGGATGACCCCCTTCCCCTGGGTGCCGCGGGGGGGCTTCAGGACGGCCGGAGGTCCTCCCACGGCCCGCAGCGCCTCGTCGAGCCGGGCGGGATCGGGAGCGAAGGCGGTGCGGGGGACCGGCAGCCCATGGCCCGCGAGGAGCTGGAGGGTGCGCAGCTTGTCCCGCGCGACCTCGATGGCGGATGGTGAATTGATGACGCGGAAGCCCGCCGCGTCGAGGTGGCGGATCAGGGCGAGGGAGTGCTCGGAGATGCCGGCCCCCAGCCGGGGCAGGAAGAGGTCGGCCCCGGCGAAGGGCTCGCCAGCGTAGCTCAGGGAGAGCCTCCGCCCGCGGATGCCCAGGAGGAAGAGGTAGGGATCGAGGATCTGCGCCGCGTGCCCGCGCACCCGCGCCGCCTCGGCCATGCGCCGCACGCTGTAGAGCCCGGCGTCCCGGCAAAGAATGGCGAGCCGCATCCCGTCCTCCGCGCTCCGCTTGGGTGGGGGAGGGGCTATCCTAGCACACGGGAGAGGGCGGGCTGGATCTCAGAAGAGAGGAATCCCTCCCCGGCGTCCGGTGCCGGATGGCGTGGACGCCGGGGAGGGAGGCATGAAAGCGCGGCCTGTGAGGTGGCCGCGGCAGGACTCGAATCCGGCCTAGGCGGCCTTGGTGACGGGCACCTTCGGCGCCGGGGCCTCGGCGGCGGTTTCCTGCACCGTCATGACGGCGGCCTTCACCCGGCGGCTGAGCCGGGGCGCCAGGCCGGCCAGCCCCGTCGGGCGCCGGAACCAGCCCCCCTCCTCGCCGCCCAGGAGGATGAGCTCCACCCTGAGGTTCCCGGCGGCCTTGACGATGGAAGCCCCCGCCTCGCCGAACTGCACGGACTGGGTCACCTCCATCCCCGCTCTCTTCAGCTCCTCCGCGAGGGGACGGAGGTAGTCCTCCGCCATCTCGCGGCGGACCTTGAACCACTGGTCCACGTACATGACGTAGCCATCCAGGCGGATGGCGCCGCGGATGGGCTCGTCCACCATCAGCAGATGCACGGACCGGATGGCCGGGGCCATGCGGATGGCTTCCTTCACGGCAGCTTCGGCGGCCCGGGAGCCGTCCAGGGGAATCATCACTCGGGTATACATGGCTTCTCTCGGCCTCCTGACCGAATGGGCGCGTTCTCTCCGCGGCCCTTAGTAGACTTCCCAGCTCTCGGGCGGGAACCCGCCGTGCGCTTGGCGCTCCCGCATTCTCCGGCGGGCGTCGGAGGGGTAGCTCTCGCCGCTCCCGCCCGTGAGGATCGCCAGCGCAATGAACACTGCAATGAACAAAGCCATCATCAGCCAGGACATGGATGCGCCTCCTCTGCTAAGCGGCCCGGCGCATGAAGTTCTCCTCGGGGCGAGGAGGGACGGCCCGGCGCTCCGAGAAAAGGAGCAGATACGCCATCGCCGGAAGACCCAAAACGACCACCGCAATCACGAAATCCATGACGCTCTCCTCAAGCGGCCCGCCGCATGAGCTCCTCTTCCATCATGGCGTTGACGCGGCGCCGCTCGGCGCGCTCCTCCGCCTCCCGCTCCCAGGGTCGCACCTCGCCTTCCCGGTAGGGACGGGGGGCGGAATCCAACTTCTCCATCCGCCCCCAGAAGATGACCCACAGCGCCACGACCGGAAGCACGAGAACCAGCGAATTGATTAGAAACCTCACCACACTTTCTCCTTTCTTTCCCAAAGACATCCTCAGACGCCAAGCTGACACCATCCCAAGCGGCGAGGCCCCGTAGAGCCCCCCTTCCTATCGCCCCCCTAAAGAGCAATCCACATGCCAACACTCATAAATATACAAACCATTGTTTCCAAATATATTATACGATCATGCCTTTCTGGGAAGGCAAAGCGGACACACAATTCTGACACGACATGAAGAATAATTACGACATTTCGCAAAAATTATTGGGGTGAACCGGGAAGGGAATTCCTGAATGGAAATTGAGAGCCGTGTGGCGAAGCCGACCGGGAACCCCGGCGCCGGAGACAACGGTGGCTCTACCCTGCCATCCGCTCGTTCACCTCGCGGAACTTGCGCTGGGCCCGGATGCCGAGCTTCTTCATTCGGGACTGGAGAGTAGTGGGCTTCATGCCCAGGACGCGGGCCGCCCCTCGCTCGCCCGAGACCACGCCCCCTGTGCGCTCCAGCACGCGGAGGATGTACTGCCGCTCGTACTCTTCCAGGGTGGTGAGGACCTCCCTCCCCTCCTCCTGCACCACCTCGTCGGGGGCCTCGCCGATCAGTTGCTTGTCGAAGCGCAGCACCTCCCCCGAGCCCAGCACCAGCCCCCGCTCCACCACGTTTTCCAGCTCCCGGATGTTGCCCGGCCAGTCGTAGCGCATGAAGCGGTCGAGGTCTCTGGGGTCTACGGCCTTGATCCGGCGGTTCAGGCGGGGGCCGTGCCGGCGGATGAAATGCTCGACGAGGAGCGGGATGTCTTCCTTTCGCTCCCGCAACGGGGGCACTCGAATGGGGATGACGTTCAGGCGGAAGAAAAGGTCGGTCCTGAAGCGCCCGGCCCGCACTTCCGCCTCGAGGTCGCGGTTGGTGGCGGCGATGATGCGCGTGTCCACTTGAACGGTCCGCGTCCCGCCCACCCGCTCGAACTCCCGCTCCTGCATCACGCGGAGCACCTTCACCTGGGCCTCGGGAGGCAGCTCGCCGATCTCATCGAGAAAGATAGTCCCCTTGTGGGCCAGCTCGAAGCGGCCGACCTTGCGCTCCACCGCGCCCGTAAAAGAGCCCTTCTCGTGGCCGAAGAGCTCGCTCAGGAGAAGGGTGTCCTGAAGGGCGGCGCAGTTCACCTTCACCAGCACCCGGCCGCGCCGTGGGCTCAGGTTGTGGGTGGCCCGCGCGATGAGTTCCTTGCCCGTGCCCGTCTCGCCGAGGATGAGCACCGTTGCCTCGGTGGGCGCCGCCCGGCGAATCAGGTCCTGCACCTTGAGGATGGCTCCGCTCGTGCCGATGAGCTCCTCGAAGTTGTGCAGCTCGCGCAGCTCGTCGCGCAGGAGGACCGTCTCGTGGTAGAGGTCCTGCCGGCTCGCCTCGAGCTGGGCGTAGGCGCGCGCGTTGGCCACGGCGGTGGCGATGGAAGGCGCGAGGTCGGCCAGGAACTGCGCCATCTCCCCGGTGAAGCGGCGGGGGGTCAGGCTGGCCACCGCCAGCTCGCCGAACACCCTGTTGTCGATCTCGAGGGGCACCCGGATGCCGCTGCGGATGCCCCGCTTGAACACGATCTCGTCCTCCGCGAAGGGCCGCTCGCGCTCGAGATCCTCGTAGATGGCGTACCGCGCGTCGCTCCGGTGCTCGATGAGCCAGCCGAGGGTGCCCCCCTCGAGGGGGACGTTCTCCTCGGGGAGGGAGACCCCGCCCTCGTCGGTCGTGATGTTGGTCCAGCTGTACGTCTTCCCGTCCGGGTTGATGATGCAGAGCGCCACATGGTCCAGCGGGAAGATGGCCTTGAGCTCCTGCGCCAGGCGAGGCAGCACCACGTTCAGGTCCAGGCTCGAGTTGAGCACATGGCCCACCCGGCTGATGACCCGGTAGCGTTCCTCGGTGGTAAGATGCGTAATCGGCAACGCCGTTGCTCCCCGGCTACTCTTTGACGGCAGCGAACGAGAATCAGGCAATATAGCAGGTCCGCCTCCCTGGTCCATGCCCGCGGCCCCCGCGGCCGGCCGGGAGGTGGGACGGGAGAAAAATCAAGGAGTTCCGAAATCCATGCCGCACACGAAGAAGGACGCCCGGATGAGACACGGGGCCGAGCCCGAAGAGAAAACGGAGAGCGTGCGGGCGCTTTCGATCTACGTCCACATCCCCTTCTGCCTCGCCAAGTGCGGCTACTGCGACTTCAACTCCTACGCGGTCGAGGGCCTCATCGCCCTCGGGCGGGCCGGGGAGGACTGGGCCCCCCGCTACGTGGACGCGCTCCTGCGCGAACTCGAGGGCCGCTGCCGCGCCCTCGGCCTGGAGGGGAGGCCGGTCGAGACGGTCTTCTTCGGCGGGGGCACGCCCTCCCTCATGCCGCCGGAGGAAAACGCCCGGATCCTCGAGGCCCTCCGCGGCCGCTTCCGCCTCGCGCCCGGCGCCGAGGTCACCGTGGAGGCGAACCCGGGAGCCGCCGACGCGGCGCGCTTCGCCGCCCTCGGCGGGGCCGGGGTGAACCGGATCAGCATCGGGGTCCAGTCGTTCGACGACGAGGCTTTGCGGCGCCTGGACCGGGTTCACACCGGGGAGGAGGCCCGCGCCGCTTTCCGCGCGGCCCGGGAGGCGGGCTTCGGGAACATCTCGCTCGACCTCATGTTCGGCATCCCCTTCCAGACCGCGGAGGCCGCCCGCGCGGACATCGAGTCCGCCCTCGCGCTGGGGCCCGAGCATCTCTCCGCCTACGAGCTCACCATCGAGCCCGGCACCGCCTTCCACGCGCTGCACAGCCGGGGGGAGCTGCGCGGGCTGCCGGACGAGGAGACCGCCCTCGCCATGTGGCGGCTGCGCGACCGCCTCCTCGCCCGGGCGGGATACGAGCGCTACGAGATCAGCAACTTCGCCCGGCCCGGCCGCCGCTGCCGCCACAACCTCAACTACTGGCGGCGCGGCGAGTACCTCGGCCTGGGGGCCGGGGCCCACTCCTTCATCGGGCGGAAGCGCTTGTGGAACCACGCCCGGCCCGACGCCTACCAGGCGCGCGCGGACAACCCCACCGCCGGCGAGGAAATCATCGAGGATGCGGCCAAGGCGCTCGGCGAGGCCCTCATGCTGGGGCTCCGGCTGAAGGAGGGCGTCTCCCTCGGCGAGGTCGCCCGCGCCTGCGGGGCGGACCCGGAGGAGCGGTTCGGCCCCCTCTTCGAGGAGTTGCGCGGCGGGGGCCTCCTCGAGCGCGGGAACGGAACCCTCCGCCTCACCCCCCGGGGCACCCTGCTCGCCAACCAGGTGCTGGCGAGGTTCATGTAGGGCGGCCAGCCAGCGCGCGCTCCTCACGCAACAAAAAAGCCCCCGCGGCCGCCCGGGAGGGCGGGGCGGCCGCGGGGGGAGAACGCCTCAAGCAGAAGCCCCTATTTCCACGCCTCCTCGAACTTGGCCCGGTTCGCCGCCGGGACGGGCGAGGAGAGGTACGAGATCACCACGAACAGCACCAGGTTGACGAGCAGGGCGAAGAAGCCCGGCCCGGGCGCCCCGCCCACGTTGATGGGGGGCGGACCCGACGCCCAGAACGTGTAGTAGGTCCCGATCAGCACCCCCGCGGCCCAGCCCACCTCGGCCCCCAGCTTGGAGGCCCGCCTCCAGTAGAGCCCCAAGATCAGCATGGGAAGGAACTGCATGTGGAACATCACGACCAGCCGGACGAGCGCCCAGATGCCGGCCGGGCGCTGAAGGGCGATCCAGGCGGCGAGGAGGCCGAAGACAATCATGGCCCACCTCCCGATCCGGATGAGCTGCGCGTCGGAGATGTCCGGCTTGATGTAGCGTCGGATGATGTCCTTGGAGAGCATCGCGTCCGCCCCCACGAGCCCCGAGTCCATGGTGGACATGCCGCAGGCCCAGACCACCACCACGAACAAGGCCATGAGCCAGGGCGCGTGCCGGAGAACCGCCTGGAGGATGGCCTCGTCGTTCGGCTTCATGCCGGGACCCACGAGCTTGTAGCTCGCCATTCCCAGCAGGGCGAAGATCAGGACCATCATGAGGATCGCCCCGCCGGTGAGGAGGACGTTCGTGCGGAAGGCGCCCAGGTCCCGGATGGTGTACATGCGCGTCATGCGGTCGGAGAGGGTGAGGGGGTGGGAGAACATGAACACCACCCAGCCGAGGAAGAGCCCATAGGCGGGCCAGTTGGAGGAGGGGACCGTCTGCTTCGCGGGCAGCGCGTCCATGAGCGCCGTGTAGCCCCCCACG
Source organism: Candidatus Tectomicrobia bacterium RIFCSPLOWO2_12_FULL_69_37 (assembly GCA_001790955.1). Lineage (GTDB taxonomy): Bacteria > UBA8248 > UBA8248 > UBA8248 > UBA8248 > 2-12-FULL-69-37. Next base: position 18,558 of record MGDP01000159.1, read on the forward strand.
GCGTTCAGGATGGCGAACGTGGCCACGATGCCGAAGATGAGGAGGAGGACACCTTGCAGGACGTCGGTGTAGATGACCGCCCGCATCCCTCCGTAGGTGGTGTAGATCACCGTGAACACCACCAAGAGCCACACCCCCCAAACGTAGGGCAATCCGGCGAACCGCTCCAGGATGGCCCCCATGGCGACGGCGTTCGAGGCGTAGTAGGGGATGAGGAAGATGATGCTCCCCACCGCCCCGAACAGGCGCAGGAACTCGCTCTGGTAGAAGTCCCCGTAGAAATCCTGGGGGGTGGAGTAGTTGAACTTCTTGCCCACGGGCCACAGGCGCCTGCCCACGAACCAGAGGCCGAAGACCATCAATATGTAGGCGAAGCCGTAGCCCAGGAAGTTCACCCCGTGGTCGTAGAAGAAGCCCACCGTGCCCAGGTAGATGCCCCCCGAGGCGATGGTGGCCACGATGGACATCGTGTTGGCGAAGGGGCCGACGCTGCGGCCCGCGACGTAGTAGTCCTCCTCGGTCTCGATCCCGGTGCTGTACTTCCACGCGACCCAGGCCGTGATGATGAGATAGACGATGAGCCACCCGAAGATGTAGTACGGCGAGCTCCAGTTCATCGTCCGTCCTCCTCTCGCGTCACCCGCGCCAGCAGCCAGAGGCCGAAAACTCCCATCCCGGCGTACCAGACGAGCGGAAGATACCGGTGGGCGATGAACGGGTTGATGGGTGTGGTGACGGTCAAGACGAGCAGGACCACGAAAAGCCATCCGTTTGCCGTGATACTTCCATCCTTGATCATGGCGCTCCCTCCTCCGGGCGTTCGCAGCCGCCGCGGGAAGCGCGCCACCTCCCCCGCGCCGGCTGCCCTCCTGAGCCGACACACCGGCGCGCGGTTCCGCGCCGAATTCACGCCCCTACGCCCCGCCCCCTACGCACGTGTAAAATGGGCAGCCGCCCTCATGGCGCGGGCGGGAGATCCGGAGGCCAAATCCCTTGCTATGCGGAATAATATATCACAATAATGGCCTTTTGCGCCCGGCAAAGCCAAAAATTTCAGGGAAAAAAGAGCCCGGCACGATGGCGGGAACGGGAGAACGCTTGCCGGGGGGCTCCCCTATTTCTCCAGCCGGCGGTAGCCGCGGGCTTCCATGCACGAGACGAAGCGCTGGGTGACCTCGCCCTCCTCCCCGGGCGGCGGACCGTAATACTCGCGGGCACCGGATGGGCCCCAGATCATCCCGGCAGGGACCTGCCGCCGGATCGACTGGGCGTGGCGCTCGCAGAGCTCCTCGTCGCGCATCCGCTGCTCCCGGGTCGTTCCCTCTTTCCGCCACTCATAGCCCGCGCAGCCGGCGAGCGCCCCAAGGAGCAAAAGGGCGCCGGCCCGCCGCCACATGGACTTCTTCATCCACCCCTCCTCTCGCTACCCATCCGGCTCCCGCAGCTCCTTCAGCAAGCGCTCCCCCTCCTCGGGAGAGGCCAGGAGGGTCCGCTGGCCCGTGAAGATCACCTGGCCGGGCCTCCCCCCCCGGGGGCGGCGAAGCCGCTCGACCGGAAGGCAGTCCACCCGCACCCGGCTGTCGTGCCGCCCCCGGCTGTGGAAGGCGGCGAGGGCCGCGGCCTGGCGGAGGGCCTCCTCCCCGGGCTCCCCCGCCGCGCGCAGGAGCACGTGGCTGCCCGGCAGTCCCTGGGCGTGAAGCCAGGTGTCCCCCGCCCGTCCCACCCGGCGCAGCAGCGCCTCGTTCCCCAGGGCGCTCTTGCCGACGAAGATCTCCCAGCCGCCCGGCGAGAGGAAGCGCCGATAGGGGCGGGCGGGCGCGGCGGCCGCTCTTCCCCGCTTCCGCTTGGGAGGGGACGCTTCCCTCCGGCCGAACCCTCCCTCCGCGAGGGCCTGGAGCACCCCGGCCAGGGCCTCGGGGCCCTCGGCCTCCTCCGCATCGTAGAGCAGCTCCTCCAGGAAGGCGCGCTCGCCCTCCAGCGCCTGGCGGCGCCTCCCGCCCGCGCCGAGGAGCCGCTTGAGCTTCTTGTAGCGCCGGAAGTAGCGCTGGGCGTTCTCCGAAGGCGAGAAGCGCGGGTCGAGCGCGATCTCCACCCGCTCCCCCCCGTGCTCGACCTGCACGCTCGGCGCGCCCTCCACCGCATCCTCCAGGTGCCGGAGCAGGAGGTCCCCCTTGAGGCGGCAGTCTTCGGCCTCCTCGGCCTGGCGCAGGTCCCCTTCCACGGCGGCGAGGTTGCGCCCGGTCCGCCTGAGGTGGCCCCGCACCCTCCCCGCGAGGGCCGCCCGCTCCGCCGCGAGGGTAGCCCCTCCCGCCGTCTCGCGGTAAAACGCGTCCGCCGCCTCGTTCATGGAGGGCCAGGGCCGGACCCGCTCCGGGGGCAGGGCACGGACTTCGAGGGCGCTCAGCCCCGCCGGGGCACCCTGCGGATCGAGGAGGAGCGCGGGGCGGAAGCCGCCCCCGCGGTAGCACCCCACCGCCCAGGCGAAGGCCTCCCAGAGCGAGCGGGGGTCCTCGCCCGCGCGCCCCGCGACCTCGGCGGCCACGGCCGGACTCAGCCCCCCGAAGGTGCGCACCAGCCAGCGCGCCCGCTCGTCCGGGTCCCCATTCTTCGACCCCGCTCCGGCGAGCAGGCCGAGAAACTCCTCCTCTCCGATCGCGTCCGGCGCGCGCTTCTTCTGGGCGGGGGGCAGGCGGTAGGCGGCGCCCCGCTCGATGGGGCGCGCGGGGTTCGCTTCCCCGGTGGAGAGGCGCAGGGCGTCGAGGATGACGCCCGTCTTCCCCTCCACGAGGACGAGGTTGCTCCAGCGGCCCATCACCTCGGCCAGGAGGGCGTAGGCGTCCCCGCCCGGACGCTCGAAGGAGAGCTGAACCACGCGCTCCCACTCCCCCGCCGCCGCCCGGGTCAGCCGGCAGCCCGCAAGGTGCTTGCGCAGGCTCCTGAGGAAATCGCCCGGCTCGGCCTGGGCGGGCGGGTTCCCCTCTGTCAGATGGAGCCTGGGGTGGGAGAGGCCCCCGCTCAGGAGGAGCCGCCGGGCCCGCCTGTCCCGGCAAGAAAACGTGAGCACGAAGGTGAAAGGGTCCGCCTGGGCGGCCTTTTCCAGGCGGCCGCCCCGGAGGGCCGCATCCAGCTCGCGGGCGATGGCTTGGAGAACGAAGGCGTCCATGGGCTCGAAGGGGCCGGGCGGCGGGGCCGCAAATTGACAGGGCTCTCTATGGAACTTACTGTAATCTTTTTTGATAGCGGCGTTAAGCCGCATGGAGGCGACGGTGACCACCGAGAGCATGACGGGTTACGGATCGGGCCAGCGGCCCCTGCGGGGGGGCACCCTGACGGTGGAGGCCCGCTCGGTCAACCACCGCTTCCTTGAGGCATCGGTCCGGGGGCCGCGGTGGTCGCTCCCGCTGGAAGGCGAGGTCCGGGAAGCCATCAAGGCCCGTTTCGCCCGGGGCCGCTTCGACGTTTACCTCCGCCTGGACGAGAGCGCCAACGGCGCCCCCGCCCTCGACCCCGCGGCCGCCCGCGCCTTCGTGGACTCCCTCCGGGCGCTGGGCCGGGAACTGGGCCTGCCGGGCGAGGTGGACCTCCCCCTCCTCGCCGCCTTCCGGGACGCCCTGCGGCCCCAGGAACCCTCCTTCGCCGAGGAGGAGCTGCGCGGGCCCCTGCTCGGAGCCCTCGGGGAGGCCCTCGAATCCCTCGCGGGGATGCGCCGCCGGGAGGGGGGGGCCCTCGACCGGGACCTCCTCGGCCACCTGGGCGAGGTGGAGCGCATCTGCGCCGAGATCCGCGGGCGGGTGCCCGAGGCGCGCGAGGCCATCCAGGCGCGGCTGCGCGAGCGGCTGCTCAAGCTCGCCGAGGGCCTCGCCCTGGACGCGGGCCGGCTGGAGCAGGAGCTCATCTACGCCGCCGAGCGCGGGGACATCAGCGAGGAGCTGAGCCGGCTGGCCAGCCACATCGCCCAGTTCCGCGGGATGCTGGCCGCCCCGGGGCCCGCGGGGCGTAAGCTCGACTTCCTCGTCCAGGAGATGAACCGCGAGGCGAACACCGTCGCCTCGAAGTCGGGGGACCTTCCCCTCACCCAGCGGGCCGTGGACCTCAAGAGCGCCATCGAGCGGATCCGCGAGCAGGTGCAGAACGTCGAATGAGCGCGCGCCGCGGCCACATCTTCGTCCTCTCGGCCCCGTCCGGCGCGGGGAAGTCCTCCCTCATCGATCGGGCGGTGCGCGAGGTCCCCGGCATCTGGCACTCGGTCAGCGCCACCACCCGCCCGCCCCGCCACTACGAGAAAGAGGGCGTCCACTATTTCTTCCTCAACCCGGACGAGTTCCACGCCCGCATCAAGCGGAACGGCTTCCTCGAGTGGGCCGAGGTGTTCGGGGACCACTACGGGACCCCCGCCGACGCCGTGGATAGGCGCCTGGAGGCGGGCGAGGACGTCATCATGGACCTGGACGTGCAGGGCGCCCTCCAGGTGAAGCGCCGCCGCCCCGACGCCACCCTCGTCTTCATCATGCCGCCCTCGCTGGAGGAGCTCGCCAGCCGCCTCCGCAAGCGGGGGGCGGAGACCGAGGACCGCATCCTGCGCCGCCTCGCGCGCGCCGAGGAGGAGATGGCCCAGCGCAGCCTCTACGATCACGTCATCGTGAACGAGGACCTGGACGCGGCCTACCGGGAGCTCGCCGCCATCATCAACGGCCACCGGGGGAAAGCGGGGGGCGGCGCATGAGCGGGGCCCTCGCGGGCAAGCGGATCGTGCTGGGCGTCTCGGGCGGGATCGCGGCCTACAAGGCCATCGACCTCGCCCGCCAGCTCACCCTCCTGGGGGCCGAGGTCCAGGCCGTCCTCACCCGGAGCGCCTTGGCCTTCGTCCAGCCCCTCTCCTTCGAAGTACTGACGGGGCGCACCCCCATCTCTCGGATGTTCCCCATCGAGGGGGCCTCGCACCCGGGCGACATGCCCCACATCTCGCTCACCGGCCATGCCGACTTGGTCGTCGTCGCCCCCGCGACGGCCAACCTCATCGGCAAGTTCGCCGGCGGGATCGGGGACGACTTCCTCTCCACCCTCCTCCTCTCGGCCCGGCCCCCCGCCCTCGTGGCCCCCGCCATGAACCCTCGGATGTGGGCGAGCCCCGCCGTGCAGGAGAACGTGCGGAAGCTCAAGGAGAGGGGCCACTTCGTGATGGAACCGGGGGTGGGCCGGATGGCCCGGGCCGAGGAAGGCGAGGGATCGGGCCGGATGCCCGAGCCGGAGGCGATTCTCGCGGAGGTGCTACGCTTCCTTGCCCCCCCGCACGACCTGGCCGGGATGCGGCTCGTCGTCTCCGCCGGGCCCACCCGGGAGAGGTGGGACGCCGTGCGCTACCTCACCAACCGCTCGAGCGGGAAGATGGGCTACGCCCTGGCCGCCGCCGCCGCCGCGCGCGGGGCCGAGGTGACGCTCGTGAGCGGCCCGGCGGGCCTCCCCGGCCCGCCCGGCCTCAGGACGATGCGCGTCGAGTCCGCGGCGGAGATGCGCGAGGCCGTCCTCGCCGCCTGGAAGGACGCCCACGCCGGGATCATGGCCGCCGCCGTCTCGGACTACCGCCCGGCCCGCGCCACCGTCCACAAGCAGAAGAAGAAGGAGGGCCCCCTCACCCTCACGCTCGAGCGCACGGCGGACATCCTGGCCGAGATGGGGAAGAAGAAGGGCAAGCGCCTCCTCGTCGGCTTCGCCGCTGAGACCGGGGATTTGACGAAGAACGCCAAGGACAAGCTCCGCCGCAAGGGGCTCGACCTCATCGTGGCGAACCTGGTCTCCGGCCCCGAGGACGCCATGGGGGCGGACTCGGCCACGGCCATCCTCATCGGCGCCTCCGGCGAGGAAGAGGCCCTCCCCCGCCTCCCGAAGGACGCCCTCGCCTCGGCCATCCTCGACCGGCTCGCCGAAATGTGGAAAACCCACAAAAATTATAGGAAACGATGATGTCAGGCTATTTAGAAAAACTTAAAAAGAAAATTTATGTACTCGAGAAAACCCAGAAAGCGGCTATCAAATTTCGGGAAAACTTTGGGCACCCCGATAAAATGACAAACGAAATAAGAGAGCGATATGAAGAACATTTAAGGGGCGCCGCGAAAGCATTAACTAACGTCAGACTGCTCCTATCAGACAAGGGCCTGGTAGAAATTCCGTACCAAATACCAATTTCGGAAAGTATCAAGGAAATTTTGGAACACAGGACAAAAATACACAATCTAGTTGAAGAACTTTACGAGGAGCGAGCGAATCTCGTGTTCCAAAATATGGAACCAAAAATTCAGGCTGTCATCACCAAAGACGACTTCTTGGAATCTTTGGTAGAGGGGTTCTTTGAAGACACCTACAAGAACGAAAATTTTGACCCAGAAATCATGTGGGAAATATTCGATGAAGCCAAAATTCCAACTGGCAACGATTACCTGGAAAGGAAGATCAAAATCTCTCCCATTTTAATCCATGGCAATATTGATCCCATACTGGCTTCCGCTGCTGAAATAACGCGATCTCTGTTCGTCCTCGGCCAATGGGGAGCATCAATCATTCTCTGTAGGTCCGTTCTAGAGATGGTGTTGGAAGAAATTGAGAGAAGGCAACCATATTTTTCGCGCGGAAAAGACGAAAAGCTCATCCCTTATTTCAAAAAAATCAGTCGTGAATTATTACCCAACGAGTTTTCTATAATTGAAACAGCAGCAGAAATCATCGATAACGCAAACAAGTTGATTCACGGCAAGAAAAGCCTAGAATCCATCGACGAAAATTATGCCAAGGAATCTATCCATTGCACTTTCCACATTTCGGGACTTTTGCTAAACATAACTCACGATCCATGATCCCCCCGCCCGGCTTCCGGTGACGCCATGTCGGAGTGCGACGAGATCGCCCGGGCCCTGCTCGGACACGTGAAGAGCCTCCGCGCGGCGGGGGTGCAGTACGTCTCCCTGGCCGCCCGGCCCTCCCGGCCTTCTGCCGCGGCCGTGATCCCGGTGTCCGCTCCGCCCGCCGCCGCGCCCGCGCTTTATCCGCCGGGCACAGAAGTCCCTCCGCTCGTGAAGGAATCTCCCCCTCCGCAGGCTTCAACCCGGCCGCAGGCTTCAACCCGGCCGCAGGCGCCGCCCGCGGCGGCCCAGCCGGGCCTTCTCCCGATGATGGATGCGCCCCAGAGCTCCCTCCTCGCCGCCGCCGCGCGCAGGACGGCCGGCTTCGCCCCTCCGCCCCTGCCCTTCGACCCCGGGGCCGAGATGACGCTCGAGGAGGTCGCCCGGGCGGTGGAGGGGTGCCTGCGCTGCAAGCTCGGGGCCGGGCGGACGAACCTCGTCTTCGGGGTGGGGAACCCCGCCGCCAAGCTCGTCTTCGTGGGGGAGGCGCCCGGGGCGGACGAGGACGCCCAGGGCATCCCCTTCGTGGGCCGGGCGGGCCAGATGCTCACCAAGATGATCGAGAACGTCATCGAGGTGCCTCGCGGGGAGGTCTACATCTGCAACATCCTCAAGTGCCGCCCCCCCGGCAACCGCAACCCGGAGCCGGACGAGATCGCCTGCTGCGAGCCCTACCTGATGAAGCAGCTGGCCGCCATCCGCCCGAGGCTCATCGTGGCGCTCGGCAAGTTTGCCGCCCAGTGGCTGCTCCGGACCAAGACGCCCATCGGCAAGCTGCGGGGGAAGTTCGGGCGCTACCAGGGCATCCCCTGCCTGGCAACCTACCACCCGGCCTACCTGCTGCGGAACCCAAACGACAAGCGGCTGGTGCTGGACGACCTGAGGAAGGTGAAGGCCGTCTACTCGGGGGAGAAGGAGCCGGAGATCGAGGTCTTCGGCTAGGCGGCCCGTGCTTTTCCCCGCCTTCGCCACCTTCACCTTCCTGGATACGGAGCGGCTGCGCCTGCGGCCGGTCGCGCCCGCGGACGCTCCCGCCATCACCCCCCTCGTCTCGGACTGGGAGGTCGCCCGCCAGACCGGGCGCATCCCCCACCCCTACCCCGAGGGCGGGGCGGAGAAGTGGATCGCCGGCGTCCGCACCTGCCAGGCCTATGGGCTCGCGCTGGCGCTGGCCATCGAGCGGAAAGAGGACGGCCGCCTCATCGGTTGCATCACGCTCGAGACGGACCCCTCCGGCAAGCCCCCGGCGCTGGGCTACTGGCTCGGGCGGGAATGGTGGGGGCGGGGATACGCCACCGAGGCGGCGGCCGCCCTCGCCGATCTCGCCCTCTCGGCCCTGGGAGTGGAGCGGATCGAAGCCCTCGTCTTCCCCGGCAACCCCGCCTCCGTCCGGGTGCTGGAGAAAGCGGGCTTCCGCCGCGCGGGCCGGGGCACCCACCCCGCGCCCGCCCGGGGCGGGGAGAAGGAAGTGCTCCTCTTCGAGCTCCGCCGGCCCGGGGAAAACCCGCCATGAGAGGCGCCGCTCCCGCTCCCTGCGCGGACCCGCCAAGAATGCTAGAGTGATCGCCGGGTGGAGGCCAGATTCCCCGGGAGGGAGGGCTTCATGGAGTGCCCGCGCTGCGCGAAGGAGATCGTGCCCGATCGCCTCTTCTGCATGTGGTGCGAGGCGTTCCTCCCCAAGGCGGAGGCGGGGGCCAAGGCGAGCATCCTGCGGCGCTTCGCCGCCGACATGCTGGACTCTATCCTGAGCGTCCTCGTGCCCGCGACCGCCTACCTGCTCGCCGCCCCCTACCGCCGGACCCCCTTCGACGATCCCCCCGCGAGCTGGGCCTGGCTGGCCACGCTGATCTACGCCGTTGCGCTCCTGCTGTTCATGCGGCGCGGCCTGACGCCGGGCAAGTGGCTGCTCGGGGAGCGGGTGGTGAACAAGATGACGGGGGAGCCGGTCGGCTTCTGGCGCATGCTGCTGCGCAGCGTGATGAAGAACACCCTCAGCAGCTTCTTCCTCGGGCTGGGCTACCTCTGGGCCATCTGGGACCGGGACGCCCAAGCCTGGCACGACAAGATCGCCGGCACGGTGGTGATCAAGGAGGAGCGCCCCGCCCCCCTCACCCCGGCGCGCGGGCTGAGGCCCGGCACGAGCGTCTCCTGAGGGTCGCCAGGATGGAGGAGAGCACCTTCACCACACCCACCCCCCATCGCGCCTTCGGCGCTCCCTCCCCCCATGAAGGGGGCGGATTTTCCTTCCCCCCTCAGGGGGGGAGGTATTGGGGAGGTGGTTTCTAGAGGATCGCCCTCCGCGACCCGGACGCCGCGAACCTCTTCGCCTTCCCCCTCTTCGACGACGTCACCCCCGGCGGCCGGCGCATCGCCGTGGGCCGCGCGCGGATGGACGATGAGATCCTCTGCCACCCGGAGGGCTCGGCCACCCGGGAGAGCAGCGTCCGGGCACTGGGCCACTTCCTCAAGGAGGAGCTCCGCCGGGAGGAGTGAGCGGCCACGGCGCAATCTTTTTCCGGCCACCCGGCTCCCGTTCCACTTCTTGAAACCGCGCCCTTTTGACCCGGGCCAAGTCCTATGGGACGATCCGGGCGTCAAGCCCCATCCTCACCTTTCTCTCCTTCGTACGGGAGGACCTCCCATGCGGAACCGCCTGGCCGTCGCGTTGTTCCTCTCCCTCGCTCTCCTGTGGGCCCCCATGGCGCAGGCCGCGCCCCGGGGCACCGTCACCATCGCCATCAACGGCGAGCCCGAGACGATGGACCCCCACGTCTACTCCAGCTTCATCGGCGCCATGGTCTGGCCCTGGGCGTCGGACCTGCTGATTATCCAAGACGCCAAGCAGGGGAAAGTGGTCCCCTGGCTGGCCGAGAAGTACGAGCGGCTGGACTCGAAGCGGATGAAGTTCACCCTCCGCAACGCCAAGTTCACGGACGGGACTCCGGTCACCTCCGAGGCCGTCAAGTACTCCATGGGCCGGATCGTGGACCCCGAGAACAAGAGCTACCAGCGGGCCTACTGGAAGGACTTCGACGAAATCGAGATCATCAACGAGCGCGAGTTCATCTTCAAGATGAAGGTGCCGGACAACGGCCTCATCCGGCGCCTCGGGAACTGGGTGGAGGTCATCTCCCTGTCGAACAAAGGGAAGAAGAAGGAGGAGTTCTCCCGCAGCCTCACCTCGGGCGGGGCCTATGTCCTCAAGCGGTGGACCAAGGGCCAGCGCTACGAGTTCGAGGCCAACCCCACCTGGTGGGGGAACGACAGGTACCCCAACCGGCCCAAGACCGTCATCATGCGCCCCATCGCCGAGGCCACCACGCGCGTGAAGGCGCTCCAGGCCGGGGAGATCGACATCGCCCACAAGGTGCTCCCCCACTTCATCCCCCAGATCAAGCAGGACCCCAAGCTTGACGTCGTCTCCAAGTCCTCCGTCCGGACCGTCTACATCGGCATCTTCACGACGCAGGGAGGACCCTTCGCGGACGTGCGCGTGAGGCAAGCCGTCAACTACGCCATCAACGCCGAGGCCATTTACAAGACCTTCCTCGCGGGCTACGCCGACCCGGCCCACCAGATGTTCCACCCCTGGACCCAGTTCGGCTACAACGAGAGCAAGAAGTGGTACGGCTACGACCCGGCGAAGGCCAAGCAGCTCTTGAAGGAGGCGGGCCACGAGAAGGGCTTCAAGGTGGACTTCATCAGCCCGGAGGGGAACTCCCCCTTCGACCGCCAGGCCTGCGAGGCGGCGACGGGGATGCTCCAGAAGGTGGGCCTCGACGTCCGCTGCATCCCGCAGCCCTTCTCCATGTTCCGCCGGAGCTTCAACACCTACGTGGAGGGGAAAAACAAAACCCCCTCCATCTACTTCCAGTCCTTCGGGAACTCCACCGGCGACTCCAGCTTCCTCCTCCGCGGCACCTCCACCTGCCAGGGGGCCTGGAGCGGCGTCTGCTTCAAGGAGTTCGACGAGGCGGTGGACAAGGCGGCGGCCATGGAGGACCCGAAGGAGCAGCAGATCGCCTTCGAGAAGGTCTCCGACATGATGAAGGACCTGGCGATGTTCAAGGTCCTCTACCGGCTCCACGACGTCTTCGGCGTGAACAAGCGGATCGAGTTCACCCCGCGGCACGACGAGCAGCTGCATCCGTGGGATATCGTGGTGAAGTAGCTCGGGAGGAAGAATCCTCCGGGGGCCGGCCGGCCCCCGGAGGTCAGGCCGCCCCCTCGGGGTAGTTCGACACCTCGACGAGGTTCCCGTCCGGGTCGCGGAAGTAAAAGGACTGGATGTCCCCCAGCGCCCCGCTCTTGCGCACCGGCCCCAGCTCGATCCCCACCCCGCAGGCGCGCACGTGGGCTATCGCCTCGGCGAGGGGCACCCGGGTGACGAAGCAGAGGTCCTGGGTGCCGGGGAGGGCCTGGGCCGCCCGGGGCTGGTACTCCCGGCCCGCCTGGTGGAGGTTGATCTTGTGGCGCCCGAAGCGGAGCGCCACCCGGCCGCCGTCGAAGACGACCTTCTCCATCCCGAGGACGCGCGCGTAGAACTCGCAGGTGCGCTCCACGTCCCGCGCCGTGAAGACGACGTGGTCGAAGCGGTCCACCTCCATCATCCGCCCCCTACTTCGCCGCCTCGACGATCCCGCACGCGATGCGCCCGCCCGCGTCCCCGGTGGGCTGGCTCTTGAGGTCGTCCGGATTCGCATGGAGGACGACCGCCTTCCCGAGGGCCGAGGTAGGGCCCCGTCCCAGGGTGAAGCCCGCGAAGAGGCTCTCGCGCTTCACCGCGCCCGAGGCGTCCGCCGTCACGTTGCCCAGGTCCCCCGCGTGGCGCTTCACGTCCCCGGGCCCCCCGTGGGGCGCCTTGAGGGGGTTGAAGTGCCCGCCCGCGCTCAGCCCGTCCGCGGAGGAGCAGTCCCCCTTCTCGTGGATGTGGAAGCCGTGCGCCCCCGCGGGCACCCCCGCCAGGTTCAGGCGCACCAGCACGCCCCCGCTTTTCTCCTCGAAGCT
>MGDP01000159.1:30483-30646 GCA_001790955.1 Candidatus Tectomicrobia bacterium RIFCSPLOWO2_12_FULL_69_37
GCCACAGCCACGATCCATCCACCGGACGCGCGCATGGACACACCTCCTCTGCCAGCCTGGGATTTCGGGTCAGGTTCGAGCAGGGATTCTTTCACCGGTCCATGAAACGGTCAATCGGGCAGGAACAGGAGATAAGGCGCAGGGCGCAAAAACGGCCGAAAAG
>MGDP01000159.1:30740-31932 GCA_001790955.1 Candidatus Tectomicrobia bacterium RIFCSPLOWO2_12_FULL_69_37
AATTACACGTTCGCATAATGGATCGGACTCAATTATCAAAGTGTGATTCTGTTAAGATCAATTCTTGGTAATTTTCTCAAGTCCATTGCCCTCAAAGGCTCCGAAGCTCGAATTTTGATCTCCCTGATACGCTGACGACGACGGACACCAGTATAAAATGAATAATCTAACAAATAGGCCGCAAATCTTTCACCCGCTTCTCTAGGGGTGATGCTCGGATTAATCAAATGGATTAAGCGAAGATCAACTAACTTCTGGAGAATTTCATATCCTTTGTGTTGAAGAGGCTGCTGAAAAACTTTTTGGGGGTATCCTCGCTGAGGGAAAACTCAGAAGAATTCGGTATCATAGTAGTGGATTTCCATCGTTTTTCGCTACCATTGGACGAAATTCCGATTCTTTGAAGCCTGTTTAGGCGACTTTTTCAGCAGCCTCTTGAATGTCATTTTTCGCCAAAAACGCATTTGTTCTGTTTGTGTCCAGACACAACTGCTGAATAACTTTCAAACACTCTTTCAATTGAGCAGAAACCTCTGGCGCTTCTTCATCCAAATCTTGCAGTTTTCTATCTGAAAACTTTCCAACCGCCAAATTAATATCTTGAACAGAAATCCTTTGTCGTTTCGATTCTCTTGCCTCATGGATGGCAAGATTTAAAATCTGCAAAAAATCTCTTGGAACACCAGCTGAACACCAAACAAGTCGATCTATAGCAGCACCACCAATCAATTCTGAGCGCTTACGAATGCCACATCTATTTAAAAAACTTCCCATAATCTTTATAAGATGCTCTCTAGCAGCTCCTGGATTTTCTAAGGTCAGGTCAAGAGAGATTTCCTCCAAATCTTGATTGACCTGAAGACCAATGTTTTGGGCGTTATCAAATGTTTTTGCGAGATTTCTCACCGCCGCGATCTTTAACCATCCACGATTGCCCTTTAGAATTCTAAAAATAACATCATACAACAGTGGCTGATATTTCACTCCAATATAATGAGCATCATCCAAAAATACATAGATATTTCTATCAAGGCTTTTTGTGATTTCTGCAATACCTTTCCTGAGAGGTTCAACGAGATTATTTATATCACCACTCAATTGCCCCTCTATGGCACTTATTACCGGGAGCGGTAAATGATTGACATCTTTCACGAGGCGGCGTAGCGGACATGGCCCGCCCGGAAGTAATTTC
>MGDP01000160.1 GCA_001790955.1 Candidatus Tectomicrobia bacterium RIFCSPLOWO2_12_FULL_69_37
CCGCTTCCTGCGCTGGATCTGCGAGGCGCTGGAGGAGCCGTTCCTCCTGTCGCTGGAGGGGTAGGGGCAGAGAGTCGGGTTCAGACCGCTGCTCACCGATCTGGAGTCATCTCATCCCGCCCGCAGTAATTGCACCTCGTCTCAAGCTCAATTTAAGGTGATGAGGGCAGCGTGATGAAGTTCGGAAGATGGGAAACAATTCGGGAAATTGGCCGAGGGGGTCAAGGCGTCGCCTATTTGGCGCTCAACACCGACTTGCTAGATATGGGAAAGCTTTTTGGGGAATTCCGGAATGCATTCGGGGGAATATCAGGAATCCACTCCCGTGAGGACTCCACGCGTGACGCGAAGAGAGTCCTCACGGTAATTGAAAAGTACCTTGGGAGGGAGTCTGAGAAATACTGTAGCGTTCTGAAAGTCCTCCACGAGCCAGCACGAACGAATGAGAAAGCTCTCGACCGGCTGAAGAACGAAGTCGCTGTGCTCGATCAACTAAAAAATCCAAATTTGATACACGTCATCGACCACTCGGTTCATGAAGGCTGGTTCGTAACGCCATTTTATCGTGAGGGCACGCTCGTTGAGCATCCCGGTCGTTTCGTGGGACAGCCCGAGAGAGCGTTGGAAGCGTTCCGGGGTCTGGTGGCTGGAGTTGCAGCTCTGCATAACACTGGCTTCGTTCACCGCGATATCAAGCCTGAGAATATCTTCGTGGCTGAGTCGGAGCTTGTGCTCGGCGATTTTGGTATCGTGTATTTTGAGGATGAAAAGAGGACTCGGGTTTCAGACACCTACGAGAACGTCGGCAGTCGCGATTGGATGCCTGGTTGGGCAATGGGAATGCGGGTCGACGAGGTACGCCCTTCTTTTGATGTCTTCAGCTTGGGTAAAGTTCTTTGGGCGATGGTCTCTGGCCGCACGAAAATGCGGCTTTGGTATTTTGATCATCCGGAATTCAATCTCGAGCACCAGTTCCCCAAAGACGAGCGAATGAGATGGATAAATCGCCTTTTGCGGGGGAGCGTTCATGAGCACGAGGGCCAAGTCTGGACATCCGCCAGCGAGCTACTTACGCAGATTGATACCTTGCTTGAAGCTCTACGGCGAGGCGGACAGGTAATTCACCGGGATGTCGAGCGATGGTGTCATGTGTGTGGTGTCGGCGTATATAGGATTCACATCCACGAAAGCAGCGGGCCTAGCGCGCTTCAAAACTTTGGTTTGAGTGCCCCTGGAGAAGCATTCCGGATTTTCGAGTGCTCGAATTGTGGCAATGTTCAAATGTTTCGAGTTACCAGCATGCCTCCTGGGTGGGGAGAAGTCGGTCGGTAGCTCTTCTCGTCCACTTCCTCTCCTCCTTCCGCAGTTTCTAAGCTCCTTTCTGTCCCGTTTACCGCTTGTTTCTCCCTCCCCCGAACCTGCGCGAATTTGACGGCGTTTGATGTCAGAACCTCTCCCCCGCCTCGCCCTATGCTGGCTCCGGGCGTGGTGCGCCTGTGGAGGAGGTCATGGCGAGGGAGCGAGGCCGGAGGCGGTTTTCACCCGGGGGTCAAAGCGGTGTCCACGGTTTTCACGGACGTTCCACCGGAAAAATCCAAGGGTGTCCGGGGGTGTCTGGGCCTTTCCGGGACATTCCGGGAGCTTTTTTTCTTCCCTCTCCCCCCGTCCTGGGGCCTTCCCGGGGTGTCCGGGGGTGTCCGGGATATTACGGGGTACTCCGGGGGGTTTTTTCTTCCCTCTCTCCCTCTCCCCTTCCGCCCCGCCCGGAGAGCAGGAAAATCCCAGCCATGAGGAGGTAGCCGAGCGCGACGTCGGGTGCCTGGCCCCAGCCGAAGGGGCTCACGACGCCCCCGGGGGTGAGGGCGTAGGCGTGGATGACCCCGAACCAGCTCAGGAGGGCCCCCACGAGGGCCCAGCCCGAGGCCCTGAGCCGGTCGCGGTCGATCAGGGCGGCGGCCATGGCGGTGAGGATCATGGAGGAGAAGATGAAGCCGCGCTCCAAGGTGATCATGCCCTGGACGTGGAGGCCCGCGGCGGCGAGGGCCTTCTCGCCCACTTGGTGGAGGCCGGTGCCCGCGCCCCTCAGGGCGGTCTGGCTCATGAGGAACCCCCAGGCGGCCACCGAGGGGACGAAGCCGAGCGCCACGGCGGGGGCGTGGCGGGCGGGGGTGGCCTGGAAGGCCTGGGCCGCCATGACGAGGCCGACCCAGAGGAGGATGGCGATGACGGCCTCCTCGGGCACGAGCCGGGCGAGGGCGGCGACGGAGCCGGTGAGGCAGAGGAGGGTGATGACGGCGCCGTTCAGGGCGCTGTAGGCCGAGCGCGCGCCGAGCGCCTTCCACCCCGGGTGGCCGATGTAGAGGGTGGTGGGGAAGCAGCTCCCGAAGAAGGCGGCGGCGAGGGAGCCCGCCCCGTTCACGGCGAGGGAGCTTCTCGTATCGAAGCGGTCCCCGGCCGCCTCGGCGCTCTCCAGGTTCATCAGGCTCCCCACCAGGGTCATGAGCCCCATCGGGAGGGAGACGGCGAGGTAGCTCCAGGCCAGGGGGCCCGTGAGCGCCGAGAAGAGCGCGCCCAGCCAGAGGCCGGGCGGGGCGAAGCCGGCCGGGGCGGGGATGCCCCCCGGGAAGCCGTAGAGGAGGGCGGAGAGGACGGCCCCCGCCGCCACGGCCACCAGCCCCCCGGGGAGCCCCCCCGGGAAGCGCGCCCCCCCGAAGTAGTGGAGGAGGATGACCCCCAGCGGCACCATGGCGACGACGGGCTTCTCCCAGATGCGGAAGGCGAAGTCCATCGAGATGAAGGTGAGGGCGATCCCGGCGAGCGCCGAGAGCAGCGCCGCCCGGGGGGTGACCCGCCGCACCCAGCTCCCCACCAGGGAGCCCGCCGTCTCGATCACCCCGCTCACGAAGCAGGCGGCCAGCCCCGCCCGCCAGGCGGCCTCGGGGTCCCCGGTCTGGAGCTTCACGGGGAGCATGATGAAGAAGACGAAGGCGAAGAGGCTCACCGTGTTGATGCCGTAGGGGAGGGCGGCCACGTCCTCCCGCCCCTCGCGGGCGGCCAGCCGGCGGGCCTGCCAGGCGTAGAAGAGGTTGCCGAGGAGGATGCTGAGGGCCGCGCCGGGCAGCACCCGGCCGAAGATCAGATCGTCCGGGAAGCCCAGCACGCCCTTCAGGAGGGAGACGATCAGGAGGAGCTGGACGAGGTTGTCCATCCACAGGCCGAAGAAGCCGTCGATGTCGCCCTTGACGATCCAGGGGGGCCGGAGGGGCATGGGAAGGGGCTCCCCGGGCGGGGTGCGGCCCACCGAATATAGGCGAGAACCCGCCGGGGGGAAAGCCGTCCCGCAAAGGTGACAGGAGGGAGGGGATGGGGTAAACGGATGGAGATAGCACCCGCATCCAGGCCCTTCCGGAGGAGGCCCCGCATGGAGCCCGTCAAGGTCTACACCCGCCACGGCTGATACACCTGCGCCTGCACGAGGGAGTTCCTCTCGTCGAACGGGGTGCCGGTCGTCAACCGCGACTGCTCGAACGACCCCGCGGCCCAGGCGGAGCTTCGGGCGCTGGGCATCAAGGCGCTCCCCGTCTCGGTGCGGGGGGAGAAGGTGGTGGTGGGCTTCAACATCCCCGAGCTCAAGGCCGCCTTCGGCATCGGCGAGTCCGCCAGGGGCCTCCTCGCGGCGGGGAAGATGCTCGAACACTACCGGCTCGTGTTCGAGGCGGCGCGGCGGGCGGTGCGCCAGATCCCCCAGGAAACGCTCGGCTGGGTCTCCCCGGGCCGCAAGCGCACCCTGCGTCAGCTCACCTGGCACATCTTCGAGCGCCCCGGCCTCTGCATCGAGGCCTGGGAGACGGGCCGCTACACCGAGGAGATGGTGCGGCGCTACGAGGCCGAGGCGGAGGGCTACCGGACCGCGAAGGACATCTGCGCGTACGGGGACATGATGGAGGCAAGGCTGGAGGACTTCATCGGGAAGAACCCGGACCGCCTGGCCAAGGAGGTGGAGAGCTACATGGGGGCCATCAGCGTCCACCTGCTCATGGAGATGGCGCTGGGCCACGCCGTCCAGCACCTGCGGCAGACCTACCACTACTTCGGGCTGCTGGGGATCGCGCCGGAGCGCCCCCTCCGGCCCGAGGCGTACGCAGAAATTCCCGTGCCCGGGGATCTGTTCTAGGCGCCCCTTTCAGGAGGACCGATGGCCGTCCAACTTCCCCTGCGGGCCAACCGGGCCCGGATGAAGCGCGAGTTCGACGCCCAGGCCGCCATCGGGCGCGTCGGCGAGACGGGCCTGGCGCGGGTCGCCCTCACCCCGGCCTACAACCGGGTGCGGGACCTGGCGCGCCGATGGATGGAACAGGCGGGCCTCGAGACGCGGGTGGACGCGGTGGGGAATCTCACCGGCCGGAAGGAGGGGCGGGTGCGGGGCCTCCCCGCCGTGATGGCGGGCTCCCACCTCGACAGCCAGAACCCGGGCGGCCGTTTCGACGGGCCGGCGGGGGTGCTGGCCGCGCTCGAAGCGGTGCGCCGCATCGGGGAGAGCGGGGCGCCGCACGACCATCCGATCGAGGTGGTGGCCTTCGTGGGGGAGGAGTCCGCCTGCGGGATGACGGTGTTCGGGAGCAGCGTCATGACGGGGGTGGTGGGGCCGAAAGAGATGAAGCGGGCGATCCACCCCCCCACCGGGAAGTCCATGTACGAGGCGGTCGCGGCGGCGGGCGGCAACCCGGCGCGCGCGGCCTCCTGCGCGCTGGCCCGGGGCTCCCTCAAGGCCTTCATCGAGCTCCACATCGAGCAGGGGCCCGTGCTTGAGGCCGAGCGGGTGCCCATCGGGGTGGTGGACCGCGTGGTGGGCTACGTGCGGGGGAAGGCGATCTTCCGGGGGGTGACGGCCCACTCGGGCGGCCAGCCCATGCCCTACCGCCGGGACGCGGCGATGGCGGCGGCCGAGTTCATGGTGGGGATGGAGCGCGTCGTCCGCCGGGCGCCGGCGGGGCAGCGGGTCACCCTCACCTTCGGCGAGGTGGCCGTCCGGCCGGGGTGGATCTCCATCGTCCCGGGGGGAGCGACGCTCTCCTTCGACCTGCGCGCCCGGACCCTCCCCGCCCTCAAGCGGATGCTGGGCCGGATGCGGCGGGAGCTCGCGCGCATCCGCCGCACGCGGAAGGTGCCGGGACGGCTGGCCGATATCCACGTCCTGCCGCCCTGCCCAGCCTCGCCGGGGGTGCGCCGGGCCCTCATCCGGGGAGCGGAGGCGGCGGGGAACCGCTGGATCACCCTCCCCAGCGGGGGCGTCCATGACGCCTGCCGCATGGCTGCGCTCTGCCCCATGGGGATGCTCTTCATCCCCTCGGTGAAGGGGCTCTCCCACACGCCGGAGGAGCTCACCCGCTTCCGGCATCTGGTCCAGGGAACGGAGGTGCTGGCGGCGGCGCTGCTGCGGCTGGCGGACCGGCGGGTGAGGGCCTAAGCGGTGGGGCTACCGGGCGGCGCGCCCGCGCTTCTTCAGGTTCTTGTTCTCGTACATCCGCTCGTCCGCCCGCTCGATGAGCTGCTCCACGGAGGTGGGCGAGGCCGGGTCGAAATGGGCCAGGCCCAGGCTGAAGGAGAGGCGCCGGTCCGGCCGCTTGCGGGCGTTGTGGGCCGAGAGGTTCTTGTGCAGGCGGTCGATGATCTTCCGAGAGCTCCTCTCCATGGCTTCGATGGCGAGGATGGCGAACTCGTCTCCCCCGTAGCGGCTGAGGATGTCGGGCTGGCGGAAGGTCTTCCGCAGGATGCTGGCCACCTCGATGAGGCACTGGTCCCCCTCCAGGTGGCCGTGGGTGTCGTTGATGCGCTTGAGGCCGTCCAGGTCGACGAAGAGGAAGGTCATCCCGCGCTTGGTGCGCTGGGCCAGGCTGAGCTGGCGCTGGGCCGCGTCGAAGAAGCCCCGGCGGTTCAGGAGGCCGGTGAGGGGATCCACGTCGGAGAGGGCGCGGAGCTGCTCCCGCATCCGGACGTTGCGGGTGACGTCGCGGAGGCTCACCACGTAGAACTTCTCGCCGCCCCAGGCCGCCTCCTCGGCCAGGATCTCGGCCACCTTGAAGTCGGTGCCCCTTCCCGAGACGGTCACCTCCTGCGAGCGGAAGCTGTCCACGGGGAAGGAGAACGGCCGGCCGACGAGGTCGGCGGAGGACTTGTCCAGGAGACGCTCGGCGGCGGGGTTCATGTAGCGGACGAACCCGCGCTGATCCACCGCCATGATGGCGTCGGGGCTGCACCCGACGAGGATCGAGAACAGCTCGCCCCGGTCGGACTCGACCAGCGCGGCGAGCCGCCGCCCCTTGGGGGCGGCACCGTCGCCGCCCGAATGGCTGCGCGGTTTCCCCGGGTTCTTCACCTGGCTGCGAGCTCGCACGGGCTTCTTCACGGGTGGCTGACCATCCTCCGGGGCGGACACTCCCAAATCAGCCGCATCGAAGCGGCTCCCCATAAGCTTGATCCGGCGGGCTTCACCCATCGGGGATCAACGGCGACCCCCCCCTCATTCTTGAGGTGCCATCCGCACACTTCTCCCATCCCTGAACGCAAAAGAATACACCACTCCGGATCACCAGCAATGATGATGCCAAAACGGCGAAGAAAATGTAACGGCCGACGAAGTTTTCGAACTTTCCCTCGCCCACCTTGTACCCTGAATTGTAAGCCAAACCCGCCCTTTACATTAAGTCCGAAGGTAGCTGATTTTCTTCAGCTTATTCCGAAAAGCCGTCTCGTAATGAGACGGATCTCTACTCCAAAAACCAAAGAGAATCAACGTGCCTTGGGGCCAGAAGGAGCGAAGAAACGTCACCCTCGGTCAAAACCTCTCGGCGGAGAAACCGAAAAGTGTCAAAAAGCCGCTGCCAATCCCGCTTCCCGAGCCGGGGAACACTCTCCTTGGCCTCCGGGTTCGAAACAAAGCCACACGATTCAGG
The DNA here is from genome assembly GCA_001790955.1 of Candidatus Tectomicrobia bacterium RIFCSPLOWO2_12_FULL_69_37. GTDB lineage: Bacteria > UBA8248 > UBA8248 > UBA8248 > UBA8248 > 2-12-FULL-69-37. Next base: position 6,954 of record MGDP01000160.1, read on the forward strand.
CGACTCCCCCTCATCCAGGTCCCTTTCAGCGGCGGCCCGAGGAGATTCTCCCGCTCTCCGCTTCGCTGGCCTCATCCAGGCTTCCATCGGCGTCGGGGACGCCCATGGCCTTCAGGTAACGCCGGGCTTCCTGCTCCATCGGATGGGCGTGCCGATCATCCCCCAGGCGGGCCAGCCAGGCGGCCAGCCTCAGCCTCCCCCGCATCCAGTCGGGGCCCAGTTCCGACCGGCGCAACTGCGCGAGCACTTCCTCGTAATCCCTCAGCCGGGACCGCAGCTCCTCCGGACCCGCCGCCTCGCACAGGATGCGCGCCTCGAGCTCCAGGGCGAGCAGCCGGGTGGACTCCTCTCCCGCGCTCCGCGCCGCCTCCTGGGCGCCGCGAGCGGCCGCGAGGGCGTCTTCCCCCCGGCCGAGGAGCCGGAGGCCTTCGGCCCGGACGAGCTGATTCATGCTGAGCAGGAGGCGCTGGCCGATCCGCTGCCGCTCCTCGGTCGCCTCCTCTACCAGCCGAAGCCCCTCCTCCACTTTTCCCAAGTGGATCTTCGCCCTTCCCAGCCAGACCGCGACTCCCGAGCGGGCAAATGGGAATTTGTACTTCCCCACCTCATCCAGGAGGGAGGACATGGAGGCCTCCGCCTCGGCCCACCGCCCCCTGGCCATCAACAGAAAGTTCTCGAAATAGCGAACGAGCCCCATCGAGAGGACGGAGCGCTCGGAAGTGGCCGCCTCCCGGGCGCGCGCAAACCACTCCTCGGACTCGGCGGCCTCTCCGATGACGGCATGCGTCGAAGCCAAGCCCGACAAAGCCTCGATGTACACGCTCACGAGCCCCCCGCCTTGGCGCTCCCGGTCCCCGGGTTGCCGCTCGTAGATCTCGATCGCCCGCCGGCTCTCCTCGATGGACTCCCGGTTCCTGGCCATGAGGCGGTAGGCGGACGCGAGGGCGGCGTGCCCGCGGAACTGCGGCTCCCAGGCCCCGGCCCGCTCCGCCGTCCGGATGGCCCGCTCGGCCGACTCGACGACGGCCGCCTGGTTCCCCTGGCGGAACCGGAGGGTGCACATGTGGATATCGGCCATCGCCAGCTGCAGCAGGTCCCCCGCCCGCCCGGCCATCTCCCGCATCTCGGAAAGAAGGGTCTCGACCCTCCTCTCGTCGGCCCCCAAGCCGAAAAGGGCCAGCGCGAGCTCGCCCCGGACGCGGATCCGCTCGCCGAGGAGGGCGCGGGATTCCTTCTCCCCCAGCGATTCCATGAAGATGAGGCCCTGCTCCAGGCGGGAGGCCGCCAGGGGCAAGGCAAGGAGGGAATACGCGCGCCGGCCCGCCCGGACGAGATAGTGGGCCGCCCGCTCCAGGTTGTCACTCCGCTGAAAGTGGGAGGCGAGACGGTCGAGATTCTCCTCGACCGCAACCGGGCCCCGGGACTCGATCGCCAGGCCGGTGCGCTCGTGGAGAAGAGCGCGCTGGCCGCGCAGCATCTCCTTGTAGGCCATCTCTTGAATCATGCGGTTGGAGAATCGCCATTCCCCGCGGAGTTTCCCTTCGCTGGCGTAGAGGATCTCTATCTCCTGGAGGTCGGCCAGGCGGGCCTCCAGGTCCGGCGCATCCCCCAGGACGCCGGCGAGCAGATCGCAGTCGAACCGGGGGCCGATGACCGACGCCGCCTGCAGGACTTCCCGAAGGTGGGGAGGCAGGGCGTCGAGCCGGGCCAGCACCACGTCCTGGATGGTGCGGGGGAACGAAATCTCCTCTCCCGACGTCCTCAGGCGCGCCTGGCCGCCTTCGCTCGCGACGGAGCCGCTCTCCCGCATCCCCCGCACCAGCTCCTCGATGAAGAAGGGGTTTCCCTGCGCCCGGGAGAGAATCACCTCCACCAGCTGGGGCGAGGCGGGCTGCCCCAGCATCTCGCAGAGCATCTCCTCGGCCGCCTCGGGCGAGAGGGGCCAAAGCGCGATCTGATGGAAGTTGCTCCTGGAGCCCCAGGGATTCTCGAAGCCGGGCCGGTGGACCGGGATGAACAGCACCCGCGCCCCGGAAATCCGGCTGGCCAGCAGGTCGAGGAATTCCAGCGAGGAAGGCTCCGCGTCGCGCATGTTGTCCACCGCGAGCACGAGCGGGCGCTCCCGGGACTCCAGGATGAATATGGCCCGGAGCGCCTCGAGGCCTCGCTGCAGGTCCGCCGCGACGGCTTGCTCACTGCCGGCGCTCCGCCGGAGGATGGCCTGGATGGAGGGAATGTCCTCGGTGCCGGGCAGGAGCTGCGAGGCCCGGGCCAAGATCACCTCCTGCCAGTAGCCATCCTCCCCGCCAGGGACCACCGGGCAGTACTCCGCCACGGTCTGGGCATAGGACTTGAGGATCCTGCGCAGCAGGGAAAGGGGGGCGTAGCGGTCGTAATGGGTGGCGCTTGCGGTGAGGCAGAGGGGCGGATCGGCCTGCTCCCGCTTGAGCGCCTCCTTCAGCTCGTACACCATCCGGCTCTTCCCGATGCCCGCCTCGCCCGTCAGGGCGACGATCTGCCCCCGGCCCTCCCGCACTTCGCCGTAGAGGTGAAGCAGGGCGTCGAGGACCTCTTCCCTCTCGCGCAGCCGGGTGAGGCCCCTCAGGGCGGCGGCCTCGATGCGGGTGCTCACCTTCCCCCTTCCTGTGACGCGGTACACCCGGATGGCCTTGGATCTCCCCTTGAAGATCCGCTCCCCCAGATCCTCGAACCTGAACCATTCCCGCGTGAGCCGGAAGAGGCTCTCGCTCACCAGGATCTCGCCCGGCGTGGCGGCCGCCTGGAGGCGGGCGGCCACGTTGGTGGTGTCGCCCATGGCGGTGTAGTCCATCCGCAGGTCGTCGCCGATGGCACCGACCACCACTTCCCCGGCGTTGAGCCCGATCCGCACCCGGAAGCGGAGCCCGCGCTCGGCTTCGAGGCGGGTCGCATAGTCCTTGAGCCTCTCCTGGATGTGGAGCGCCGTCCGGATGCTGTCGCGGGGGGCGCCCTCCAGGGCACGGGGAGCGCCGAAGAGGGCCATCACGCCGTCGCCGGTGTATTGGTTGACCGTTCCTCCGAAGCGGTGGACCTCCGAGGTCAGGATCTCGAAGCACCCGTTCATGACGCGGTGGACCTCTTCGGGGTCGACCTCCTCCGAGAGGCCCGTGAAGCCGCTCACGTCCGCGAAGAGGACGACGACCTCCTTGCGCTCTCCCCGGATCCTTCCGGCCGGCCCCACGACGGAGCGGAGATGGCGGGGGGTGTAGGAAGCTCCGTCCTCCGCCTTGCCCGATCCGGAAGGAACGTCCTCCCGCCCGCCCGCCTGGGATGGGCCGGGGCCAGCGCCCTTCGCGGTCAGACTGGTCCCGCAGCGGTCACAGAACGCCGCGCCGCGCAGGTTGGGCGCCTGGCAGGCGGGGCACGCGGTCCCCAGGGCCCCTCCGCAATGGCGGCAGTACAGGGCCTCGGGCCGGTTTTCTCCGCCACAACGGGTACAGGTCAGCATGTCATGCTCCAAACGGGGGACTCCCCCGCATCGTTCCCTGGCAGTTTGAATTCAAAACGGGGATGCCGGAGGACCTCACGCCCCGCCGGGAAGACGGACGGCGGGGGGCTGCGCGTTCCTACTCTGTGTTGGGCTGCAGGATCTTGCTGGCCAGGAGCAGGAAATCGAAAACGGGCGACGCGTTCGGGTCGCCCTCGTCGAAGTGCAGCTCAACCACGCCATCCCCGTCCAGGGGCAAATCGGAGGGAACCGAACCCTTGAGGTACTTCACGGACGTCCCGTTGGGCAACTCGAAGCTGAGGAAGACGCACGCAACCGCCTTCAGGTTCGCCTCCTTGGGAAGGGACACGACGCAGCCCCCCGTGCTGATGTTGTGAACGAGGCCCGCCATCTCCTTTAAGCCCGCGGGGGGGATGGGGGCGTCGCTCGGGGACAGGACCATGCCGGCCTTCGCCTCGATGTCCACCCAGAGGCCCTGGCGGGCCGTCACTTCCTGGATGTCCCGGGGATATCTCAGGAAGAGATAATTGAAGGGCTGGACCATGACATGGAGGACGTGCGACTTAAAGGCGTAAGTGCGCCCCTCCACCGTGCCGCGGCAGACCACGGCGGCGTCCTTGGGCAGCATCGCCAACTCCCCCTGGACGACGGGATGCTCAATCACGACGAACTCCCCGTCGCTCCAGCCGATGACGCGGGAGTTGAGCTTCCGCTTATCCAGGTATCCGATGATCTGGATGTTTGCCCCGACGGGAAACACCGGAAACCCCTTCTCTTGCGCCAACCCCGCCCAGCCAAAAGCTAGGCCCCCACGCCATTATATCCACCAAGGCGAAAAAAGGACAATCCCCTTCTTACGGACCCCGGCCAGGCCGCCGGCACCCTCCCTGGGGCGCTTACCGCCCCTGCCGCTCGTCCACGAACCGGCGCGCCTTCACGTTTTTCATGGGATCATGGAGCTCTCCCGGCCCGGCGAATTCCACCCGCGGCCTCACCATGACGGCCCCCTGGATCGCCGCGGGCACTTCGGCCGCCAAGCGGCCCCTTTCAGTTTCCGGAGCCTCCAGGCGGACGACCAACTCGTCCATCGAGTCCGCGTCCCCGGGCTTCTCCTTGCGCACGAGCAGCTGATACTCCCGGATGGCCCGGTCCGCCGAGAGGAGGTCGAAGACGATGCCGGGGTTGATGAGCGTCCCCCTCACCTTCACCAACTCGCCCGTCCGGCGGGGAGCTTGCACGATGCGCTCCCCCAGCCGCCCGCAGTGGGGACAGGGCTCGGTCCGGAGGGCGATCAGATCCCCGATGAGGTAGCGGAGGAAGACCGTCCCCCGCCGGTGGAGGTGGGTGAGGGCGATCCACCCCTCCTCCCCCTCGGCCACCCGCTTGCCCGTCTCCGGGTCCACCACCTCCAGGAGGTAGAGCTCGGGCACCACATTGTGGGGAGAGGCCTCGTTGCAGCACTGCACCAGCCCCCCCTGCATCTCGGTCGCGGAATAACGGGACCTCACCTGCGGGTCCTCCGCTCCGAAATGCCGGAGATGGTCCATGTACTCCTCCCGGAGGCTCCGGCTCACGCCCTCGCCCGCCGCCACCACCATGCGCGCCCCCGGCAGGCGGACTCCCCTCTCCCGCGCGCGCAGCAGGAGGCGCCGGACGAAGCTGGGCACGCCCCAGATGATCGTGGCCCGGGCGGAGGCGGCCACCTCCACCGCCTCGTCCAGGTTGCGCCGGACGGGGTAGTCTGGGTGCGGGTTTCCTGTCAGGGTGCTCACGATGGGCAAACCCATGATCTCCGCCGTGCGGACGCAGCACAAGAACGCGCCGAGCGGCACCGGTGCAAGAGGATACAGATTGGCGAACACGTCCCCCCGCCGCACCCCCTCGACCTCGCTGCACACCCGGGCCTGAAGCATGATGTGGTACTGGTCGTGCGTCGTATTGTAGAAGGGCGAGGGCTGGCCGTTCGTGGTCCCCGTGGTGTAGGCCACGTTCCACAGCGCCCGCTCCTCGAAGGGAAGGCCGGGCGCCGCCGCCGGGTCGAGCATGAAATCCCCGGGCGCGGCCATATAGTCGGCCTTGCGGGTGAGAGGCAGCTTCTCCAGGTCGTCCAGGGTCCGGATGTCCCCGGCCGAGAGGCCCGCGTCGGCGAAGCGCCGGCGGTAGAAGGGATGGGCCCGGGCGCAGAGCTCGACCGTGCGGCGAAGCCGCTCCTCCCTCAGCCCGCGGAGCTTCTCCGCATCCCGCGTCATGCCCTTTCTCTCAATCCTGACATGGGCCGCCGCTAGAAAAGCCCCGCCTTCTTCTGCAGGTCGCGGACGTAGGCGGTGATGAGCTTCACCTGATCGGGCGGGACGTCCGGCACGGGCGGCATGTCTCCGAACCGCCAATGGTGGGCCTTCACCCCGCGCTGCACCGCCAGGTGAAACGCCTCGTCGGCGTGGTGACTGGGCGCGTAGATCGCGTTCACCAGCCCCGGGCCCACCTGGGTTCCGCGCCCCTCGGGGCCATGGCAAATCATGCAGCTGCGCTCGAAGAGGGCCTTCCCATGGGCCAGATCCGCCTCACGGGAGCTCGAGGGCGCCAGCTGCCCCCTGGCCGGTCCGGGCGGAGGCGGGGCGAGCGCGCCCGGGGGCTCCCGCCGGGTGAAATAGACGGCCGCCGCGAAGCCGGCGACCAAAACAGCCCCCCAGATCGCTCCCTGCCTCACGCCGGCCAGCCCCCCGCCCGGCGGCCCTCCCCGGGGGGGCGGCCCCCCGGCTCGGACCTCCCGCGGCGGGCCAGGGCGCTCAGCTCTTCTTGGAGGTCTGGACCTGGAACGAGGAGATGCGGCGGTCCAGCCTCTTCGAGCCGCATTTCGGACACTTGTAGGCCTTCCGCTGGTAGTCGGTGAGGGTGAGGATCAGGGTGACGTTTTTTCCGCATTTGGAGCACTTGAAGTCGTAGGCGGGCATCTCGCTCCCTCCTCGCCGAAGGATTCGCTCTCGTTCCGCCAAGAGGGGAACCTGGAAGATTCCAATAATTAGATAAACCAAACCCTTGCTGGGGTCAATTCCGTGGAGGGGACGGACGCGGCCACTCGAAGGGAGGAGGGGGCCGTTTGCGCCTTCCCAAGGGGGCGGGTAAGGTGAAACCCTCTCGCCTCTTGGGAGGATACCCGTCATGTCCGTCGGACCTTTCGCCCCAGGCGCTCATCTCCACGTCGAGGACTGCCCCCGCCGCGTCCGGGCCCTCTTCGCGGGGGAGGCCATCGCCGACAGCCGCCGCGTGAAGCTGCTCCTCGAGCGCGGTCACCGGCCGGTGTACTACTTCCCCCGTGCGGGCGTCCGGATGGAGCAGCTCGCCCGCACCTCCCACTCCACCCACTGACCCTGGAAGGGGGATGCGTCCTACTGGACGCTCGCGGCCGGGGGCCGGTCCGCCGAGAACGCCGTCTGGAGCTACGAGGACCCGCGGGAGGAAGCCGCCGCCGTGGGCGGCCACCTCGCCTTCTACTGGGATCGGATGGACGCCTGGTTCGAGGAAGAGGAGGAGATCTTCGTCCATCCCCGGAACCCCTACGTGCGGGTGGACGTCTTGGAGAGCACCCGCCGGGTGAAGGTCCTCCTCGGCGGCGCCGTGCTGGCCGAGACGCGGCGGCCCCGGCTTCTCTTCGAAACGGGGCGCCCGATGCGCTGCTACCTCCCCAAGGAAGACGTCCGGATGGACCTCCTCTCCCCCAGCGGAACGCGGACCCGCTGCCCCTACAAGGGCGCCGCCTCCTACTGGAGCGCCGAGGCGGGCGGAAAGCGCGCGGAGGACATCGCGTGGAGCTACGAGGAGCCCATCCCCGAGTGTCCGCGCATCCGGGGGCTCATCAGCTTCTACCCGGAGCGCGTGGACAGCCTCCTCGTGGACGGAGGGGAGACGGGCGGGCGCCTCCTGAGAGGGTGAAATCGCCGTTTGCGCCCCCTCCGGGGAGAAGGTAAGGTGAAATGGTTCACGCGTTCTTAGGTCCATCCGGGGAGCACATCATCCTGGAGAACTGGGATGGCCAAGACCTCTAACCAACGGAAATTCCCGCGCTTCCCGATCAATTTCGTCCTCTTCCCCGTTCTGATCAGCGCCCCCGGCCTTACCGACCTGACCCTCGATCCGCACGACATCAGCATGGGGGGATTCAAGGTTCTCCTGCCGGAGGAGCCCACCGTGGGCAGCATGTTCACCTCCTCGATCGAGCTCCGGGGGAAGACATACAACGAGTGCAAGGTGCGGGTGGCATGGACCCTCAAGAACAACACCCAGCCCCCTTCCTGGTCCACCGGCCTGTCTCTCTTCGTTCCCGGATCGGGGAAGGAGGAGTTCGAGGGCCGCCTTCGGCAAGTGATGACCGACATCGGGAAGGCCCCGGAGGGAGCGGCCTCCTCCAATGGCGACTGAGAAGGTCACCAAGCGCGACGCCGAGTGGCGCGCCCAGCTCACTCCCGAGCAGTACCAAGTCGCCCGCCGGGGAGGCACCGAGCGGGCTTTCACGGGCATGTACTGGGACTGCCACGAGGAGGGCCTCTACCGCTGCGTCTGCTGCGGGGCCGAGCTCTTCCGCTCCTCCGAGAAGTTCGACTCGGGCACCGGGTGGCCGAGCTTCTGGTCCCCCGCCCAGGAGGAGAGCGTCGCCGCCCGCGAGGACCTGAACCACGGCATGCGCCGCATCGAGGTCCGCTGCGCCCGGTGCGACGCCCACCTCGGGCACGTCTTCCCCGACGGCCCCCCGCCCACCAGCATGCGCTTCTGCATCAACTCCGCTTCGCTGTCCCTCGATAAACAGTAGGCGCGGGCTCAGCGCCCGTCGAAGAGCCGCTCCACCGCCCGGGCGAGCTGGCCGAGGTTGCCCACCTCGTGCAGGGCGTCGCAGTGGGGCGCGTAGGCGGGCATGTCGGAGTCCCCCGTCCCCCAGAGGCAGGGCGCCTCGGGGTTCATCCACACGAGCCGGCGGGCCCGGCCCTTCAGGGCCTCGATGCAGTCCAGGCGGGGGTCGTTGAAGTTGTTCCGCCCGTCCCCCAGGACGATGACCGTCGTCCGCCGGTCGATGTGGCCCATGTGGTCCCGGCAGAGGGTGGCAAGCGAGGCTCCGAGGTCGGTGTTGTAGGAGCCGGGCGGCAACGCCCGCAGCACCCGCGCCACCGCCTTCCGGGGGCGGTTCTCCTCGAACCAGTGCGAGATGTCCACCAGCCGGTCGATGAAGGCGTAGCTCCGCGCGCGCGCGACTTGGTCCTGCATCTCGTAGATCAGGGTGAGCATGAACTCGGCGCAGTGGCGCACCGAGGTGGAGACGTCGCACAGGAGCACCAGCTTCGGCTTGAGCACCCGCCGCTTGCGGCGCAGATCGAGGGGCACCCCGCCGTAGCGCAGGTTCGCCCGCATGGTGCCCCGCATGTCGATGCGGCCCTTCCTGGAACGGCGGTGGCGCAGGGCGGCGCGGCTGCGCAGCCGCGCGGCCAGGCGGCGCACCTCCTCGCGCAGGCGGTCGATCTCCCGCTCCCCCAGCCCCCGGAAGGGGAGGTCCATCACCTCGTCGAGGGGGGGCTGCTTCTCGTAGTCCTCACGCTGCCGGCGGGCGATGGCGGAGCCCACCTCGCGGCGTATCTGATCCTCCAACGCCTCCCGGTTGATGCCCGCCGCCTCGGCCAGCCGCTCGAGGGCCTCCTGGCCCATCCCCCGGGCGGCCAGCTCGCCCAGGAACTCCATGAGGGCCTGCATCATCTCGTCCAGCCCGAGCGCCTGCTTCATCCGGCTCTCCATCCAGGGGGCCTGGCTGGGGCGGCCGGCCATGGGGAGCCCCGCCTCGCGGCCCAAGGCGTCCATCTCCTGGCGCGAGAGCGGCCGCCCCTTCAACAGGTGCTCAAGGAGCCTCCGAAGGACCTCCGGACCGAGCATCTCGGCGAGCTTCTTCAGCGCCTCCCGCAGCCGCTCGGCGTCCTCCCCGCCCATGCCGCCCAGGGCGTCGTCCATCGCGGGAGGCTCGTCCGCCCCGAAGTACAGGGGGAAGAGGCGATCGAAGGGGGGGATGTGGTGCTCTTCCTTCACGAGGGTGAGGCGCAGGGCGTTGCGGAACTCCTCGCGGTCGGCGACGCCCACCTGGGAGGCCGCCCGGAAGGCGTCCTCGCTCTCGGCGAGGGAAACCCGCACGCCCGCGGCGCGCAGGGCGTGGACGAAGTCCACCATCCGCCGGTCCACGGCCTAGTCCTCCGGGCGCTCGGGACCCCGGCGGAAGGGGTCCTCGAAGCGGTGGTCCCGGCCCCTGCGGCGGCGCGGGGAGGGGGGCCACTCCTCCTCGCCGTCTTCCGCGGCCTCGTGGCGGCTCGCGCCCCCGCGGCGAAGCGCCTCGGCGGCCATGCCCTTGGCGCGGCCGGCCTCGAAGGCCCGGCGGGCGCGGAGGACGTCCTGCTCGTGCTTGAGGAGGACGGTGAGGGTCGAGTTCAGCGTGGCCTCGTCGAGGTGGCGGACGTTCAGCATGACCAGCGCCTTCGCCCAGTCGAGGGTCTCGCTCACGCTGGGGTGCTTCTTGAGGTCCATCTGGCGCAGGCGCTGGACGCAGGCGACGGCCTCCTTGGCCAGCTCGGCGGCCAGGCCGGGCACCTTGAGGCGGACCACCTCCAGCTCGGCCTCGGAAGTCGGGTAGCCTATGAAGAGGTAGAGGCAGCGGCGCTTGAGGGCCTCCGAGAGCTCGCGCGTGTTGTTCGAGGTGAGGACCACCGCCGGGGGCTTGGGCGCACGGATGGTGCCGACCTCGGGGATGGACACTTGGAAGTCGCTTAGCACCTCGAGCAGGAAGGCCTCGAACTCCGCGTCGGCGCGGTCGATCTCGTCCACGAGGAGGAGGGTCGGCTCCTCGGCCCGGATGGCCCGCAGCAGGGGCCGGGAGAGGAGGAAGCGCTCGGAGAAGAACACGTTCTCCTCCTGCGAAACCCGGTCGGCCGCCTCCCTCAGCGAAGCCGCGCTGGCCAGCACCTGCTGGAGCTTGTCGCGCAGGAGCTGGGTGTAGAGCATCTGCTTGCCGTACTCCCACTCGTAGAGGGCCTTGGCCTCGTCGAGCCCCTCGTAGCATTGGAGGCGGATGAGGCTCCGGCCCGTGGCCGAGGCCCACACCTTGGCCAGCTCCGTCTTCCCCACCCCGGCCGGCCCTTCCACGAGGACCGGCTTCCCCAGCCCCTCCGCCAGGTAGAGAGCGGTGCAGATCTCGCGCGTGGCGATGTAGGCCTGCCCGGCGAGAGAGGCGCGGACATCCTCGGTGGATGGGAACATGGCCACCTCAAGAGGGGTTCGGCGTGAGCGGCCCGGCTACTCTAGCACACCGCCCCGCGCGCGCCCAAACCGGGCGATGCAGCGTAAGAAAAAGCGGCCCGTTGTGATATGCTGGGGTCCTGCCCCGCCCCGGAGACGCCGGATGCCACGCCCGCGCATGCAGCTCCTGGTGGGCGGCGCCGTTGTGGCCCTCAGCCTGGCCCTCGCCGCGCAGATCTACCTGCTCTACGGGCGCCTCGGCGAGAAGGACCGCGACATCCGCGCCCTCGCCGGAGAGGTTCAGCGCCTCTCCGGCATCCTGGCCCCCCTGAGCGGGGCGCTCGACGGGCGGGAGGATAGCCTGATCACCCTCCGCTTCCGCCTCCGCGAGAAGGACAAGCAGGTGCGCCTGCTCGAGGAGGAGAAGCAGCGCCGGCGGATCGAGTTCCTCTCCCTGGAGCAGGAGGCCGCCAAGAGCGGCGAGGAGCTGCGCTCCCTCCACGAGAAGCAACAGGACACTCGGAAGCTCCTGGCCGCCCTCGAAAGCGAGAAAAAGAAGCTGGAAGCGGAGCTGCGAGCGCTGCAAGAGACGAAGGAGCTGGCCGAGGCCCGCAGCCGGGAGATCGCCGCCCTCAAGCAGGAGAACGCCAAGCGGGCCCGCGCCCTGGAGGAGATGCAGCAGCAGTTCGAGACCTTCCGGCGGCAGGCCGCGGCCCAAAAGCCCCCCGCCGACGGGAAGAAGCCCCTCAAGCCCCCCACCCGCTGATCCTCCCCGCTTGTCATCTCCCCCGGCGCGGGGGTAGCTTGGCTTCCTCATCGCCAGCCCAGCCGCACGACCGTGCTCCAGGGGGGACGCGCATGAAGGTGGGCCTCTTCATCACAAACCAGCAGCACCTGGACCGGGACATGGTCGCCGCGCTCGACGAGCAGTACGCCATGGTCCGCCACGCCCGCGACCACGGCTGGGACTCCCTCTTCACCGGCCAGCACTACCTCAACGAGGGGAACAACCGGCAGCTCCAGGTCGTCCCCTTCCTCGCCCGCCTCCAGGCCGAGGCGGGGGGGATGACCGTGGGCCTGGGCATCCTCCTCATCAACCTCCACAACCCGGTCTACGTGGCCGAGACCGTGGCCTCGCTCGACGTCATCTGCCGGGGGAACTTCGTCTTCGGCGTGGGTCTCGGCTACCGGGAGGTCGAGTTCGACGCCTTCCGCGTGCCCAAGGGCCAGCGGGTGCGCCGCTTCGAGGAGTGCCTGGATCTCGTAAAGAAGCTCTGGACCGGGGAGGAGGTCACCTGGGAGAGCGAGGTCTGCAAGCTCGACCGGGTGCGGATGAACATCCGCCCCGTCCAGAAGCCCCACCCCCCCATCTGGATCGCCGCGAACAACGACCGGGCCGTCGAGCGCGCCGCCCGGCTCGCCGACACCTGGTTCATCAGCCCCCACGCCACCACCGCCACCAACAAGCGCCAGCTGGCCCTCTTCCGCGCCGAGCGCGGGCGCTGCGGCAAGCCCTTCCCCGGGGAGCTCCCCTGCATCAAGGAGGTCTTCTGCAGCCGGGACCGCCGGAGCGCCCTGGAGCTGGCCGGGCCCTACCTCTTCGGGAAGTACCAGGCTTACGCCAAGTGGGGCCAGGACAAGGCCATGCCCAAGGGCGAGTCCTTCGACCAGGAGCTCAATGACCTCCTCAAGGACCGCTTCGTCCTGGGCTCGCCCGAGGAGTGCTTCGAACAGCTCCGCCCCCACTGGGAGGAGCTGGGGGTGAACCACCTCGTCATCCGCACCCACTGGGCCGGGATGCCAGCCGAAACCGCCCTCCACAGCATGGAGCTGATCTCGAAGGAGCTCATCCCCGCGCTCAGGAAAGTGTGAGGGGGCAGCGGCCGGCCCCCCCCGTGCGCGGGCCTTTCGGCTGTGGTATATTGTGGGCCTGCGGATCCTTCTCGGAAAAACCCTTCAGGGGGGGGCCATGCCCAAGGCCGAGCGGCGGACGATTTCCTTTCTCCTGAACGGCGACCCCGTCGAGGTGACGGTGCCGGTGACGCGCTACCTCGTGGACGTGCTGCGCGAGGACCTGGCCATGATGGGCACCAAGCGCGCCTGCGACCAGGGAGCCTGCGGCTCCTGCAGCGTGGTGATGGACGGCGCCCTCATCAGCTCCTGCCTCGTCCTGGCGGTGCGGGCGGAGGGGGCCTCCATCCAGACCATCGAGGGCCTGGGCAGCATCGAGGGCGGCCTCCACCCCCTCCAGAAGAGCTTCGCCAGCCACGGCGCCACCCAGTGCGGCTACTGCACCCCGGGGATGATCGTGGCGGGCAAGGCCCTCCTCGACGCGAACCCCGACCCCTCGGTCGAGGAGATCAAGCACTGGCTCACCGGCAACCTCTGCCGGTGCACCGGCTACGCCAAGATCATCGAGGCCATCCGGGCCGTCGCCGAGGGGAGGACCGAGCCCGCCTTCCCGATCACGGTCCCCACCGTCAAGGCGCACGGGTAGGGCTGTCCCGCCCGCCGGGCCGCCCATCCGCCCCCCGCATCGCGCCCGAAACACGGCGGCAACGCGCCCGTAACCTCGGCGTGCTCCACTCGCATGGAGGCGTCCCCGCGGCCCGCCCCGGAGGGGCGCGGTTGCCGGGGGGGGCCGCCCGGGCTAGAATCCGGTTTATCCTTCTTCATCCTTGAGGCGAAAGCGCGGGTCATTTTCCTCTGAGCCAGGAGGGCTGGGGAATGTACCAGGATGAAAAAGCGCCCCCCCTCCCGATGGATGAGCCCGAGGAGGACGCCCCCGCCCGGGGGGTGCGGCGGCGCGGCGTGGACTTCCTTTATCCGGTCGTCTTCCTTCTCGTCCTGATCGCGGCATGGGAGGCGGCCGTCGTGTGGCTGCGCGTGCAGCCCATTGTCTTGCCGCCCCCGAGCGCCGTGGTGCGCTCCCTCTTGGACGACTGGTCGTACCTCCTCTGGCACGCCTGGATCACAGGCGCGGAGGTCGTCCTCGGCTTTATGGCGAGCGCGTTGCTTGGCGTTCCGGCGGGCATCCTCGTCGTCTGGTCGAAGACGATCGAGCGGACGCTTATGCCCATCTTCGTCACTTCCCAGACCGTCCCCAAGATCGCCATCGCCCCGCTGTTCGTCATCTGGTTCGGCATCGGGCTTTTTCCCAAGGTGCTGGTCAGCCTGCTGATCGCGTTTTTCCCCATCGTGATCTCGACTTCGGTCGGCCTCAAAGCGATCGACCAAGACATGCTCGACCTCATCCGGTCGATGAACGCCTCCAAGTGGCAGGTGTTCCAGAAGGTGCGGATTCCCAACTCGCTCCCGTTCATCTTCAGCGGGCTCAAGATCGCAACCGCCTTCGCGACGGTGGGAGCGGTGGTGGGCGAGTTCGTGGGCGCGGACAAAGGGCTGGGCTACGTGCTCATCGTCTCGAACTCCATGCTGGAGACGCCGCGCCTCTTCGCCACCCTTATCCCGCTCTCGCTCATCGGGGTGCTGCTCTACGCGGCCGTCGTGAAGCTCGAGAAGATGCTCATCCCGTGGGACGTGGCCGTGCGGGGCGAGGAGAGGATGGTGTCCATGTAAGTTGCGGCCGATGGCGCGGCCAGGCGGCCCGCCCCGGCCAGATTTCGGGTGACCCGCAACGCAGGGAGGAGCAAAAATGAGAGCCAGACAGCTTCTCACCATCGTTTTCAGCTTCTTTCTCGCATTGGGTGCCGCGTCCGCGGACGCGGCCCAGAAGGTCCGCCTCCACACGGACTGGAAGATGGAGGTCTCGGGCGACATCCCGCCCTTCTTCCTCGGCGTGGCCAAGGGCTACTACAAGGCCGAGGGCCTGGACGTGGAGATACTGGACGGCACGGGCTCCGGGGACGCGGTCAAGGTGATGGCGGCGGGTTCCTACGAGTTCGGCTTCGCGGACTTCGGCTCCCTCATCATGGGCCGCATCCAGGGTGCGAAGATCAAGGCCGTCATGGGTCTCTTGCAGCAGGGCGGGGGCGCCTTCCTCTACATGAAGGACTCGGGAATCAGGTCGCTCAAGGACCTCAAGGGCAAGACCATCTCCATGTCTCCCGGCGGCTCCGAGGACGCCTCCGTCCGCGCCCTCATGGCGAAGAACGGCCTCCGCATGGACGACTTCAAGTGGACCTACATGCCCGGCATGGGCAAGGTCTTCGCCGTGCTGGGCGGCACGGCCCACGCGACGGGGACGCTCTGGAACAAGATGGTGCCCCTCATGGAGGCCAAGTCGGGCAAGAAGGTGGGATACTTCTCCTTCGCCGACCACGGGGTGAACATCCTCCACAAGGGCATCTTCGTGAACACGGACTACCTCGCGAAGAACCCGGATACCGTCCGCCGCTTCGTCCGGGCGACCCAGCGGGCAT
Source organism: Candidatus Tectomicrobia bacterium RIFCSPLOWO2_12_FULL_69_37 (assembly GCA_001790955.1). GTDB lineage: Bacteria > UBA8248 > UBA8248 > UBA8248 > UBA8248 > 2-12-FULL-69-37. Next base: position 22,080 of record MGDP01000160.1, read on the forward strand.
GGCTCGACGCCCAGAAGAACCCCGGACCGGCGGTGGACGCATTCCTGAAGTCATTCCCCAAGCAGCAGAAGGACAAGCCCATGTTCATGCAGGTGATGCAGCTCTCCCTCAAGATGATGGGCACGGCGAACACCCAGGGGAAACCTCTCGGCTGGATGAGCGAGAAGGACTGGGAATCCTCCCAGAAGGTTCTCGTGGACTTCACGCCTGGCATGACGGGGAAGGCCCTGCCTGTGAGCGAGTTCTTCACGAACCAGTTCGTTCCCGCAGGCCAGGGCTGAGAGGCGGCCAAGCGGAAATGCCGGCCGCTTTCGAGATCAGCGGGCTCCGGGTCGTCTACCCCTCCAGGCTGGGCCCGGTCCATGCGCTGGAGGGGATCTCGCTCCAGGCCGAGGACGGGGAGTTCATCTCCGTCCTCGGCCCGAGCGGGTGCGGCAAGAGCACCTTGATGAAGGCCCTGGCCGGCCTTTTGCCCCCGCGCCAGGGCAGCATCCGCATCTACGGCGAGCCCGTGAGGGGCCCCGCGCCCGGCGTGGGGATCGTGTTCCAGAGCGCCGTCCTGATGAACTGGCGCACCGTGCTCGGCAACATCATGCTCCAGGTGGAGGTGCAGAGGCTCGACTACCGCGCCCACCTCGAGCGGGCCCGCGACCTGATCCGCCTCGTGGGCATCGAGGGCTTCGAGCACCACTACCCTTTCCAGCTGTCGGGCGGGATGCAACAGCGGGTCTCCCTCTGCCGGGCGCTCATCCACGACCCGCCCCTGCTCCTCATGGACGAGCCCTTTGGCGCCCTCGACGCCCTTACGCGGGAGATGATGAACCTGGAGCTCCAGCGCATCTGGCTCGACCGGCGCAAGACGGTCCTCTTCATCACCCACAGCATCTCCGAGGCCGTTTTCCTGGCGGACCGGGTGGTGGTCCTCTCGCGGCGCCCCGGGCGGGTCCAGGCCGTCGCCCAGGTGGCGCTCCCGCGCCCGCGGGACCTGGCCACCATGGAGTCGCCCGATTTCGTGCGCATCGTGGGGGAGCTGCGGCGCGAGCTCCAGGCGCACGGAGGGCTCGGCTGACGGCCGATTGCGCGGCTCCAGCCTTTGCGCGATCCTTCAATAAAGGGACATCGGGCTCGGCATCCCGGCGCGGCGGCCGCGCCGCCGCCGGGCCCGCTTGGAGGAAACCGGAAATGAAAAAAATGATCGAGCACGTCGCCCTGCGGGTCACCGACCTGGAGCGCTCCGTCACCTTCTACCGCGACGTCATGGGCTTCAAGCCCGTGGGCCGGCGCCCCATCGCGGGAGGGAAGATCGACCAGGTGGTCTTCCGGGTGGGGGAGGACGTGCTCGTCCTCTTCTACAGCCCCGACTTCGAGAAGGCCGACGAGGACCTCCGGCACGACTCCCGCCAGATCTCCGACTTCCTCGCCGGCCGGGGGGACCGCAAGTGGCGCGGCGGGATGGACCACATCGCCTTCAGCCTCTCCGACGAGGAGTACGGCGCCGTCATCGAGCGGGCGAAGGAGCACGGCGTCCACATCCACCGCCAGGATAAGAACCTCGGCGCCTTCGGGGTGGGCTACGCCACCTACTTCTACGACCCGGACAACATCGAGGTCGAGATCAAGCGCTACGACGACCCCCCCGAGCAGCCCGGCCCCGAGTGGTACGCCTCCGGCAAGGCCATGGAGGCCGGCCAGGGCAAGCCCTAGATTATTTTTCCCCCCGGAATATCCCGGAATTCCCCGGACACCTCCGGACACCCGTCTCGCCCATCCGTTCCGGCTCTCCGTAGGGGCGGGTTTCAAACCCGCCCCTGCCGACGCGCGGGCTCATCCCCCGCCGCCGTCCGCCCGGGGGTATTTCAGGTATCTTTTTCCATCAATAAGCGCCACTAACCGCCATTCGCCCTCCTCCCGGCCCAAGAGCCTCCTTCACCGCCTCGCCCTCCCGCGCAAAAACTCCCCGGGCGGAACCCCGCCTGGGGAGAATATAAGCGGCGGCGGCGGATTCGTACCTACCTCAAATTCCCTCAAAAACCGGGGGGGAAGGCGGTTTCGGCAAGTGCAGGCAGCTATGTGACCAGAAAAGACACCAACTGGAAAACATTGAGGTGCCACACATTCACGAATTACAGCGGGAGGAAATCACTTTCCCTTCAATCTCATGAGCGCGATACCTTCTCATCGATTCTTGTAAAATGAATAGATAATTTCAGCAGGAAAAGATAGAAGCCATAGTCATTCAGCGAAAACAACTTTGATTTTGGATTTCGCTTAAAATGGAGAAGTGGCTGAGAATAAATTTGGTCCAAAAATATTAGACTTTCATCAACAACTCCCGGTTTTGGCGGAAAATAAATAATTTGGAAAACTCTTTGCTTCTTTACGGCATCCACAAAATTTCTTTGCTTTTCTTCAGATATTTCATTTTCACAGAGGAATGCCAGAATTTTTGCGAGCGAGACAAGAGGAGAGAACAGAACATACCGAGGAAGCATCGAGTCATTTTTCAGATCAAGAGGCTGCTGAAAAACTTTTTTGGGGTATCCTCGCTGAGGGAAAACGCAGAAGAATTCG
>MGDP01000161.1 GCA_001790955.1 Candidatus Tectomicrobia bacterium RIFCSPLOWO2_12_FULL_69_37
TAAATTATTTAATTTCAAATAGATAGAAGCGAGCGACACGTCCGCTGATTGACAAATGCCCGAATTTCCGATAGTTAGGTGCACTAGGCCTTCCCCAGAACCGACGGCGATGGGGAACGGGGCCTGTGATTCTGACCGCTGAATTCAACACACAGGACAGCCCAAATTCTGCCCGTGATGGCCCAACAGCGAGACGCCTCGTCCACGAGTTCAGGGCGGAGATTGGTGGCCGCCATTGATATCGGCGGGACCTTCACCGATATCGTGATCTACAATCCCTCCTCGGGCAAAACCGCGGTCGGGAAATACCTCACCACCCCCAACGATCCCTCCATCGGAGCGCTGGCCGGGCTGCGCACCCTGCTCGAGGAAGAGAACCTCCGCTTCCGCAACCTCACCCAGGCCGTCCACGCCACCACCCTCGCGGCCAACGCCATCGTCGAGCGCAAGGGCGCCCCCACCGGTCTCCTGACCACCAAGGGCTTTCAGGACATCCTCCACGTGGGCCGCGAGTCGCGCTACGACATCTACGACCTCGTGCCCGAGTTTCCCGAGCCCCTGGTGTCCGGCCCCATGCGGCGCGAGCTCACCGAGCGCATCGCCGCCACGGGCGACACCCTCCAGCCCCTCAGCATGCAGGAGGTGAAGGTCACCATCCAGGAGCTGGCGGACAAGGGGGCCAAGTCCATCGCGGTCTGCCTCCTCCACTCCTACGTGAACCCCGAGCACGAGGAGGCCGTGGGGGAGGTCATCGCCGAGTCGTTCCCCGACACCAGCTACAGCCTCTCCTCCAAGGTCTGCCCCGAGATCCGCGAGTACGAGCGCACCTCCACCACGGTGGCGAACGCATATATCCAGCCCATCGTCTCGCGCTACCTCGAGGACCTCGAGACCAACCTGGAGAACGTCGCCCTCTACATCATGCTCTCGAACGGCGGCATCTCCACGGCCAAGGCCGCCGCCGAGACGCCCATCCGCATGTTCGAGTCGGGCCCCGCGGCGGGGGCGGTCTCGGCCGCCTGCTTCGGGAAACTCTCGGGCTTCAAGGACGTGGTCGCCTTCGACATGGGCGGCACCACGGCCAAGACCTGCATCATCGAGAACAGCCAGCCCCACATCTCCACCCAGTTCGAGATCGCCCGCGTCAGGCGCTTTAAGAAGGGGAGCGGGCTGCCCATCCAGGTCTCCTGCGTCGACCTGATCGAGGTGGGGGCCGGCGGGGGCAGCATCGCGCGGATCGACGGGATGGGGCTGCTCAAGGTAGGGCCCGACAGCCAGGGCGCCTCGCCCGGCCCGGCCTGCTACGGCCTGGGGGGTACCGAGCCCACCGTGACGGACGCGGACCTCATCCTGGGCTACATCAACCCGGCCTACTTCCTGGGCGGGGAGATGGAGATCTTCCCCGAGGCGGCCTCCGAGTCGGTCCGCAAGAAGATCGCCGAGCCCCTCAAGATCGAGGAAGTCCAGGCCGCCTGGGGCATCCACGAGCTCGTCAACGAGACCATGGCCGCCGCCGCGCGCATCCAGCTCTCCGAGCAGGGCAAGGACCCGCGCAACTTCACCCTCATGGCGACCGGCGGGGCGGGCCCCGTGCACGCCTTCCGCCTGGCGCGCAAGGTGGGCCTGCGCCGCATCGTCTGCCTGCCGGCGGCGGGCCTCGCCTCCGCCCTGGGGCTGCTGGTGGTCCCCATCAAGGTGGACACGGTGGACAGCCACGTCTCCCCCCTGGACCAGGTGGACCTGAACAAGATCAACACCCTCTTCGCCGACCGGGAGAAGAAGTGCATCGCCCTGCTCAAGGCGGCCGGCGTGCGGGAGCGCGAGATCCGCATCCAGCGGATGGCCGACGTGAGCTTCCTCGGCCAGGGCTTCCCCCTCACCATCCCCATTCCCACCGGGAAGCTCGGCCCCCAGCACATCCAGGTGATCGACAAGACCTTCCGGGAGCTCTACTCCTCGACTCACGGCGGCGTGATCGGCGCCATGCCCCTCCAAGTGCTGAGCTGGCGGACCTTCGGCATGGGCCCCGAGCCCAAGGCCAACTTCCGGTTCACCAACCTCTCGGAGCGCGGCTCCCGCAACGTGATCAAGGAAACGCGCCGGATCTACCTCCCCGAGAACAAGGGTTTCCGGAAAGTGAACGTGTACGACCGGTACTTCCTCAAGCCGGGCCAGAAGTTCAAGGGGCCCGCCCTGGTGGAGGAGCGGGTGACGACGACCGTCATCGGCTCGCGCTCCACTTTCTACGTGGACAAGGCGCAGAACCTCATCATCGAGCTCTAGGAGACGCCATGGCACGCAAGGGGCTCGACGCGATCACGCTGGAAGTCCTCTGGAGCCGCCTCATCGCCATCGCGGAGGAGGCGGCCACCGAGGTGGCGCGCACCGCGTTCTCGACCACCGTCCGCGAGTCGAAGAACTTCGCCCTCGTCATCCTGGACCCGCGCGGGCACTCCATCGCCCAGTCGAGCGCCACCATGCCGAGCTTCGTCGGCGCCATCCCCCTGACGGCCCGGCACCTGCTCAAGGCGTTCCCGCTGGAGGTCTGGGTGCAGGACGATCTCGTCCTGGTCAACGATCCCTGGATCTCGACCAGCCACCTCCAGGACGTCAGCTCCCTCAGCCCGGTCTTCTACAAGAAGAACCTCATCGCCTTCGTGGGGATCACCACCCACGTTACCGACATGGGCGGGAAGCTCCGCTCCCCCGAGGTCCGCGAGATCTACGAGGAAGGCCTCCAGCTCCCGCCCTGCAAGTTCCTCAACGCCGGCAAGGTGAACCAGGACATCCTGCGCATCATCCGCCAGAACGTCCGCGTCCCCGACCAAGTCGAGGGAGACCTCATCTCCCACGTCTCGGCGAGCAAGCTCGCGGCGCGGCGCATCCAGGAGATGATGGAGGAGTACCGCCTGCGCGACCTCGACCAGGTGGCCTCCACCATCTTCCAGCGCTCCGAGAACGCGATGCGCGAGGCCATCAAGAAGGTGCCGGACGGGGAGTACCGCTTCCAGGTGAGCACGGACGGCTACGACGAGCCCCTCGTCATCCGCGTCGAGGTGCGGGTGCGCGGCAGCAGCATCCTGGTGGACTACACAGGCTCCTCCCCCCAAGTGGACCGGGGCCTCAACGCGACCCTGAACTACGTCTACGCCTACTCGGCCTACTCCCTGAAGTGCCTCTTCTGCCCCGCCGTGCCGAACAACGAGGGGAACTACCGGCCCGTCACCGTCTCGGCGCCCGAGGGCAGCATCCTCAACCCGCGCTACCCCGCGCCGGTGAACGGCCGCTCGATGGTGGGCCACTTCATCCCTTCGGCCATCTTCGGCGCCCTGTGCAAGGCGGTGCCAGAGCTGGTCCAGGCGGCGAGCGGGAGCCCCACCTGGGCCATCAACGCCGCGGGCATCGCCAAGGACAACCGCCGCTTCGCGGGCAACTTCTTCTTGAACGGGGGCCAGGGCGCCTCGAACGAGCACGACGGGCGCGCCTGCTTGTGCTTCCCCTCGAACACCTCGGCCACCCCCATCGAGGTGCTCGAGCACATGGTGCCCCTCCTCGTCGAGCGCAAGGCCGTCATCCGCGACAGCGGGGGCGCCGGGGAGTTCTGCGGCGGGGACGGCCAGCAGGTCATCGTGAAATCGCTCTCGGACAGCCCCATCCTCCTCACCTTCCTGAGCGAGCGCACGCGCCACCCCGCCTACGGCCTCTTCGGGGGGCGCAACGGCCGCGTCGGGAAGGTCACCCTGAACGGCCGGCCCATCAACCCCAAGCGGCAGTGGGTGATGCACCCGGGCGACCGCCTCGTCCTCGAGGTGCCGAGCGGCGGGGGCTACGGCGACCCGAAGAAGCGCCGGCGCGATCTCATCGAGCGCGACCTGCGCGAGGGTCTCCTCTCCCTCCAGAAGGCCCGCACCGAGTACAACTACGACGGCGACTTCAGCGTCTCCAGCCTCTAGGTCCGCCTCCGCCATGCCCGCGCGCCGATGGGTGGCCGTCACCGCGACGGCGGACTTCCCGGTCGCGCTCGCCCCCGTCAAGGAGGCCCTCGCGGGCGTCGCCCCCGTGCGGACGGTGCCCCTCCCCTTCCGGCCCCTGGGCCGGGCGGAGGAAGCCACCTTCGCCAAGAAGCTCCAGGGGGCCGAGGGCATCCTCCTGCGGCCGGGCTACGTCACCCCCTCCCTCCTGGATCAGCTCCCGGCCCTCAAGGCCGTGGCCGTGCACGGCGCGGGGGTGGACCAGGTGGACGTCACCATCTTCCAGCGCTCCGAGAACGCGATGCGCGAGGCCATCAAGAAGGTGCCGGACGGGGAGTACCGCTTCCAGGTGAGCACGGACGGCTACGACGAGCCCCTCGTCATCCGCGTCGAGGTGCGGGTGCGCGGCAGCAGCATCCTGGTGGACTACACAGGCTCCTCCCCCCAAGTGGACCGGGGCCTCAACGCGACCCTGAACTACGTCTACGCCTACTCGGCCTACTCCCTGAAGTGCCTCTTCTGCCCCGCCGTGCCGAACAACGAGGGGAACTACCGGCCCGTCACCGTCTCGGCGCCCGAGGGCAGCATCCTCAACCCGCGCTACCCCGCGCCGGTGAACGGCCGCTCGATGGTGGGCCACTTCATCCCTTCGGCCATCTTCGGCGCCCTGTGCAAGGCGGTGCCAGAGCTGGTCCAGGCGGCGAGCGGGAGCCCCACCTGGGCCATCAACGCCGCGGGCATCGCCAAGGACAACCGCCGCTTCGCGGGCAACTTCTTCTTGAACGGGGGCCAGGGCGCCTCGAACGAGCACGACGGGCGCGCCTGCTTGTGCTTCCCCTCGAACACCTCGGCCACCCCCATCGAGGTGCTCGAGCACATGGTGCCCCTCCTCGTCGAGCGCAAGGCCGTCATCCGCGACAGCGGGGGCGCCGGGGAGTTCTGCGGCGGGGACGGCCAGCAGGTCATCGTGAAATCGCTCTCGGACAGCCCCATCCTCCTCACCTTCCTGAGCGAGCGCACGCGCCACCCCGCCTACGGCCTCTTCGGGGGGCGCAACGGCCGCGTCGGGAAGGTCACCCTGAACGGCCGGCCCATCAACCCCAAGCGGCAGTGGGTGATGCACCCGGGCGACCGCCTCGTCCTCGAGGTGCCGAGCGGCGGGGGCTACGGCGACCCGAAGAAGCGCCGGCGCGATCTCATCGAGCGCGACCTGCGCGAGGGTCTCCTCTCCCTCCAGAAGGCCCGCACCGAGTACAACTACGACGGCGACTTCAGCGTCTCCAGCCTCTAGGTCCGCCTCCGCCATGCCCGCGCGCCGATGGGTGGCCGTCACCGCGACGGCGGACTTCCCGGTCGCGCTCGCCCCCGTCAAGGAGGCCCTCGCGGGCGTCGCCCCCGTGCGGACGGTGCCCCTCCCCTTCCGGCCCCTGGGCCGGGCGGAGGAAGCCACCTTCGCCAAGAAGCTCCAGGGGGCCGAGGGCATCCTCCTGCGGCCGGGCTACGTCACCCCCTCCCTCCTGGATCAGCTCCCGGCCCTCAAGGCCGTGGCCGTGCACGGCGCGGGGGTGGACCAGGTGGACGTCCCGGCCTGCACCGAGCGCGGGGTGCTGGTGACGAACGCCCCCGGGGCGAACGCGGACGCGGTGGCCGAGCTGGCCCTGGGCCTCATGCTGAGCCTCGCGCGGCGCATCCCCGAGGCCGCCCGGCGGGTGAGCCAGGAGCGCGTCTGGGGGGAGGCCCGCCACACCGGGCGGGAGCTCAAGGGCAAGACGCTGGGCATCGTGGGAGTCGGCCAGATCGGGGCGCGGCTCGCGCGGATGGCCGCCGCCGCGGGCATGGAGGTCGCGGCCTTCGACCCGGCCCTCCCCGCCGCGGAGATCCGCCGGCGGGGCGCCCGGCCCCTCACCCTGGAGAGGCTGCTGCGGGAAGCGGACTACCTCTCCCTCCACGCCCCGCTCATCCCCTCCACCCACCACCTGATCGGCCGCAAGGCCATCGCCCGGATGAAGAAGGGGGCTTTTCTCGTGAACTGCGCCCGGGGCCCCCTGGTGGACGAGCTGGCGGTCGCCCGCGCGCTCCGCTCGGGCAGGCTGGCCGGGGCGGCGCTCGACGTGCTGGAGGGCGAGCCCCCCGACCCCCGGAGCCCCATCTTCGGCGCCCCCAACCTCATCCTCACCCCCCACATGGCGGGCTCGACGGTGGAGGCCCTCGAGGCCATCGCCCGCACGGCGGGGGAGGACCTCGCCCGCGTCCTCAGCGGCAAGCTCCCGAGGTTCCCGGTGAACCGGCCCAAGAGGCGGCGCTAGCCCGCCCGCCATTCAGTCACGCGGGAAAGAGAGAGCGGCTGGGCCGCTCAGTTCAGGCGGAACAGCACGCGGACGGGAGGCTCGATGAGGGACCGGATGGTCCAGCGGTATTCCTGGCCGGCGACCGCCTGGGCGTTGTGCTCGATCACCTGCCCCTGAACGCGGAGGGAGAGGGTTCCCTTCATCTCGAGCCCCACGCGCCGGAACCGATCGAGGTCGCCCGGGCCCGTCCGCTTGCGCTCCAGCAGGAGGGCGCCGCCGGCCGGCCCGCGCAAGAAGAACAGGTCGGCCATGAAGGACATCACGCCGGGCTCGCCCTCGTTGAGGGACGAGCCCTTCATTCTCTTGAACTCCTCGAACACGTTCCCCTTCCGCAGATACTCCACCCGGTAGCGGAAGGGGCTTACTTCCTTCACCGCTTTCACGCCGGGATCCTTGGCGATGGCCTGGAAGGTCTCCCGGCTCCGGCGGGCGGCTTCCTCCGCGGAGAGCTGGCCGTTCTTCATCTTCTCGTAGGGATCGAACTCGACGAGCACGCCCGCGAACGTCTCTTCGAAGTCGCCGCTCGCCCGGATCTCGACGCGCTCCTCGAAATCCACCGGGAGAAAGCATCCCCCCAGGAGAAGGAGCGGGAGGAGGAAGAACAAACCAACGAGGAAACCGCACCGGAGAAATTTGCGCATCGCGTTCTCTCGGGCGGAGCCGCGAAGTGCCTCACTGGATCGGCGGGCGCAAGGGCCCAGCGCGCATCCCCGCGTGTCTTATCGCAACAGGCGGTGGAACAGGATTATAGCCGAAAACCGCCCTGCCATCCCAAGCCCTTCCGGACCGGCTGGCATTTCTACTCCGAGAAGTAGCGTTTCACCCAGTACTTCACGTCGAAGCGCCAGAACTGGATGTGGCGGCGGAACTGCACGCTGCGGAAGAGGACCTCCCCGTCCCCGGCCCGGGCGAGGGTGAAGCGCCAGACGATCTCGTGGTTGGAGTCCTGGGGCGGGTCGTGGTCGCCGAACACCCTCCCCCCGCTCCCCACCATCCCGAGGACATCCCGGCCGGGGGTGCGCAGGACGCGCATCTCGCGGACGTGGTAGGCGAGGCGGAGGACGTACCCGGGCTTCTCCTCCGGGTTCTTGGGGTCGGCGCAGACGAACGGGGTGAGCCCCAGGGCCTCGCAGGCGGCCTCGCGGACCATGCCGGGGCCGGGCTCGCTGGGGGAGACGACGGACTCCGGGGGCGACTGGGGCGCGGCCTCCGCCCGGACGAAGTGGGGCGCGGGGCCCGCTTGGGCTTTCATGACGCGCTGGTAGGGGGAATCCGCGAGGGGGGCGGCACAGCCCGTCAGAAAGAACACCAGGAGAAACGGCGAGAAAGTACGGATGGACATCGCGATGCCCTCCCCGGCGGCGGGAGGCGGTCAGGCAGGCTCGCCCGGCGCGCGGCGCTCGATCTGGGGCCAGAGGTCCCAGGGGCGCGCGAGGACGCGCTCCTCGCCCTGGTCCAATAAGCTAACCCGTACCCCGCGGGACTGGTTCACGATCTGCTTGTAGAGGATGGGGACCTCGACGTCCCCCACGGCGTCGTCCAGCTCGCGGAAGCGCTCGAGGCCCTTGCGGAGGTTGGCCAGCGCCCCCTTGTAGTGGCGCTGCTGGAGCTTCACGTAGCCCGCCGCGAGCTGGATGAGGCCCTGGTAGAACTTCCGGACGGGGGGGTCGGAGGACGCCTTCCAGACCTGCTCCCAGGCCTCGTGGGCGCACCAGTATTCCCTCTGGTTGAAGAGGAAGAGGCCCGCCTCGCTGTCCTCGCTCCAGGGGATGGGGTAGGCGGGCATGGGGGCGTCCTCTCTCTCCGCGGTTCCCCAGAGTCTAGCAAATGAAAAACGCCCTGCCAGCCCGGGAGGATCTTGGGGGGCCCCGGCGCCGGCCCGTTGAGGCGCGGGCCAAAGAAAAAGCCCCCGCCAGCCGGAGCCGGCGGGGGCCTCATCCGATTCCCGGCGGCGGCCCGCTCTCCCGCGAAAAAGACCGCAGCGCCATTAGGAGGCGCTGGGCTTAAAAGCGTCGGAATGGGGGACGCGCCTTGCCCCCCCGCCTCACCCTCCTGCCTGGGGCTATGGCTCCGGCCGGAGCAAATGGGCGCCCAGGAGCATCGGGAGGGACCGGAGCTGGCGGCGGATGGGATCGAGGATGAAGCCTAGGGCTTCGAGGGAGACAGTCCCCAGGAGCGTGCTGTCCCCCTTTTCGCCAAAGATCACCGGAGAGGCCCCCTGCTGGCCATCCAACTTGAAGATCGCGTCGCCCACCTGGCGGGTGATCTGGGAGCCGTCCGCCAGGGTGAAGGTGCGCTTGGAGTGGGGCCTCACGCTGAGCCTGCGCAGGATGGCTTTCGGCACCACGGAATAGACTGCCCCAGAATCCACGAGGCAGGTGAGCTTCGCTGTCTTCCGGGGATCGCCCGGGTTCGCAATGGTCACGTCGACGTGGGTCAGGCCCATGGCTGCACACCCTTTTCGAACCCTAGAAGCCCCCCGGGCCACTGTCAAGCCAAAGAAAAGGCCCCCGCCGGCTGGAGCCGGCGGGGGCCCGATCAGATTCCCGGCAGCGACCCACTCTCCCACGAAAAGGATCGCAGTACCATAGGCGCAGGCGGGCTTAACTACCGTGTTCGGGATGGGAACGGGTGTGGCCCCGCCGCTATTGCCACCGGGAAATTTCGTGACAACCGAACCGCGCGATTGGAGAAGGGGCTTAAAGCCCGAACTCCCGATTGTTCCGCCGATAAGGGTATGAAGCCTTTATCGGTCAAGCCTCACGGCCTATTAGTACCGGTCAGCTAAACGCATTGCTGCGCTTACACCTCCGGCCTATCAACCTCCTGGTCTAGAAGGGGCCTTTAGGGACCGAAGTCCAGGGAGATCTCGTCTTGAGGGGGGCTTCCCACTTATATGCGTTCAGCGGTTATCCCTTCCGAACATAGCTACCGAGCACTGCGGCTGGCGCCACAACTCGAACACTAGAGGTTCGTCCGACCCGGTCCTCTCGTACTAGGGTCAGCGCCTCGCAAATCTCCTGCGCCCACGACAGATAGGGACCGAACTGTCTCACGACGTTCTAAACCCAGCTCGCGTACCGCTTTAATTGGCGAACAGCCAAACCCTTGGGACCTGCTCCAGCCCCAGGATGCGATGAGCCGACATCGAGGTGCCAAACCTCCCCGTCGATGTGAACTCTTGGGGGAGATCAGCCTGTTATCCCCGGCGTACCTTTTATCCGTTGAGCGATGGCCCTTCCACACAGAACCACCGGATCACTAAGCCCTGCTTTCGCACCTGCTCGACTTGTTTGTCTTGCAGTCAAGCGCCCTTTTGCCTTTGCACTCGTCGGCTGGTTTCCATTCAGCCTGAGGGCACCTTTGGGCGCCTCCGTTACATTTTGGGAGGCGACCGCCCCAGTCAAACTACCCGCCTGACAATGTCTCCGACCCGGATCACGGGCCTAGGTTAGACACACAGAACACCAAGGGTGGTATTTCAAGGTTGGCTCCACGCAACCTAGCGGCTGCGCTTCAAAGCCTCCCACCTATCCTACACATGATATCCCGGGTGTCATTGCCAGGGTATAGTAAAGGTGCACGGGGTCTTTCCGTCTAGTCGCGGGTAAGCGGCATCTTCACCGCTGCTACAGTTTCACTGAGTCACTCGCTGAGACAGTCCCCAGATCGTTACGCCATTCGTGCAGGTCGGAACTTACCCGACAAGGAATTTCGCTACCTTAGGACCGTTATAGTTACGGCCGCCGTTTACCGGGGCTTCGATTCAGAGCTTCGCTTGCGCTGACCCCTCCTCTTAACCTTCCGGCACCGGGCAGGCGTCAGGCCCTATACGTCGCCTTGCGGCTTGGCAGAGCCCTGTGTTTTTAGTAAACAGTCGCCTGGGGCATTTCTCTGCAACCCCGTTCAGCTCCGCGGGCGAACCGCCTCACCTACTTGGGGCACACCTTCTCCCGAAGTTACGGTGTGAATGTGCCGAGTTCCTTAGCGAGTGTTCTCTCAAGCGCCTGAGTATATTCTACCCACCCACGTGTGTCCGTTTACGGTACGGTCTGCTCGAACCTATAGCCTAGAGGTTTTTCCAGGCAGCATGGGCTTGATCACTTTGTGGAGCGAGGCTCCTCGTCATCACACCTCGGCGTTTGGGATGGAGGCCCGGATTTGCCTAAGCCTCCCGCCTACATGCTTGAACCGCCATCCATCAGGCGGCTGACCTACCCTTCTGCGTCACCCCATTGGCAGTCTCGCGCAGGTACAGGAATGTTAACCTGTTTCCCATCAGCTACGCCTTTCGGCCTCGCCTTAGGGGCCGACTGACCCTGAGCGGATTAGCCTTGCTCAGGAACCCTTGGGTTTACGGCGAACGGGTTTTTCACCCGTTTTATCGCTACTCGTGCCTAGATGCTCACTTCTGCCTCGTCCACCGGTCGTTGTCCGTCCGGCTTCAACCTACTGCAGAAAGCTCCCCTACCACTGGCCGCACGCGAACGTGCGGCCAATCCGCAGCTTCGGCGGCGCGCTTGAGCCCCGATTCATTTTCGGCGCGGGGCCATTCGACCAGTGAGCTGTTACGCTTTCTTTAAAGGATGGCTGCCTCTAAGCCAACCTCCTGGTTGTCTTGACGTCCCCACAACCTTTTCCACTTAGCGCGCACTTGAGGGCCTTAGCTGGCGGTCTGGGCTGTTTCCCTCTCGCCCACGGATCTTATCACCCGTAGACTCACTCCCGCATAAGACATCCCGGCCTTCGGAGTTTGGTTGGGTTTGGTAACCTGGTAGGGCCCCTAGTCCATCCAGTGCTCTACGACCGGGAGCATACGTGCGAGGCTGCACCTCAATGCATTTCGGGGAGAACCAGCTATCTCCAGGTTTGTTTGGTCTTTCGCCCCTAGCCACAGCTCATCCAAGCAGTTTTCAACCTACACTGGTTCGGGCCTCCACTGGCTGTTACACCAGCTTTACCCTGGCCATGGCTAGCTCACCTGGCTTCGGGTCTACTCCCAGCGACTCAGCGCCCTATTCAGACTCGCTTTCGCTACGGCTCCGCCTCACGGCTTAACCTTGCCGCTGAAAGTAACTCCTAGGCTCATTATGCAAAAGGCACGCGGTCACACGGCCCGGGAGTCGCCCCCCGGACATCGTGCTCCCACCGCTTGTAGGCACACGGTTTCAGGTTCTATTTCACTCCCCTAACAGGGGTGCTTTTCACCTTTCCCTCACGGTACTGGTGCACTATCGGTCGCCAGCGAGTATTTAGCCTTGGAGGGTGGTCCCCCCGGATTCCGACAGGGTTCCACGTGTCCCGTCGTACTTGGGAGTGCTGCCCAGGAAGAGCGGCGCATTTCGCTTACAGGACTATCACCTTCTATGGTGAGCCTTTCCAGAGCTCTTCAGCTATACGCCGCTTTTGTAACTTCCCGGGACAAGCCCCGGCAGCATCCCGCAACCCCGGCGCGTGTCGCCACGCATCCGGTTTGGGCTAATCCGCGTTCGCTCGCCACTACTAGCGGAATCTCTGTTGATTTCTCTTCCTCCGGGTACTGAGATGTTTCACTTCCCCGGGTTGGCTTCTCCCCGCCTATGGATTCAGCGGAGGATTCTGGGAGATTAGTCCCAGAGGGTTGCCCCATTCGGAAATCCCCGGATCAAAGCCTGCTAGCGGCTCCCCGAGGCTTATCGCAGCTGGCCACGTCCTTCTTCGCCTGCTGGCGCCAAGGCATCCACCGTATGCCCTTAGTAGCTTGACCGAAACTTGAGAGAGTTCGGACCTCAGTTCAACTGAGCCCGTTTCTGCCAACTCGCGCGATTCGGTTGTCAAAGAGCAAGGGGCGGAAGAAGCTTCCGCCCGGAAACCCAAAAACGCCGCAGGGGGCCAGTGCCCCGGCCATCCCCAGCCTTGGTGGAGATGAGCGGGATCGAACCGCTGACCTCCTGGTTGCAAACCAGGCGCTCTCCCAGCTGAGCTACATCCCCACGCACGACGAGACTTCACGCGCGCCGGGGCCGCCCCTCCGGTGGAGCATCGAAGGCCGTCCCACCCGCTCCGCCACTTCCGGGCGCCGGCCGCCCACCCAAAAGCTGGTGGGCCTACCTGGATTTGAACCAGGGACCTCGCGCTTATCAGGCGCGCGCTCTAACCAACTGAGCTATAGGCCCGGAAGTATCGTGCGCGCGTCAGAGGCCGTAGAGCCCCGCCCGGTGGCGAAACCCCTCCAGGCGCCCTCCCGGGAGTTTCACGGGGAAACCCATCCGGAAAGGCCGGCAGACCCGCTGCGGCAAATTTAAGTCGAATAGGGTGCGGACGGCCCGAACGGGCCGAAGACCTGCGAAGTACCGGCAGCCTTCTATGTACATGGTGCCGCCCCCAGAGGAGCGGACCGGCGCGCCATCCTCAGGCGAGAGGGCTTTGAGGCTCTCTCCCCTCCGGCGCTTGGAGAAGCACTGCCTTGAGGTACTCCTTAGAAAGGAGGTGATCCAGCCGCAGGTTCCCCTACGGCTACCTTGTTACGACTTCACCCCAATCATCGGTCATACCGTAGACACCTGCCCCCCTTGCGGGTTGGCTCCGGTGGCTTCTGGTACACCCGACTCTCGTGGTGTGACGGGCGGTGTGTACAAGGCCCGGGAACGTATTCACCGCGGCGTGCTGATCCGCGATTACTAGCGATTCCGGCTTCACGAAGTCGAGTTGCAGACTTCGATCCGAACTGAGGCGCACTTTTTGGGATTGGCTCCATCTCGCGACTTAGCTACCCTTTGTATGCGCCATTGTAGCACGTGTGTAGCCCTGGGCGTAAGGGCCATGAGGACTTGACGTCATCCCCGCCTTCCTCCGGCTTATCGCCGACAGTCCCCTTAGAGTTCCCGGCCGAACCGCTGGCAACTAAGGGCAGGGGTTGCGCTCGTTGCGGGACTTAACCCAACATCTCACGACACGAGCTGACGACAGCCATGCAGCACCTATGCACAGGCCCCGAAGGGAGACCATGTTTCCATGGCTGTCCTGTGCAGTTCAAACCCAGGTAAGGTTCTTCGCGTTGCGTCGAATTAAACCACATGCTCCACCGCTTGTGCGGGCCCCCGTCAATTCCTTTGAGTTTCAACCTTGCGGCCGTACTCCCCAGGCGGGGCACTTAATGCGTTAGCTGCGGCACGGGAAGGGTCAACGCCTCCCACACCTAGTGCCCATCGTTTACGGCTAGGACTACCGGGGTATCTAATCCCGTTTGCTCCCCTAGCTTTCGCGCCTCAGCGTCAGTTATGGTCCAGAGAGCCGCCTTCGCCACAGGTGTTCTTCCTGATATCTACGCATTTCACCGCTACACCAGGAATTCCGCTCTCCCCTACCACACTCAAGAACAGCAGTATCGAATGCACTTCCCGGGTTGAGCCCAGGGCTTTCACATCCGACTGGCCATCCCGCCTACACGCCCTTTACGCCCAGTGATTCCGAGCAACGCTTGCTCCCTCCGTATTACCGCGGCTGCTGGCACGGAGTTAGCCGGAGCTTCCTCTTGAGGTACCGT
This sequence comes from Candidatus Tectomicrobia bacterium RIFCSPLOWO2_12_FULL_69_37, assembly GCA_001790955.1. Classification (GTDB taxonomy): domain Bacteria; phylum UBA8248; class UBA8248; order UBA8248; family UBA8248; genus 2-12-FULL-69-37. The sequence goes on from MGDP01000161.1 coordinate 13,845, forward strand.
CAAGCATGGCGGGTGTTAATCGCCATACCGTTCGTCCCTCCTGACAGGAGTTTACGACCCGAAGGCCTTCATCCTCCACGCGGCGTCGCTGCGTCAGGGTTTCCCCCATTGCGCAAAATTCCCCACTGCTGCCTCCCGTAGGAGTCTGGGCCGTATCTCAGTCCCAGTGTGGCCGATCACCCTCTCAGGTCGGCTACCCATCGTAGCCTTGGTGGGCCGTTACCCCACCAACTAGCTAATGGGCCGCGAGCCCATCTTCGGACGACAGCTTGCATGCAGAGGCCATCTTTGACCCCTGGGCCATTCGGCCCTGTGGTCTCATCCGGTATTAGCCCCCCTTTCGAGAGGTTATTCCAGTTCCGAAGGCAGGTTGCTCACGTGTTACTCACCCGTTCGCCACTCTACTTGCCCGAAGGCTTTCGCGTACGACTTGCATGTGTTAGGCACGCCGCCAGCGTTCGCTCTGAGCCAGGATCAAACTCTCCAATTGAAATACATGAAAGGGACTGCGCCGAAGCGCAGACCGCCGGTTGCCCGGCGGCTTTCCCGTCCCTTTACGAACAATTGGGAAATTACGGGACCCGCTCGAGTTCCGTCACGCACCCTATTCGGTTTTCAAAGATCAGGTTCCCCCCGAAACGGGGAGACGAACGTATAGAATATCGCGGGTTGACAGTCCTTGTCAACCAAAAAGTTACCTAAAACAAAAGAAAAACGACGCTTTCGAGGGCTCCGTTCTCACCCAAGATGGGGACTTCCCACCCCATCTCCACCAGGGGGGGTCGAACCAACCCAGCCCCCAGCGCCGGAGCATACGAGGAAGGCACTCCTTCCTGTCTCTCTCAGCCTACTCAATATAGGCTGGCGCCCAGCTTTTGTCAAAGCCCCCGGGCCTTTTCGCCCGGGGCGGGGCGGAATCCGCAAGGAATTGAAATCCCGAGTTTTGCGGCATTCACCAGGGAACGCGCGCCACGCCCGGCCATCCGTGAAATCCGCCCGCGCTACCCCCTGCCGAGAAACGTCGTCAGCGCCTGGGTGACCGCCTCGGGCGCCTCCAGGCTGGTCAGGTGGCCCGCCCCGGGGATTACCATCCTCTCCGCCCCCTGGATCTTGGCCGCGATCTCCTCCGCCGAGGCCCGGAAGCCCGGCAGGTCCCGCTCCCCCACCATGATCAGGGCCCGCGAGGCGATCTTAGGCGCCAGGTCGAGGAGGGAGCCGTCCTTCGGGGGGGTCGGGTCCAGCCAGTGCGCCCCCGTGTAGGTGAGCATCATCTGCTCGACCTTGGCCAGGGCGTCCGGTTTCTCCTTCACCGGCGCGAAGATGGGGAGCGACATCCAGTACTCCTTGGCCGCCCGCAGCCCCTCGGCGCGCAGGGTGGCCATGGTCTGGAGCCGCTGGTCGAGGAACTCCGGCATCAGGCGGGCGTGGTCCGTGCTCGCCCCGATGGCCGCGACCGAGGCCGTCCGCTCGGGGTGGGCCGCCGCGAAGGCGAGCGCGATCCCCGCCCCCCGGCTCAGCCCGACGACGTGCACCCGCCGGGCCCGGAGCACCCCGATGAGCCCCTCCAGGTCCTTCACCTCCTCGTCCCTCCCATAGCCCGTCTTGGGCTTCTCGGAGCGGCCGTGGCCCCGCAGGTCCACCGCCACCACCCGCAGCGAGCCCCGCAGGGCCTGCTTCTGGTGGTCCCACATCGAGCGGTTGAGGCTGTGGCCGTGGAGGAAGATGACGGGGGTCTTGGAGGTGTTCGGGTCGGTGTCGTCGTAGGAGATCTGGATTCCGTTGCAAACCGCCAGCGCCAAAGGGTGAGCCTCCCGCGGGGTTAGTGATCATCCGGCCCGGATGGGGCGAAAGCCGTCCCCTCCGCCCGGCTCCTGGGAGGAGCCCCCCGCGGCGGCGGCCGGGCCGGTTGAGAAGCGGTAGGATATACACGGAACCCGGCGGAATGGCAAAACCCTGAGGGCGCCTTTCCAAGCGCGCGGAATTGAAGGAAAATCTCCGGGCAACCAGACGGACTCTTCCTGCTTTTCCTATTGACCGGGGATCCTCCATGCCCCTCCGCTACGAGCACGCCCACCTCGTCCACCGCGACCCCGGCGCCGCAGTGCGGTTCTACCAGGACGTCCTGGGGGCCACGATCAAGGATCACGTCATGCGCCACGGGGCGCCCCAGACCAAGCTCCTGCTGGGGGGCACCATGTTCATCGTGCGGGGGGTGAGGCCCGGGGAGCCGCCCCCCTTCCCCCCCGCTGCGCTCCCCCGGATGGGGGTGGACCACCTGGGCTTCTACGTGGACAAGGGGGAGTACGAGCCCATGCTCCGGGAGCTGCGCGCGAAGGGGGTCCGGGTCCTGGAGGAGGGGGACCTGCCCCACCTGCGCTACTGCTACTTCGAGGGCCCCGACGGGGTGGTGCTCGAAATCATGGAGATGAAGTAGGGGCGCACGGCCGTGCGCCCCTACAGGCGGGAGGCAATGCCGTGAACGTGCGCTACGACCACACCCACATCATCCACCGCGACCCCGAGGCCGCCGTGAAGTTCTACGAGGACATCCTGGGCGCCAAGCTCCTCGACCGCGCCGAGCGCCTGGGCGCCCCCAACTACAAGCTGGAGATCGGGGGCGGCGTCTTCTCCGTCCGGGGCGTCCGCACGGCCGAGCTGCCCATGCCCCCCGGCGCCCAGCCCCGCCTCGGGGTGGACCACCTGGGCTTCTACATGGAGAAGGGGAGCTACGCGGCCACCGTTCGGCGCCTGCGGGAGAAGGGGGTGCGGATCATCGAGG
>MGDP01000162.1 GCA_001790955.1 Candidatus Tectomicrobia bacterium RIFCSPLOWO2_12_FULL_69_37
CTTCTTGGTGGGCTCGGTGGGCCGGGAGTACATCCAGGACATCAGGCCGACGGCGAAGAAGTTCTTGCAGCGGTCGGCGAGGTTGGACTGGAGCTCCATGTCCTCGAGCGCCCGGCGCGTGAGCGAGGTGATGGCCACCTCGTGGATGCGGTAGGCGCTGCGGAGGACGTCGTCCTGGAGGGGGTTGGAGCTATAGCCCGCCTTCTCCAGGTTCTTCTCCCCGAAGTTGTCGGTGTTGGCGATGATGGCGCCGCCCTTCTTGAGGTCCCCCAGGCTGGCCTTGAGGGCGGCCGGGTTCATCGCCACGAGGACGTCCACCTCGTCGCCGGGCGTATGGACCTGCTTGTTGCTGAAGTTGATCTGGAAGCCGCTGACGCCGGCCAGGGTGCCCACGGGGGCGCGAATCTCGGCGGGATAATCCGGGAAGGTGCTGAGGTCGTTGCCCGCCAGGGCGGTGGCGTTCGTGAAGCGGTCACCGGCCAGCTGCATGCCGTCGCCCGAGTCCCCAGCGAAGCGGATGGCAACGGTGTCTACCTCCAGAAGCTGCTTGTCCTTTCCGTTATGCTCCGCAGAATCCACCATGGCTCAGATCGTCCTTTGGCGGCCCAGCCTGCGCCCGCGCGGTTTCGCCGCCGGGCCTGGGCTCGGGGCGAAGTGAGGGGAGTTGCTAACGTTGCGCCGGGAAAACACCCGCCGGCGAAACCATGAAGCGGCAACCTCTCGCATGGCCCGGAGCCCCGCCCGCTGCGGGGCCCGATGCCCAGCGGCCCATTATCGAAAATCCAGGCGGGGCCGTCAACAAATCTGACATATTTCCTCCACGCCCCGCAGAAACCCCTAGGGGGCGCCCCGGCCGTCCAGCCCCAGCTCCCCGGCCACCCCCTGCATGGCCTCCAGGGTGAGGGCGATGTGGTCCTCTAAGGGGACCTCCAGCTCCCGAACCCCCTTCTCGATGTCCTCCCGGTTCACCCCCCGGGCGAAGGCCTTGTCTTTCCATTTCTTGCGGACGCTGCTGGACTTAACCTGGCGGACGTCCCTCGCGGGGTTCACGAGGGTCACCGCCGTGATGAGCCCGACCAGCTCGTCCACCGCGAAAAGGGCCTTGGCCAGACGGGTTTCGCGGGGAACGTCCAGGTACTCCGCATGGCCCAGGATGGCCTGGAGCATCACCTCGGGGGCGCCCTTCTCCCGGAGGTGGGCCACCCCCACCCGGGGATGCTCCTCGCGGGTGGGGTGGCGCTCGTAGTCGAGGTCGTGGAGGAGGCCGGTCAGGCCCCAGAGCTCCTCGTCCTCCCCGTACTTGCGGGCGTAGGCCCGCAGCGCAGCCTCCACCGCCCGGGCGTGGGACCTCAGGCCGGGGCTCTGGGTCCACTCGAAGAGCAACGCTTCGGCTTCCGGCCGGCTCCAGTTCATCCCGGCCCGCCCTCCCCGCAAACGCGCGAAACCCCCGGTCTCCTTCCCTATCCTCACGGCATCCCACCGGGGTGTCAAGGAAAAGCGCGCTCTCCTGGCCGGGAAACAGGCCTCTGTGCTAGATATGGGGGCGCTTCGGGCACCGCTGCATCCTCTTTTCTCCTTTTCAACGCCCCTCATGGGAGACGCCCTCATGCTTCTGAACAAGCCCCGCGCGCTGGAACTCATGCGCGAGCACGGCCTCGCGGCCGCCATCGGGACCACCTACGAGAACGTGACCTACCTGACCGGCCACGTCGGCTGGGCCACCCGGGTCTACCGCCAGCGCAAGAGCTGCGCCCTCCTCGCGAACGACCCCGCGGCGGGCACCGACCTCATTCTGAACCGGGCGGACAACACCTACTACGCCGCCTATGGAGGCACGGCCGAGCGGGTGTACGTCTACGGCGGGCAAGCCTACCACGTCGAGCCGCCGGGCTGGACCCCCCAGGACCCCGAGATGAAGCGCTACGTGGAGCTTCACGAGAGCGGGGGCCGGCACAAGACCCTGCTGGAGGGCCTCCTCGCCGCCCTCAAGGCGCGGGGGATCAGCCGGGGCAGGATCGCCCTCGATGAGGAGGGCTGCGGGCCCGAGCTCTTCGCTGCCCTCAAGGAGAAGCTCCCGGGCTGCGAGTTCATCCCCGGCTCGGGCCTCTTCCTCATGATCCGGCTCGTGAAAACGGAGGAGGAGATCAAGGCCCTGCGCGCGGCGGCCCAGATTAACGAGGACGCCATCGGCGAGGTCTTCAAGTTCGTGCGCGCGGGCGTGACCGAGGCCGAGGTGGCCGAGGTCTGGCGCCAGGCCGTCGCCAGGCCCGGGGGGATGTGGCACTGGTTCCACTTCAACAGCGGGCCGAGGAGCATCTTCATCTTCCCGCCGACGGGCCGGAGGCTCCAGAAGGGCGACCTCTTCATGTTCGACGCGGGGCTCTACTACCAGAACTACAACGCCGACACCGGCTCCTGCGGTTCCATCGGGGAGCCCGGCGCCCAGGCCCAGCGGGAGTTCAAGGCCGTCGAGACGGGCTTCCACGAGGCCGTCAGCCTCGTGAAGGCTGGGGTGACGGGCGGCCAGATCTACAAGGCGCTCCTCAGCGGCATCCAGAAGGGGTGGCCGCAGTTCGACGCCCCCTTTGCGGGCCACACCATCGGCCTCGAGGCCCGGGAGTTCCCCTTCATCCTGGGGGCCGAGACCAAGCACAACCAGCCCTTCCTGCCGGCGACCTCGGAGATCCCGCTCCCGGCCGGCTCGGTCATCAACATCGAGGCCCCGGTCGGCACCTTCGGCTTCGGCGGCTACCAGATCGAGTACTCGGTGGTGGTGAAGCCGAACGGCTGGGAGCCCCTGCTGAAGCAGGACCGGCGCTTCCGGGTGATCGGGGCCTAGGGGGCGGCGAACCGAACCGCAAGGGGGAGGCCCCCCGCTCCGGTGAGGTGCGTTAGCCGCCGGCGCCAGCTCCGGCTTTTCCGGCCCTTCTCCGGCGTTTTCCAGCGCAATCGGCGCGCGTGGCGAGAGGGGGCCGGGGCCTCCCGATCGCTTCCGGCGGAAAAATGGAGGCACCGGGACCGGGGGGGAGGGTCAGCGGGTTAGCCAGGGAGGGGAGGGCGAAGCCGCCGCTTCGCCCGGATGGCCCCGGTTGACCCCCGGCCGAAAAAAGGGTGGGATCGCCGGAGTGCCCTTTGGGGAGGTTCCGACGTGACACCGAGATTGGATGGAGAGCTGGGCCGCCGGGAATTCCTGAAGCGCACCGCCCTCGCGGGCCTGGGAGCGGGCCTCTTGGGCCTGGCGCCCGGGACCGCCCAGGCCGCGCCCCAGGTGCACCGGTACAACCCCCTGGGCAAGACGGGCCTCAAGGTCTCCGACATCTCCTTCGGCGGGAGCCGCCTCGGCTCGGGGGAGGAGCGCGTCGTCCTCCACGCCCTGGAGCGCGGCGTCAACTACTTCGACACCGCCGAGAGCTACACCGGCGGATCCTCCGAGACCACCATCGGCAACGCCCTGCGCGGCAAGCGCGACAAGGTCTACCTCACCTCCAAGGTCTACGTCAGCGGCGGTGAGAGGGTGAAGGACTTCATGGGCTCGCTCGAGGGGAGCCTCCGCCGCCTGCGCACCGACCGCGTAGACGTCTACTTCCACCACGCCGTGAACGACGTGGACCGCCTCAAGAAGCCGGAGTGGCACGAGTTCACCGACCTGGCGAAGAAGCAGGGGAAGATCCGCTTCTCGGGGGCCTCGGGGCACGCGGGGCGGCTCGCCGAGTGCATGGACTACGTGGTGGACTCGGGCCGCTTCGACGTCATCCTCATCGCCTACAATTTCGGCATGGACCCCGCCTTCTACCAGCGCTTCACCCGGGGCTTCGACTTCATCTCGCGCCACCCGGACCTCCCCCGCATCCTCAAGAAGGCGAAGGCCAAGGGGGTGGGCGTGGTGGCCATGAAGACCCTCATGGGCGCCCGCCTGAACGACATGCGGCCCTACGAGAAGGGCGGGGCCACCTTCGCCCAGGCGGCCTTCCGCTGGGTGCTCTCCAACTCCGACGTGGACGCCCTCATCATCTCCATGACGGGCCAGCGGGACATCGACGAATACGTCGGCGCCTCCGGCTGGAAGGCCACCGCGCGCCAGGACCTCCCGCTCCTCTACCGCTACGCCAAGCTGAACGGGGCCTCCTACTGCCGCCACGCCTGCAACGACTGCGCGGGGGCCTGCCCCCACGGGGTGCCCATCGCCGACGTTCTCCGCACCCGGATGTACGCCGTGGACTACGGCGACCTGCGGCTGGCCCGGAGCGAGTACTCCCTGCTCGGGGCCGGCGCCTCGGCCTGCCTGACGTGCGCCCACCAGTCCTGCGCGGGCTCGTGCACCTATGGTCTTCCCGTCCAGACCCTCCTGCGGCCCACCCACCGGATGCTCGCCGGCCCGGGCCGGACGGGGCCCGCCGTCTAGGACGGGGGTTCATGCGGCCGCGGCCGCACAGCCAGGAGCTGCACCATCGACATCGTCATCACCGGAGCGAACGGCGCCGTCGGCAAGGCGCTCATCCAGCACCTCGGCCGCGGCTCCTCCATCGTCCCCACCCGGCTGAGGGCCCTGGTGCGGAGCCTGGACCGCTCCCACGACCTGCGCCCCCTCGACGCCGAGGTGGTCGAGATCCGCTACGGGGACCCGGCCTCGGTGCGGCGCTGCGTGGAGGGGGCGGACGCCGTCGTCCACCTCGCGGGGGCCCTCCTCCCCCGCTCCCCCGAGACCCTCATCGAGGCCAACACCGACACCACCCGGGCGGTGGCCGACGCGGCCGAGGCGGCCGGCGTCAAGCACTTCGTCTACCTGAGCTTCCCGGGGGCGGACCCCGCCTCGCGGAACGGCTACCTCCGCTCCAAGGGCTTCGCCGAGGAGATCCTCCGCCAGAAGCGCTTCGCGGGGGCGATCTTCCGCGTCCCGATGATCCTGGGCCCCGGCTGCCCCTCGTTGCACAAGCTCCGCCGGCTGGCGGGCGCCCCCCTCGCCCCCCTGGTGAGCGGCGGCTCGGTGCGGCTCCAGCCCATCGCCCTGGCCGATGTCCTCGCGGGGATCGCGTGGGCCCTCGCCCTCCCGCCCGGCCAACCCCTCCGGGTGCTGGACCTGGTGGGGCCCGAGACCCTCTCCTACGCTGAGTTGCTGCGCCGGGTGGGCCAGCGGATGGGGAGGCGCCCCCGCATCTTCCCCGTCCCCCGGGCGGCCGGCTGGCTGAGCGCGGCGCTGACGGGCCTGCTGGCCCCCTCGCTGGGGTGGAACCGCTCGGTCTTCGAGGTCCTCTTCAAGGAGCACCTGGGCGACTCCCTGGCCGCCCGCGCCTCCCTGCCCTTCCCCTTCACCCCGGTGAACGAGGCCTTGGACCAGGCTTTCTCGGCGGCGGGCTAGGGCGCGGTGACGACCCCCGGCGCGGCGGCGCAGACTCCCTCCGGGCGCTCGGGCCTCCTCCGCCAGGCCCTGCCCCTGGCGCTCACGGCCCTCATCTTCGCCTTCATCTTCTGGCGCATCCCCTTCCGCCGCTTCTGGGAGGCGCTCGCGAAGGCGGACATCCCGCCCTTCCTCCTCCTCATGGCCTGCCTCTCCACCGTCTTCTTCCTGGTGGACACCTTTGTCCTCTCGCGGATGATCCGCTGGTTCCACGGCCCCATCCGCTACCGGGAGCTCCTCCCCGTGCGGGCGGCCACCTACATCATCTCCATCCTCAACACCCAGCTCGCCCAGGCGGGGCTCGCCCTCTACATCCACCGCCGCTTCGAAACCCCCCTGGGGCGGATCGCAGGCACGGTTGGCGCCCTCATCCTCCTCGAGGTGACCAACCTCTACCTCTTCGCGACGGCGGGGATGCTCTCCTTCCCGGGCCGCGCCCCCGCCGCCCTGCTCGCCGCCCCGGTAGCCCTCGCGGTCGTCTGGGTTCTGATACTGGGGGGCGCGCGGGGGGGATTCGGCCCCCTGGGGAGGCGCTTCGGCGGGAGCGTGATCTTCGCCAGCTTCCGGGAGCTTCGCCTGTGGCAAGCCCTCGCGGTGCTGGCGCTGAAGGGCTCGGTGACCCTCTTCTCGCTCCTCGTCCACAGCCAGGCGCTGAGGTTCTTCGGGATCGAGATCCCGCTCCTCTACCTCCTGGCCTTCCTGCCGGTCGTCTTCTTCATCGGGGCGCTCCCGGTCACGGTGGCCCACCTGGGCACCTCCCAGGCCGCCTGGATCTTCTTCTTCCGCGGGCACGCGCCCGAGGCCGACCTCCTCGCCTACAGCCTCGCCTCCCACCTCACCTTCATGCTGGCGAACGGGGCCTACGGCCTCATCTTCCTCCCGAGGGTGTACGCGGACCTCTTCGGAGGCCGCCGGCCAGGAGAACGATGAGGGCGTAGAGGGCGACGCCGTCCCCCGCCCGGGCGATGAGCCACCGCCACTCTCCCCCCCCAAGGGCCGCCCCCCCCGCCACGGCGCCCGTCAGCAGGTAGAAAAGCACCCCCGCCGCTTTCCCCAGCGGATCGCGGCCCGCCTCCGGCCCCCGCCAGAGGAACCGCCCCCCGAGGACCGCCACCGACGCCCCGGCCCAAAACCCCACCCAGCCCGTCCAGGCGGCAGCCAGCAGGGCCGCGGTGTTGAAGGCGATGTCGGCCAGGGCGTCGAGCCTTCCCCACAGGGGCCGCGCCCCGCCCGCCCGGCGCGCCAGCGGGCCGTCGAGGAGATCGGAGAGCGGGAAGAACAGATAGAACACGAGCATCCCCGCGCCCGCACCCTCCGGCCCGGCGCGCAGCATCCAACCCGTGAAGAAGGGGACCGCCGCCAGCCGTGCCAGGGTGAGCGCCCGCGCCGCCCAGAGGCCCAGGCGCGAGGACATAATTTATCCGCTAGCCCGATCAAAAAGGTGGGGTATTCCGAATGAAATATCGAACATCATTCTCCCCTTCCAGCCATTGACAACAAGGGGCGCGTGGGATGAATTGCGTCCCGCCGATCCCGCATAGCGATCGCACACGGCCGCGCGGCGCGCGGCCTGGCGGAACGGAAAACCGCGCACAGTCTATCACCCCAGCGGCGCCCGCCGCGCCGGGCGAGGAGCCTCATGCCGAAGTACGCGATGGCGATCGATCTGCGCGCATGCATCGGCTGCCACGCGTGCACGATCGCCTGCAAGAGCGAGCACGACATCCCCATCGGGGTGTGGCGCTGCTGGGTGAAGGAAGTCGAGAAGGGCGCCTTCCCCGACACGCGCCGCGAGTT
>MGDP01000163.1 GCA_001790955.1 Candidatus Tectomicrobia bacterium RIFCSPLOWO2_12_FULL_69_37
CGCCCAGGGCATCGAGATGCTCGACGCCCCCATCTCGGGCTCCCACCCCAAGGTGGACAACCGGACCATCTCCATCATGGTGGGGGGCAGGAAGGAGGTGTTCGACCGGGTCCACCCCATCCTCAAGCCCCTGGCCGTGAGCGTGGACTACACCGGCCCGAGCGGCACCGGGGCCACCATGAAGGTGGTGACCAACCTCTTCGTGAACTCCGCCCTGGCGCTCCTGTGCGAGACCATCCTCCTGGGGGAGCGCTGCGGCCTCTCCCACGAAACCATGATGGCCTGCCTCTCCAAGGGATCGGTGAAGGGCGCCATGCTCGACCAGACGGCCCCCCGCATCATGGCGCGCGACTTCGCCCCGCGCGGCGCGGTCGAGATCTTCGTCAAGGACATGGGCATGGCCATCAAGCTGGCCAAGGAGAAGGGCTTCGACCTCCAGATCGTGAAGGCGGCCCGGGGGATGTTCATGCGGGCCGAGGCCGCGGGCTGGGCCAAGGACGACGCCACCCGCGTCATCGAGGTCTACGAGGGGAAGGCCTAGCGGGGCGGGCGGCGGCGCGGAGAAAAAAATGGCCGGGGCGGAGAGGCCCGGCCATTTGATTTCGGCTGATGGAGCCGACGAGGGGACTCGAACCCTTGACCTGCTGATTTCGAATCGAATGAAGGGGAGGCCAAAAAGAGAGCGCAGGACAAGGCAAATCACAAAAATCAAAAGAGTTGCGCGAAACCGGTTTGCTCACGGCCATATATGGATATGCCCCAAAATGTACGGATGACAGGCATGAAAATGGACACGGATTGGGCGCCACCCGCTCCGCCCGGGGAAGACCCCCGGGCGGGGCTTTTTGTGTATGATGGGGACCAAACGCGGTCTCGGGCCCCGGCGTTTTGTGGAACGCTCCGCTGGCCGGGAACCTGCCCGAAGCCGGGCGCCGGGAAACAGAGAGGACAGAAAAGGATAGGAGATGAGAAGGCCTCGGAAGACGCTCGAAAAGGACATCCAGCGGATGGTGGGCCGCATCGTCCGGCGGTTCCGGCCGGAGCGGGTCATCCTCTTCGGCTCCCACGCCCGGGGCGAGGGAGGGCCCGACAGCGACGTGGACCTGCTCGTGGTCATGCCGGTGGACGGCTCGAAGCGCGAAAAGGCAGTCGAGATCGGCGTGGCGCTCCACGACATCCGGGTGCCGATGGACATCATCGTGACGACACCCGCGGAGTTCGCGTGGCGCAAGGAGGTCGTCGGCACCATCGAGCGGCCTGCCGCGCGGGAAGGCAAGGTGCTGTATGCCCGGGCCTGAGGAGGTGCGCTCGGTCGTCCGGGAATGGGTCCAGAAGGCCGAAAACGACCTGACGAACGCTGCGCATACCCTGAAGCTCGGGGCGGAGTGTCCAACCGATACGGTCTGCTTCCACGCGCAGCAGTGCATGGAGAAATACCTCAAGGCCTACCTCAGTCTCGCCGGCATCGACTTTCCCAAGACGCACGACATCCGGCTTTTGCTGGCCCTGTTTCCAAAAGCTGCGCGCCCCGCGATGGCGCTCGATGACCAGAGGAATTTCACGGCGTATGCCACCGGCGCCCGCTATCCCGGCTGGGGCGAGATTTCCCTGGCGGAGGCCCGCCGCGCCGTGGCGGCCGCCCGCCGCGTGAGGAAGGAGATCCGAAGGCTTCTGCCGAAGGAAGCACTCCGGCAAATAAAGAAGTGACCGAATCCCGCCCGCTTTGAGACGGCGCCCCCTCCGGGCCGAGGTGAAGTAACCAAGAATTTCCTCCCCTTTTGAGGACGGGCATGGCGAAGCGAAAGCCCGGGCGGGCCTCCCCAACGGACAAGGCCATCGGGAACCTCCTCAAGTGGTCCTCCCGCGAGGAGTGGGCGGATGAGCGCGAGGAGATCCTGGGGGAGCATCTCGGGCCCGCCTGCGAGGACTTCGACCTGGAGCTCGGGGAGCTGCGGGAGGAGATCGGCCCGGAGGCCTACGGAAACCTCCTGGGCTTCGCGATGGAGGATCTCTTCACCCGCCGCCTGGGGCCCGAGGGCAGGAACATCGTGGACGACTACCTCAAGCGCCGCAGCTGGAACGAGAGCTGGCCCGGGAAGTGCTACCTCGCCGCTCTCCGGGACTCCGTTCCCAGCCTCTACGAGGTGACGGACCTGGAGCCCGGGAGCCACCTGGTCCTCCGGGACCTCGTCCGGGAGGGCCCCCCCGTCCGGGTGGAGGACCGCCTGGGCTCGGAAAGCGCGGCCAAATGGGACAGGCTGGGCGGCCGCGCCCTCGACCTGGGCGATAAAAACGTCCTCGCGGGCGGGCTCCTCCTTTTCCCCTTCGAGGCGGCCGAGCTCCTTCTCCGCGTCCTCAGGAAGGCCGTCGAGGGGACCGAGGATCTCTACAAGGAGGCCGCAGCGGCGAGGAACCTCCCCCCCGGCGATTTCACGGAGACCATCCAGCGCTTTCTTCTCGCCGGATGCGCCCCCGCCTTCACCCGCACCTGGCTCACCTGCACTCTGGAACGCCTCCGCCGCCCTCTTCCCCAGCTCACGAACTTCGAGGGCGAGAAGCTTCTCTTCTCGGAGGTCCGCTTCCCGCTCACGGGAAGCATAGACGATGCGGAGGCTCGTCTCGACGGCGTGGAGGAACTGGAGCGGGCCGCCGACGCCGAGGCGAACTGGGTCTGGCTGCGCCAGGAAACCAACCCCGGACAGAGCGCCCCGCTAAAACCCGAAGGCGGCCTCTCCTTCGGCGGCTTCGCCGAGGGCGGGGCCCCCATTCTCGGCAACGTCGAACTGCGCGAGGGCCAGGTGATCCTCTCCGTCAACTCGGCCAGGCGCGCCGAGCGGGGCAAGGAGTTCCTCTCCCGGACTCTGGGCGGCCTGATCGGCCCGCCCCGCACCTCCTTCCAGACCCCCGAGCAGGCGCTGGAGCGGCCGCCCGCGGAGAGGCCGGAGAAGCCCGATCTCACTCCCGAGGAGGCGGCCCGCATCATGCGGGAGCACCTGGACGGATACTACCGGAAGGTCTTGTCGGAGCCCGTCCCCGCGCTCGACGGCCAGACCCCCCGCCAGGCGGCGCGGAGCGGGGCGGGCCGCGGGAAGGTCATCGGGTGGCTCAAGCGCCTGGAGAACAACGAAATCCGCCGGGCCAGAAGGAGCGGATCGCCGCCCTATGACTTCGGCTGGGTGTGGGAGGAGCTGGGGCTGGGCGATCTGCGCCGGTGAGGGATTGCGACTGCATCGGGGCGGATTCCAGCGTGGTCGCTCAGCTCGACCGCTTCCGGAAAAAGCGCAACATCGGCGGCTACGAGCGTGAGGGGGCCGCCTCCGATCAGGAGGCGACGGAGATGACCGCTCTCGCCCGAAAGCTCCGGCGAGAGGTGAACCTGAAGGAGGGGAACATCACCATCCTTGACCGCACTTCCAAGACGGGCAATGGACGGGTCATCTCGATGACAAAGCGGCTAAGAAAAGCCCTCACGAAGCTTACGGTGAGCCGCTTTCGCAAAGGGCATGTATTCACCCACTCAAACGGCGAACCCTTCCGGGAGCCGAAGGGAGGCTGCGCCCTGGTGGAGAGGGGCTTTCGGGCCGCGCACAAGCAAGCCAAGACCGAGAACTTCCGCTTCCATGACCTCCGTCACGACTTCGGGAGCCGCCTCGCCGCCCAAGGGGCATATTCCAAGGCCATCCAGGAATTGATGGGCCACCGCACTTCGCATATGACGGACCGCTACCTCCACTTCGCCACATCGCACAAGCGGGCGGCCATCGCCCTCCTCGAAACTCCTGCCCCCAAGAAAACAGGTCAGAAAACGGACAAGGGCGCAACCCAGGAGGTCGCGCCCTCTTCGTAAGTCATTGACAAAATTGGAGCCGACGAGGGGACTCGAACCCCTGACCTGCTGATTACGAATCAGCTGCTCTACCGGCTGAGCTACGTCGGCCGAGAACCTGCCGGGGAGGGAATTGACCACAGGGGGGAAAGCCCGTCAAGGCGCCTGCGCGGAATGCCCCCCTCCCCCCGGCCGCCATCGCGATGCAGGTGCTCTTCTCATGCGCCGAGAGGCTGACCCGGCGCCCTGTGAAACGCTGCCCGCCCGTCAGGGAACCGCCCTTGTCCTAATTTCAGAACACTTAGTCCAAAATCTGGGGCCCACCTTTCCTGGATTCGAAATCCAGGCTTCCACCATTCCTGCAAGGATAGTGATTTCAATAAATTGATAGGACATCCCGTCTCGTCGGCCGGGAACGGAAATTGAATATCTCCTTTGATGACCGTTTCGAGGAGCGGAGCGCCCGCATGGGGCTCCTCGGGAGAAGCCATCTCGCGGCGGCGCTTGCGCGAGCCCGGCGCCAGCTTCCGCGAACTTTGGAGGACTCATGATGCGTCTCAGTGAAGCACTGCTCCTGCGACCTCCAGCTGCTGGTGAACAACAGCTGCCTCCAGAGCTGCTCGCTCGCGCATTCCCACATGACGCACCTGTCGCACGCTTCGCAGCAAAATCACTCATCCGGGGGATTCCTCGTGGACTGGTGCTTTCTCACGTGCACCTCCATGAAGCTCGACGACCCGATCAACTACATCCGCGCCGACTGGATCCGGCCCGAGGACCTTCACGAATACGAGCAACTCGGATACGAGAACTTCAAGATCGTGGAGCGGAACGCCCCGACGGAGCTCCTCCTCGCCAGGGTGAAGGCGTACGCCGAACGGCGCTACGAGGGGAACCTGCTGGATCTCGTGCAGCCATACGGCCACGGGACGAAACGGAGGGGAGGAGAAAACCACCGCGGCACCAGTCGCTGGAGGATGAGATTCTTGTTCCGTCCCTGGAAACTCGGGCTTTCCTCCTCCCTTCAGTTGAAACGGCTGGCCGAAGCGCGGGGGTTCCTCCAGGGCGGCGGAAACGGCGAGCCGGTCCATGTGAGCAACCGGGAACTCGACGGCTTCATCGAGCGCTTCAAGAAGGCCGGGTGCCGGGACGTCTCCTGCGACTCCTGCGGGCACTGCAGCCGGTACGCCGAGAGGGCCGTCACCATCGATCCCGCCTTCCGGGATGAGTGCCGGCGCCTGTACGCCCGCCTCTTCGATGGCATGGGAACGGGCGCTTTCTACGGTTGCGCTACGCGAAGGTGAGCGGTCTGAGCCCGCCGGTATCCCTCCCCCCGCGCGGCGGGATGAGGCACGCCCTTGACGCCGCGCCCCATCCCGCGTAAACCTTTGATTCCCTTGTGTGCCGCTAGCTCAGCCGGTAGAGCAACGGACTTTTAATCCGTAGGTGCCGGGTTCGACCCCCGGGCGGCACACCACCATCTTTGCCCCCGGAAGGGGAACTTCGACGGAGGCCCGCCGAATGACGGGCACAACATATTGAATTTACTTGCGTTAAAATTCCGCCGCTTGGACGGGGACGGGGTAATGCGCAGGAAGAACGGCGTTTCACAGAGCCGGGAAGTAGGCCGGGCGTTCGCCCGCGAGAGGTCTTGGGTGCGGCAAGCGGCGTGGGCGGGAATATTATGGGGTCTGCTGGGAGGTTGTTCCTTCGAATGGCAAAGACCCGGCACGACCTCGGACCAGCGGCGCTGGGACGAGGGACGCTGCGCGGATTACGCGCAGACGAACTATCTTTCCGCGCGGCAGCGGTTCGATGGGCGCCTGATCAGGCGGAAGATCGGCGGCATCATCGTCCATGAATACGAGCATCCGCCGGCCTCGTTGATACAATCGCAGCTTTTCATTGAGTGCATGGAGAAAAAGGGATACACCGCCATGAGGAAAAAACCGGAGTAAGACGCTTTCGTCCGCTTTCCCTTGGGGGATGCCGGAAAATGGCGTATTCCACGCTCTTGCGAGCGCGCTTCCCCACCCTCCCGCGGAGACCAAGGTGGCCCCTTGCCGCTTTGCTGGCAGCCGCCGGCTGGGCCATTGTCATATCTTTGAGCGAGGCCGCCTCCCCTCTGCACCCCAACCTCGTCCCCAATCCCAGCTTCGAGAGAGACGAAGACGGGAACGGTGTTCCGGACGGCTGGGCTCCGAAGGCGCTTCCGGGCGGGGGCGCCCTCCCCCCGCTCCCGATGACGAGCGGACACACGGGCCGTCACGCGCTCCACTTCGCCCCGAAGTCGCACATGGCATGGCAGACCGACGTGAAGGGGATAAATCCTGGACGATTCTACCTCTTGCATTTCTGGATCAAGCGAGAGGGGTGGAAGGATGGGGAATATCCCCGTCTTCAGGTATTCGGGCAGGATATCCGCTTGAACGAGCTGTTTTCCTGGAAGGCCTGGCGGAAGGTCCGCCGCGTCGTCCGGGCGGGGGAAGAAAGCAGAACGGCTCTGGGTTTCTCCGCCCAGGGCCTTGCGCACGGCTTCGCCATAGACGACGTGGAGTTGCTGGAAATCGCCTTCCAAGGGCTCCGTCCCGGCTCTGGAGAGGAGGCACAAAGCGGGGGGCCCGTCTTTTCCTGGGTTCTTCCCCCGAGCGAATTGGTCATCCGCCTAGAAATCGAGATTTCCCAGGATCCGGCCTTCCGGAACCCCACGGTGATCGAGCTGATG
>MGDP01000164.1:0-15947 GCA_001790955.1 Candidatus Tectomicrobia bacterium RIFCSPLOWO2_12_FULL_69_37
CGCGCTGACCAACGGCGTCTTCGTGGACTCGATCCAGCGGCAGATGGCCCCCTTCGCCAAGGACAAGGCGGCCACGAACCTGCGCGGCGTCGGCCCCATGACCAGCTCGTGGTTCCAGATGGCTGTCCTGGCGGACAGCCCCATCAAGACCTACATGGATCTTAAGGGCAAGCGCCTGAGCATGGGCCCCAAGGGAAGCAACACCGTCTACATGACCGAGGTCATCCTGAAGACCCTGGGGATCTACGACTCCGTCCGGAAGGACTACCTGAAGTGGGATGACGCGGCCAACTACATGATCGACGGCAAGCTGGACGCCTTCGGCATCCCGAACCCGATCCCCGGCCCCTCGGTCCTCCAGGCCGCCCAAAGCCGCCCCATCCGGCTGTTGGACGTGCCGGACAAGGTCATCGACAAGTTCGCCTCGATCAGCAAGGGGTACTACAAGACCACGCCGGACGTCAGCGTCTACAACGGGATGCAGGGGAAGAAGATCAGCACGGTGACCTACGGGGTGTTCTTGACGGCCCACGACAAGGTGTCCGCGGACGTCGTGTACGAGGTGGTGCGGCATTTCTACAACCCCAAGAACAACGCTTTTGTCTTGAACGTGTACAAGCCCCTCCGGGAGGCCTTCGAGAACGCCAAGAGCGACGCGTTCCTCGGCCAGATGAAGTCGTTCGGCCTCAAGCTCCATCCCGGCGCCGCGCGGTATTGGAAGGAGCAGAACTTCAACGTGAATTGACCCGAATTCAGTGCCAAGGGCCGGACGCTAGGCCCGATGCCATGCTTAGGCGCTCCGGGGCCCGGTTCGCCGGGCTCCGGAGCGCCCTTTCTTGGCGGACGCCCCCGGGCAGGGGCGCCCCCCCACGCCAGCAGGAGAGGGTTCCAGTGCGTGCTTTAAGTGGGTGGCTATGGAAATGGATGCTCGTCATTTTCTCGCCCGAAAGTATCGCCCGGCGTGACGTGACCCCGGGCTTTCACCGGGAGAGCCTGCCGGTGTGGGGCGCGGCGGCCTTCCTCCTCCTGGTGTACGTGACGGCCATCGCCGGGAGGACATTTAATCTCTTCCTGCCGGTCGAGGACGCGTGGGACTGGCAGGAGGTGACGTTCCCGGCGCTGGGCTGGGCGGTGGGGGGGGGCGGCTTCCTGGTCGGGACGGTCCTGTGCCTGTTCCCGAAGGCGACCATCTATGTCGCCGCTCTGATGTTCGGCTCCTATTTCCTGTACGGCGCCGCGAACGACGCCCCGGTGGACTTCCTGCTCGGCTTCGCCGGGCCGCTGGGGAGCGCCCTGAGCTACGTCCTTCCCGAGTCCGCGATCAAGTCGATGTCGTTCCTGTGGGATTCCGTGCACTTCCCGGTCGCCAAGTATTACGCCTTCCACTACTACCTTCCGCTCTACATCTTCTTCACCGGCATCCTGACCTTCGTCTATTATCCCGCGCGGCAGTCGTCTCCCCGGAACCGGCCCTCCAACGTCGACCTCGCGCTCTGCCTCATCATGATCGTCTTCACGGTCGAGTACATCGTCAACTTCGGGGACCGGGGCGACCGGGCGGGCAGCGTCCAGTGGCCCGACGTAGTCATGGGCACCCTCGCGATCGTCGTCTCGATCGAGATGTGCCGCCGGATGCTGGGGTGGGTGCTCCCCATCCTGGGGCTCATGTTCTTCGCGTATGATCTCTTCGGGAGCTACTTCCCCGAGCGGATCATGCACAAGGGCTTCTCCTACAACGAGGTCGTGAACTTCACCTACAGCAACGACGGCGTCTTCGGCGTCATCGCGAACGTCTATGCGAGCTACGTCCTCCTGTTCATCCTCTTCGGGGTCTTCCTGGAGATGACCAAGGTGGGGGACGTGTTCGTGAACCTCGCCTTCGCCCTGGTGGGGCGGCTCCGCGGCGGGCCCGCGAAGGCGGCCGTGGTGTCGAGCGGCCTCGTGGGAACGGTGGTCGGGAGCGGGGCGGCCAACATCGTGATCACGGGCACCTTCACCATCCCCCTGATGAAGCGGATCGGCTTCCAGCCCCACTACGCCGGGGCGGTCGAGGCCGTGGCCTCCCTCGGCGGCCAGCTCATGCCCCCGGTCATGGGCTCGACGGCTTTCTTGGTCGCGGCCTTCACGGAGACCTCCTACAACTACATCGCCCTGGTCTCGTTCGTCCCGGCCCTCATGTACTACTACGCGGTGTACAACTCGGTCCACAACCAGTCGGGAAAGCTCGGCATAATGGGCATGGCGGAGAAGGACATCCCCGATCTGTGGGCGTTGCTCAAGAGGGAAGGTTACCTGCTCCTGCCCGTTCCCGTCCTGGTCTTCCGGCTGGTCATCGGGCGCTCCCCCTTCGACGCCGCCCTCTGGGCCATCTGCATGTCGATCTTCCTGAGCTTCTTCCGGAGGGACACGCGCATCATCGCCCTGCCACCGCTGGTCGCCCGCTGGCTGAGCCTCCCCCACTGGGGGGCGGACCATGACCGGCTGGCGGTCCGCTCCGAGCGGGCGAAGTTGTCCATGATCCGTTCGGGAAAGAGCGCGGAAGAGGGCGAGGCGGCCAGGCAGAAGGTTCTCGCCGAGGGGCTCGGGAAACGCCAGGACATCCTCCGGGAGAACTGGATGCTCTGGGTCGCGGCCGCGCTGTTCATCGTCCTTATGGCGGTCGGCCTGCCCTTGGGCCATGTGCTGTTCTGGTCGTTGGCCGCCTTGTTCATGTTCTCCTCGCCCAAGCTGATGGCCGGCCTGGAGCAGGGCGCCCTCAACTCGCTCACCATCGGCGTCACGGCGGGCGTCATGGGCGTCGTCCTGGCGGGGGTGTCGCTGCCCGGGCTGGCGCTGAAGTTCTCCTCGGTGGTCCTGGGCTACTCCACCCTCCTCGTGGACTGGTTCGGGTGGCACGGCACCGAGCTGCCCATGGTCATCCTCATGTCCGCCCTCGCGAGCTACATCCTGGGGATGGGGATGACCATCACGGCCGCCTACATCTTCCTCTCCATCCTGGCGGTCCCGGCCCTGGTCAAGCTGGGGGTGCCCGAGCTGAACGCCCACCTGATCGTCCTCTGGCAGACCCAGTACGCCGCCCTGAACCCCCCCTTCGCGCTGGGGGCGTTCGTCGCGGCGGGAATCGCGGGCTCGGACCCCATGCGGACGGGCTTCGCCTGCATCCGCATGGCCTACCCCCTCTACGCCGTGCCCTTCCTCATGGCCTACTCGCCCCTCCTCATGGACCCGGGCTCCCACTGGGCCGAGGTGGCCCTGGTCTGGATCACGGGCTTCATGGGCATCTACTGCCTCTCGGCGGGGCTGGAAGGCTACATCAATGGGAACTTGAGCTGGCCGGAGCGCGTCAATTTCATGATCGGGGGGGTGTTCCTCTACACCCACTCGTTCTGGCTGAACGGCATCGGCGCCGTCATGATGGCCGCCGGCTTCCTCATCCATTTCAAGGGCAGGGGCGTTCCCAAGAAGATAGGGATGCCTGCTCAAGCATCCAAGACGTGACCTGGCCTGGCCGGAGGGGAGGGCTCCCCGCCCTCCCCTCCGCGCCTCCGTCCTCTACCCCAGGAAGAACCCCCCGTTCACGTCGACCGTCACCCCGGTCACGTGCCGCGCGTCGTCCGAGAGCAAGAAGGCGACCACCCCCGCCACGTCCTCGGGCGCCCCGAGACGCCGCAGCGGCGTGGCGGCCTCGGCGCGCTCCCGCTGCTCGGGGGTCATCTGGGCCGCGATGCGCGGCGTGAGGATGACGCCGGGCGCCACCGCGTTCACGTTGATGTTGCAGGGGCCGAATTCCCGCGCCAGGTGGCGCGTGAGCCCGATGACGGCCGCCTTGGAGCTGCTGTAGTGCGGCCCCTGGAGGACGCTCGCCGACCGGCCGGCCACCGAGGAGAAGTTCACGATCCGCCCCGAGCGGCGATCCCGCATGTGGGGGAGGAGGGCCCAGCAGCAGCGGTAGACGCTCTTCACGTTCAGGTCGAACATCCGCTCGAAGGCGGCCTCGTCGATCTCCAGGGCGGAGAGGGGGAGGCCCCCGCCCACGCAGTTCACCAAGCCGTCGATGGGCCCGAAGGCCGCGATGGCCTCCCGCATGGCGCGCCTCACCCCCTCGGCGTCGAGCACGTCGATGGGGGCCGCCGCGCCCCGCCCGCCTACCCCCGCGCCCCGCTCGGTGGCCAGGCTGGCCGTCTCCTCCCGGCTGGGGGCGACGTCCATGCAGACGGCGCGGGCGCCCTCGGCGGCCAGGCGGAGGCAGGCCGCCCGGCCGATGCCGCCGCCGGCCCCGGTCACGATCACGGTGCGGCCCTGAAAGCGGTTCATGCGCGTTCCTCCGGAAAAGGGGGGTCACACGGGGAGGGCGAGCCAATCCTAGCGGATGGAGAGGGGCTTGTCGCGCCGCCTCCCGGAGCAAAATGGCCCCCTCAGGAGCCGTGGAACCGGCCGGCAGGTGGGAGGGGGTGCGGCCGGGCGTCCGCGTGCCCGCCCGGAGGGCGGGGGGAGCCCTTAGGGCTGGTCGCCGGGGGCCAGGTCCAGCCGCTGGATCCAATAGTGGCGGGCCAGGAATTGGACGCTGGCGGGGCTCATGGCGTAGAGCCTGGCAGTGTTTTTTTCCACCCCCCGCATGTTCCCCAGCTGCTGGTAGATGCGGATATGGAACTCCTCGGGGGGGAACTTGGTGGTGACCAGGATGTTCACCGGCCCCGGGCTCCGGGCGAGCCGCTCGCTCAGGCGTGAGGTGATGCGCGAGGGGGCGGTGGCGTAGCCGTAGCCCACGTAGAGGAAGATGACCGCAAGGGTCACCGCCAAGAAGCGGATGGTGGGGTGCTTCGCCCACGCCCTCAAATCACCGTTCATCGGCTTGCATCTCTCCGCCGCTCACGAGGGCCTCCAGACCAGCCCCCAGCGCTCGATGGTCCACTTCTCGAGGGGCACGAGGATGATCCGGTCGGTGACCATCCAGATGATCCCGATGAGGAGCACGCCGAGGAAGACCTCCTCGACCTTGTACTCGTTCGCCGAGACGAAGATCATGAAGCCGAGCCCCGTGTTGCCCCCGATCATCTCGGCCGCGATGAGGGCCCGCCAGCCGAAGCCGATGCCCATCCGCACCCCCGTCACGATGCTGGGCAGGGCGCCCGGGATGTAGACCTGGGAGATGATGTGCCAGCGGTTCCCGCCCAGGGTGAGGACGCTGTGCTCGTAGGTGCGGGGGACCGACCTCACCCCCAGGAGGGTGTTGAAGAAGACGAGCCAGAAGACGGTGTTCAGCAGGATGAACAGGGTGGTGAACCACCCCACCCCGAACCAGACGATGGCGAGCGGCACCCAGGCGATCCCGGAGATCGCGTTCGCGAAGACTCCCACCGGCTCCATCGCGTTGCTGAGGCGCCGGCTCATGCCGGCGAGGACGCCCAGCCCGATCCCCAGGGGCACGCCCACGACGAGGCCCAGCCCCACCCGGCCCAGGCTGGAGAGGATGTGGTTCGTGAAGAGGCAGCTTTCGTGCATCCCGAGGATGCCCAAGGCCGAGCATCCCTCCTGGAGGGTGAACACCGCGTCAACCACGGCGCGCAGCGGGGGGATGTAGACCGGCTTGAGCCATCCCATGAAGGTGTTCAGCTCCCACGCGCCCAGCAGGACGAGGAAGGGGATCGCTCCCAGGCCGATGCCGCGCATCCGCTTCCGGTCGAGGCCCATCCTTCCGGCCATGAAAGTGGTGGCCGCCGCGCTCATCGCTGCACGAGCCCCCAGCGCTGGATGGTGTCCGCTTCGAGCGGGCGGAGGAGGTAGCGATCCAGCACGATCCACATGATGCCGATGAGCGTCATGCCGAGGATGACCTGGGCCGTCAGGTCCACCTGCTGGGCGGTGAAGATCATCCAGCCCAGGCCCCGCTGCCCGGCCAGCATCTCGCCGGCGATCACCGCCCGCCACCCGAAGCCGATTCCCAGCCGGGCGCCCGTGGCGATGGAGGGCAGGGCCCCCGGCAGGATGACGTCCCGCGCGATTTGCAGCCGCGAGGCCCCCAGGGTCCGCAAGGCGTTGATGTAGATGCGCGGGATGCTCCGGACCCCGACCAGGACGTTGAACGAGATCGGGAAGAGGACGGTGTAGAGGATGACGAAGATGACCGTCTGCTCGCTGGTCCCCCACCAGATCATCACGATGGGGAGGAGCGCGATGCCCGAGATGGACTGGAAGAAGTTCAGGATGGGATAGAACATGTCGGAGACGGTGCGGTTCAGCCCCAGGAGGATGCCGAAGGGGATGCCGACCCCCAGCCCCAGCCCGCTCCCGATGAGGAGGCGCCAGACGGTGTTCGTGACGAAGTCGGGCAGCAGGCCCTTCCACAGCATGTCCGCCGAGGAGAAGACGACGCTCCCTGGCGAGGGGAGGTAGCGGTCCGGCCGGGGGATGACGACATGGGAGAGGAACGACCACAGCGCGAGCCCGCCCAAGAGGACGCAGGCCAGCTCTAGGCCGCCCTGGTGGAGGAAGCGGTGGAGGCGGGGATGCTTCCTGTCCCGCCGGGCGGGGGCGGCTGGGGCGCTAACCGTCGTCATCGCGCACCTCCTCGCGGACGAGGGAGAGGATCTCGTCCCGCGCCCCGGTGAAGGCGGGGTCGGCCACCGCGTTCTTCCACACGCGGCTTTCACGGGGCAGGTTGATCTTCACGGTCGCCTTCAGCTTCCCGGGCCGCCGGGTGAAGATGAAGCAGCGGTCTCCGAGGAAAGCGGCTTCGTCCACGTTGTGGGTGATGAAAAGGATGGTCTTCCGCGTGGCGATGGCGATGCGGTTCAGCTCCTCCTGGAGCGTGATCCGCGTCTGGGCGTCCACGGCGGCGAAGGGCTCGTCCATGAGCATCACCACGGGGTTGGCGCAGAGGGTCCTCGCGAGGGCCACGCGCTGCTTCATCCCGCCCGAGAGCTCGTGCGGGTAGCGGTTCTCGAAGCCGGTCAGCCCGACCAGGTCCACGAACTCCTGCACCCGGCGCTTGCGCTCGGGCGCGGGCAACCCCTGGATCTCCAGGCCGTGGCCGATGTTCCGCTCGACCGTGCGCCAGGGGAGGATGGCGTGCTCCTGGAAGACCACCCCCCGGTCCGGCCCGGGGCCTTTGACCTCATGGCCATCCACGCGGACGCTCCCCACCTTGTGGGGGAGAAGCCCCGCGAGGATGTTGAGGAGGGTGGTCTTGCCGCAGCCGCTGGGGCCCACGACGGCGGCGAACTCGCCCTCGGTCACCTTGAGGTTCACGTTGTCGAGGGCGTGGATGTCCATCCCGGTATACTCGTCCGGGTAGTGGTGGCTCAGGCCCTCGACGATCAGCTTCTCCCGCATGACCGCGTTCCCTTCCAATTCGCGGACCGCCTCCCGGCGGCTGCTGGGTGCGGCCGCCGGGAGGTCCTCGAACCCTGGACGCGCTTCCCGGCCTAGGATTCCCCGGGAAGGTCCTTGAACCAGTCGGGGTGGCGCTTTATGGTGTTCTCGATGAAGCTCGTGTCGTAGTACTTGGCCGGGTCGAAGGGCTTCTTCATTTTCTTCTGGGAGATCAGGATCTTCACCGATTCGTTGAAGGCCTTGCGGGAGTTCTTTCCGAGGCGCATGTCGTAGACCCAGTACTTGTGCGTGCTCTTGATGAGGTCGGCGTCCATGCCGCGGATGTAGCGCGAGCCGATCCGCCCGACCTCATCCAGGTTCTTGGGGTCGCGCACATAGGCGGCGGCCTCCGACATCGCGTCCACGAACTTCTGGGTGACGCTCCGGTCCTTGTAGACGGTCTTCGGCTTCCCGTGCAGGGCGGCGCAGAAGCACACGTAGTCCCCGCCGCGGATGATGAGCTTCGCTCCCTTCACCTTGTTGAGCATGTTGCTCACGTAGGGCTCCCAGGCCGCCATCGCGTGGATGCCGCCGCTGTCGAAGAGGGCGGACATCGAAGGGTGGGAGGCGTTGATGCGGTTGACGACCGTTTCCGACAGGCCGGCCTTGCGGGCGAGGAGCACGAGGTAGACGTCGTTCATCGAGCCGAAGGTGGTGCCCACCTTCTTTCCCTTGAGGTCCGCGATGGAGTTGATGCCCGAGTCGGGGCGGACGACGATGGCCAGCATGTTGTCGTCGGTGGACTTGGCGTAGGAGCCTCCCACGTAGCCCACCACGGCCTTCACGTCGAGTCCCCGCTCGAGGGCGGCCGGGATGTTGCCGACGTTCGCGGCGCCGTAGTCGACCTCGCCGGTGTCCACCGCCTTGCTGAGCTCGGGGCCGGTGTTGCGGACGATCGCCTTGCCGTTCAGGCCGTGCTTGGCGAAGAAGCCCTTGTCCACCGCGACGTAAACCACCATCCCGCCCGTGTTGCTGACGGCGCCCGCCTTCACCTCGGGCTGGGCGGCCTGGGCCAGCGTGGCGAGAGCGAGCGCGAACCCCGCTGAGAGTGACACCAGCAAGATGACTGCCTTTCTCATGGCGGATTCCTCCCTCCAGGGTGACGCGGCCCGAAAGCCCCCCTGCACCCACGGGCGCGCAACAGACGTACTTCGGCGAAACAGGCAATCAATGCGGGAAATTCTAGGGAAAGAAAGGGTTTCTGTCGAGATCGCTTTTTGTTCGCCTCCTTAGGCAGGAAACCCTCTCAGCCGCGGGGGATTTCGACGGGGAGCTCCGGGCGGTCGCCCCATTCTTTCCAGGAGCCCACGTAGTTCCGCACCCGGGGATAGCCCAGGAGCCGGAGAGCCAAGTAACCGTGCGCCGCACGGTAGCCCGTCTGTCAGTAGGCGGTGACTTCTTTCTCCGGCGTCACGCCGATGGCCTCAAACTGCGCCCGCAGCTCGGCGGCGGGCTTCATCTCCCCCTCGAGGGTAAGGTGCTTGAGCCACTCCTGCCAGACCGCGCCGGGCAGGGCGCCCCCTCGCTTGGCCCGCTTCGAGGTGCCCCGCCACTCCCCCTCGGTGCGAGTGTCGAGGAGCATGTGGTCCTTATCGCCGATGGCCGCGAGCACGTCCTTGTAGGTGGCCAGGCAGTCCCGGTTCAGGGAGTACGCGAAATGGACGGCCTGCGGCACCTCGGCGTCCCTTGTCGTGGGGAGGCCCGCGCGCTCCCAGGCCCGGTAGCCCCCGTCCAGGACGTGGACGTCCCCGTGGCCGAAGAGCTCCAGGAACCAGAAGCCCCGCACGCAGGTGTTGCCCGTCATGTCGTCGTAGAAGACGATCGTGTTCTCGAACGAGACGCCGCGGTTGCCTAGCAGGAACGCCCACATCCGCAGGAACGACTGGAGGGGCGCCTCGTCCGTGTCGTCGCAGTTGATCCCGTACACGTCGAAATGGCGCGCCCCGGGGATGTGGCCCATGGCGAAGCGCTCGCCCGGCCGGGTGTCGATGATGCGCAGGTTGGGGTCTCCCAGGCGGGCCTGGAGCTCGGCGGGGGGCCAGAGAAGATCGGGGTGGGTGTAGCCCTTGGGGTTCGCCGCGCGCATCTTCGCCTCCTTGGTCTTCAGTCCGTCCAGAAGCCGCCGTTCACGTCGAGCGCCTCGCCGTTGATGTGGGCGGCCTCCTCGCTGGCGAGGAAGAGGACGGCCTGCCAGACGTCGTCTGGCGTGGTGAGCCGGCCCATGGGGTGCGCCTGCTTGGCCCGGGCGAGCATCTCGGGGGGGGACTCGAAGTGGAGCCCCGTCTCGGCCGGGCCGGGGAGGATGCAGTTGACGGTCACCCCCGTTTTCGCCAGCTCGCGGGCCAGGTTGTAGGTCATGGCGAGGAGGCCCGCCTTGGCGGCCGAGTAAGGGAGGTTGGGGCCGATGCCCCCCATCTTCCCTGCGATGGAGGAGAAGCTGATGATGCGCCCCGAGCCCGAGGCCTTGAGGGCCCCGATGGTCTCCTGGATGCAGTAGTAGGGGGCGAGCAGGTTGACGCCGAGGATGGCGTCCCAGTCGCTCTCCCGGAGCTCGAGCGGCGGGCGGATGGGCATGTAGCCGGCCACGTTGACCAGCACGTCCAGCCCGCCGAGCCAGCCGAGCGCATCCTTCATCGCCCGGCGGATGGCTGGCACGTCGGTGAGGTCGCAGGCCGCCTTCCTGAGACGATCCAGGGGGCCTTCGAGGGCGCCGAGGCGGGGGCCCTCGCGGTCGGTGGCCCAGACGCGGGCGCCGGCCTCGAGGAAGCCGCGGAGGATGCGGCGGCCCATGTCCCCGGCCGCCCCCGTGAGGACGACCCGGCGCCCCTGGAATTCGAAGCGGATCGGCATTTTCCCCTCGGAAACGCCGGAAGACGGAGCGCACAACCTCTTTCGCCCCTTGTAGCACGGCGGGAGGGGCGCCACAACGTCCCGGCGGGGGCGCCCCTCCCGCGATTTGGGGGTTTCCCCCCCCGAATTCTTTGGTATGATGGGGGAGAATTCAGCAAGCGCATTCCACGCCGCCCCGTCCCCGGGGCGGGGGCTCTCATCCGCTGGGCGGAGGCGCCGCGCCGGGCGCCCCGCGGGGAGGTGTCATGGCCGAGCTCGCGTACGTCGGAAAGAGCGTTCCGCGCGTGGACGCCCCCGAGAAGGTGATGGGGCGGGCGATGTATACCCTGGACCTCCTCCTCCCGAAGATGCTTCACGGGAAGCTCAAGGCCAGCCCGCTGCCCCACGCCCGGATTGTGCGCATCGACACCGCCCGGGCCGCCAGGCTCCCCGGGGTGAAGCTCGTCCTCACGGGGAAGGACATGCCCGCCGACTGCGTCTGGGGCGTCGTCCCGAGCTGCTACGATCAGCGCCCCCTCTGCACCGACAAGGCGCGCTTTGTCGGGGACTCGGTGGCCGCCGTCGTCGCCACCAGCGAGGACATCGCCCAGGAGGCCCTGGACCTCATCGAGGTCGAGTACGAGGAGCTTCCCGCCGTCTTCGACCCCCGCGAGGCCATGCGGCCCGGGGC
Source organism: Candidatus Tectomicrobia bacterium RIFCSPLOWO2_12_FULL_69_37 (assembly GCA_001790955.1). Taxonomy (GTDB): domain Bacteria; phylum UBA8248; class UBA8248; order UBA8248; family UBA8248; genus 2-12-FULL-69-37. The sequence goes on from MGDP01000164.1 coordinate 10,892, forward strand.
CCCCGTCATCCACGACCGGTGGCCCAACAACATCGCCTTCACCAAGCACATGGAGTTCGGCGAGGTGGATAAGATGTTCGCCGCCGCCCACCACGTGAGCGAGCTCTCCACCGCCTCCTCGCGCCAGGCGCACTGCTCCTTCGAGACGCACGTCTCGATCGCCGAGTGGTCGCCGAGCGGCTACCTGACGGTCTACAACTCGACCCAGTGCCCCAGCCTCTCCAGCCAGTACTTCTCCAAGTGCCTGAAGATCCCGGAGGCCCAGATCCGGGTGGTCACGAACTACGTGGGCGGGGGCTTCGGCGGGAAGGCCACGAGCAAGTTCAACATCGACTTCCTCTCCATCATCGCGGCGAAGAAGACCGGCCTCCCGGTCAAGTTCTACTACACGCGGGAGGAGGAGTTCCTCCTCGCCACCCACCGCACCAAGCAGTTCCACACCATCCGCATCGCCACCGACAAGGAGGGCCTCCTCCTCGCCCGCGAGGTGCGCATGGTGGTGGAGAACGGGGGCTACAGCGACTACGGCCCCGTGGTCGGAGGCATCACCGCCCACATGGGAGGCAGCCTCTACCACTTCAAGGCCTACCGCCACCACGCCGACGTGGTCTACACCAACGTCCCGCCGGGCGGCGCCATGCGGGGAGTGGGCAACGCGGGCTACACCTTCGGGACCGAGAGCGCCATGGACCAACACGCCCGCGAGGTCGGGATGGACCCGGCCGAGTTCCGCATGAGGAACCTCGTGAAGCGGGGCGACACCACCATCATCGGGGCCAAGATCAGCAGCTGCGGCGCCCGCGAGTGCCTCGAGGAGGCCGTCAAGCGCGTCTCCTGGAAGGGCCCGCGGCCCTCCCGCGGCCCCCGCAAGCGCGGCCTCGGGCTCGCCATGGCGGTGCACTTCACCGGCGCCCGGGCCATGGGCCCGGAGACGGCCGGCGCCTTCATCAAGATGAACAAGGACGGCACCGTCCAGGTCCTCTCGGGCACCATCGAGATGGGGAACGGCTCCGACACCACCCTCTCCCAGATCTGCGCCGAGGCCCTGGGGGTGCGGGTGGAGGACGTGAAGATCGTCAACGGCGACACCTCCGTGAACCCCTACGGCTGGGGCGTCCGCGGGAGCCGCACCACCACCATCGACGGGATGGCCACCCGCCTCGCCTCCCTCGAGGCGCGCGGCATGCTCTTCAAGGGGGCGGCGGAGCTCCTCGAGTGCGACGCGGCCGACCTCGACGCGCGCGACGGCAAGATCTTCGTGAAAAGCTCCCCGGAGAGGCAGATCACCCACCAGCAGGCCTACATGAAGATCTACGACAGGCCGGGGAGCGAGGCCGTCTACACCGCCGTCTCCTACGACTCGCCCAGCGAGAGCCCCGACCCGGTGACCGGCTACGGCAACTGGTCGGCCGCCTACTCCTTCGGGGTCAAGCTCGCCGAGGTGGAGGTGGACACCGAGACCGGCGCGGTCGAAGTGCTCCGCATCGTCAGCGCCAACGACGTGGGCACGGTGGTCAACCCGGCGGGCGCCCAGGGCCAGCTCGACGGGGGCGCCCTGATGGGGGTGGGCTACGCCCTCATGGAGGACTTCCAGGTGGAGGGGGGCCAGCCGGTCAACCCCAACTGGCTCGACTACAAGTTCCCCACCACCCAGGACATGCCCGAGCTGGAGGCCGTCCTGGTCGAGACCGAGAACCCCTCGGGCCCCTACGGGGCCAAGGGCCTGGGCGAGATGGTGCAGCTGGCCACCGAGCCCGCCATCGCCAACGCCATCTGCGACGCCGTGGGCGTGCGCATCCCGACCCTGCCCATCACGCCGGAGAAGGTCCTGAACGCGCTCCGGGAGAAGGAGGGGAAGGCCTAGCCGGGCTTCCCGGAGGAAGGAGGCCGCTCGTGTCGTTCCAGCATGTGCCCGTGGCCACGGTTGCCGACGCTCTCGCCGCCCTGAAGCGGCACGGCGAGGGGGGTAAGGTGTACGCCGGGGGCGTCGCCCTCTCCATCCTGATGAAGTCGCGCATCTTCCGGCCCGGGGTCCTCATCGACATCGCCCGGGTGAAGGAGCTGTCCTTCATCGAGGGGACCCCGGACGGCGGCCTGCGCATCGGTGCGGCCACGGTCCACCGGGCGATCGAGACCTCGCCCCTGGTGAGGGAGCGCTTCCCCCTTCTCACCGAGGTCTTCCACAACGTGGCCACCGTCCGCATCCGCAACCAGGGGACCATCGGGGGGAACCTCTGCTTTGCCGAACCCGCCTCAGACCCCCCCGCCGCCCTCCTCGTCCTGGAGGCCCGGATGAAGGCCCGGCGCGCGGACGGGACGGAGCGGGTCATCCCCGCCGGGGAGTTCTGGACGGGCTACTACGAGTGCGCCCTCGGGCCGGACGAGCTCCTGACCGAGATCGCGGTCGACCCCCTCCCGCCGGGCTTCCGCACGGCCTGCACCCGCTTCACCACCCGCTCCAAGGAGGACAAGCCCTGCATCTCCATCTCGGCCGCCGTGGCGGCCGAGCCGGACGGGCGCACCTGCCGCCAGGCGCGGATCGGGCTGGGCGGGGTGGAGGCGATCTTCCGCCGCCTGGGCGCGGTGGAGGAGGGGCTGAGGGGCAAGGCGCTCACGCGGGAGGCGATCGACTCGGTCCTCGCGGGGGCGCTGGGCGACCTCGACCCCCTGACCGACATCCGCGCCAGCGACGCCTACCGCCGCCAGGTGACGCCGGTATTCATCCGGCGGACCATCGAGAAGGCCCTGGGCAGATCCTCCTAGCCGGAGGCTCCGCCCCCCGGGGCGCGTTCCAGCTCGGCCAAGGCCTCCATCACCCGCCGCGTCACCTCCTCGCGCGCCTCCCGGCCCCGCATGGCCGGGGGGGCGATGGGCGGCGCCACGCGCAGGACGAGCCAGGGCGAGTCCGAGAGGGCCTCGGGCCAGCTGAACAGGGTGTTCGACCCCGCCAGGTAGACCGGCAGCACGGGGGCGGCGCTCATGGAGGCGAGGGCCCCCACCCCCGCCTTCATCCCGTCCCCCGTCTTCTCGACGATCCCGCCCTCCGGAAAGACCACCACCGCCCCCCCCAAGCGCAGCAGCCGCAGCGCCGTGCGGAAGGTGCTGCCCCGCGCCGCGCCCCGGTCCACGGGGAACACCCCGAAGAAGCGCAAGACGGGCCGCAAGAGGGGCTGCTCGAACAGCTCGCTCTTGGCCATGTAGTAGAAGACGCGGGGCAGGAAGGCGCTCAGGATGATCGGGTCGAGGTAGCTGCGGTGGGTGGGGGCCACGATGAGGGGTCCCTGGCGGGGGACGCCCTCCAGCCCCGACACCTCCACTCCCCCGTAGGCCAGGCGGAAGAACCCCGACACCAGGAGCTTGAGCCAGCCCGGCTGGCGGCCGGGCGGAAGCCGGTCCAACTCCCTATCGGCCATGCCGTTCTCCGCGTGCCTCAATCGTAGAGCTCGGCCAGGTCCACCGTCCGCCCTTCCCGGGAGGAGACGGTGATACCCTCGAGCACGGCGCTGGCGCGGAGCCCCGCCGCCCCGTCCACCTCGGGCGGCCGGTTCCCGCGGATGGCGGCGGCGAAGTCGGCCTGCTCCTCCGGCAAGGTGATCGTCACCGGGTCCCCCTCGACGGGGTAGTGCGTCACCTCGGGGTCGGCCCCCCTCTTGTGGAAGGCGAAGAGGGTGCCCTCGTTCTCGGCCCAGGCGTTGGCGTCGAGGCCGTGGACCCGGGTGTAGTACACCTTGGGCGTGAGCATGTTGGTGCCAAGGTAGCCGACGGGGCCGCCCTCGAACTCGAGCAGGACGCCGGTCACGTCGTCCAGGGGGTTCCTGGGGTGGAGCGAGCGGCTCATCGCGGAGAGGCGCTTCACCGGCCCGAGGAGGTACTGGAGGGTGTCGGCGTGGTGGACGCCCAGCCCTGTCATGGCCCCGGCCGGGCTCTCGGCGGGATCGGCCCGCCAGCCGGAGAGGTCCAGCCGGAGGCCGAAGTCGTAGGAGAAGTTCCCCTCGATCTGGAGGATCTGGCCGAGCCCGCCCGCCTCGATGAGGCGCTTGAGCTCGCGGTGGCCGCGCTGGTAGCGCCGCTGGTGGCCCACCGCCAGCCGCACCCCGGCCCGCTCGCAGGCGGCGATGGCCCGCTGGCCGTCAGGGACGTGGAGCACGAAGGGCTTCTCGACGAAGACGTGCTTGCCGGCCGAGGCCGCCTCCTCGACGAGGCGCGCGTGGGTGGAATGGGGGGTGGCCAGGATGAGGGCCTCGATCCCGGGGTCCCGGAGGACGGCCTCCCAGCTTTCCATGGCGCGGTAGCCGTGCTCGGCGGCGAAGGCCGCCCGTTTGCCCGGCGTCCGGCAGAAGCACGCCGTCACCTGGAGGTTCTCCACCCGCCGGGCCGCCTTGGCGTGCTCCCCTCCCCACCAGCCTAGCCCGACGAGACAGGCGCGAACAGGTCCCTTGGCCATCTTCGTGTGTCCCCCTACCTGCGGATCCGTCCAAAGGCCGCGATGACGTCCTCGGCCGTGATGATTCCCAGAAGCTTCGTCGGGTCCTCCCGGCTCACCACGGGCAGGCGCGAGATGCGCCGCTGCCCCAGCTTGGCCATCACCGAATCGAGGGACTGGTCCGGGTGGGCGTGGAGGACGTATTCTTGGGTCGCGATGGAAAGGACCGGGACGTCCGGCTTCCCGGCCGCCTGAGCCTGATCGAAGTCGTAATGACTCACTATCCCGGCCAGCTTGCCCCCGGCGTCCACCACCGGGAACCCGCTGAAGGGGAGCTCTTTCGTGCGGTCGAGCGCCTCCCGGACGGTGATGCCGCCGGGCAGGGTGAGGACGTCCGTCACCATCGCGTCGGCGACGTGGATCTCGTGGAGCAGGTGCTCGGTCTCGTGGTCCGGGAGCGCCACCCCGTCCTGGAGGGAGAGGGCGGAGTAGATGGAGCGGGGCTGAAGCCGCTTGGCGATCCCGAAGGCCACCGCGTTGGCCACCATCAGGGCGAGGATGATGTTGTAGTCCTGGGTGAGCTCGAAGATGATGAGGACCGAGGTCATCGGCGTGCGGATCACCGCCGCGAAG
>MGDP01000164.1:15957-31843 GCA_001790955.1 Candidatus Tectomicrobia bacterium RIFCSPLOWO2_12_FULL_69_37
AGGACCGGGAAGAAGACGCCGCCCGCCGACCCGGTGCCGTAGGAGACGGCGGTCGAAAGCAGCTTGAGGACGAGCAGGACGGCCAGGAAGCCTGCCGTGTAGCCGTTCGCCAGCGCCTTGTTCAGGGCGGCGTAGCCGGCCCCCAGAACCTCGGGCACCTCGACGGCGATGAGGCCGACGAAGAGGCCTCCCAGGCCCGTGGCCAGGATGGATGTCCACCCTGGGAGTCTTTTCCAGTGCAGGCGAATGAAGAGGAGCGTCCGGATGAAGGCGACGCCCGCCAGCGCGCTGGCGATCCCGACCACGGCGTAGAGGAAGAGCTCCCAGGGGCTCCCCAGCGAGTAGTGGGGGACGGAGAAGGTGGGTTGGTCGCCCAGGAGGGCGCGCGCCACCACGGCCGCCGAGACCGAGGCCAGGACGATGGAGCCCAGCACCCGGGCGTTCAGGTCGCCCACCAGCTCCTCGAGGGTGAAGGTGACGGCGGCGATGGGGGTGTTGAAGGCGGCCGCCAGGCCCGCCGCCGCGCCCACGGGGACCAGCGCCTGGACGCGCTCCCGGCGCATGGAAAACATCCGGCCGATGGAGCTGGCCAGCCCGCCACAGATCTGGACGGTGGGGCCTTCCCGGCCCAGGCTCGAGCCCGAGCCGATGTTCAGGGCGCCGATGACGAACTTGCCGAGCCACGTCCGCACCGGGATGTAGCCGTTGTGGGCGACGTAGGCGATCTTGGTCTGGGGGATGCCGCTTCCCCGGGCCCCCGGCGCGAAATACCTGAGGAGGATGGCCGAGACCAGGGCGCCTCCCGCCGGGATGAGCGGGAGGAGGTACCAGGGATGGGGCGTCTCCGTTACGTTGCGGGCGCCGAGGAGATAGACCTGCACCATCTCCATGGCTTTGTGGAAGCCCACCCCCACGAGGCCGGCCAGGAGGCCCACGAAGATGGTGACGGCGTAGAACACGCCGTCCGCGGCCAAACCGAAGTGCATTAGCCAGCCGAGGATCCGGATCCGGAGGCTTTTCCAATTCATTCGCGGCAGCTCATTCTGCCCGCCGGGCGGCGGCGGACCGGTCCGGCCGCTCGGGACGGACCTTGGAGCGGCGCCTCAGCGCGCCACGGGGCGGTATGGGGGAACGGGCGGGAACCGGGAGGGGTCCAGGCCTTCCTGGCGGAGGCGCTCCGCGTACCAGCGGGGTTCGATTCCGTTCGTGCGGGGGTCCATCTCGGCCATCTCGCAGAAAATCTCGATGCGGTGCCCGTCCGGATCGCAGAAGTACATGGCGCGGTTCTCCCCCCAGGTGCCGTCCCCCTCGGGATGGGTGGGGCTGTGGACCAGCGGGCCGCGCACGATCTCGACGCCGTTCGCGCGGAGCCAGGCCTCCCAGGCGTCGAACTCGGCCCGGTCCCGGACGCGGAGGGCGAAGTGGTGCATGCCGAGGTCCTTGGTGCGCCCCTGGTCCGTCTTGGGCAGGGCCTCGAGGTCGGGGTCCTTGCCCCGCCGGAAGACGAGGTTGAGGTCGTGGTGCAGGGCGGTGCTGCGGAGGAAGCACAGCCCGACCTCAGGCAGGGCGGGATGCTCCCCCGGCTCGTGGATTTCCGAAACCGTGAAGCCGAGGATCCCGGTGTAGAATCGGAGCGCCCGGCCGATATCCGAAACCTTGACGGCGACGTGCTGGATGCCTTCGAAGGGGTGGGCGGGCCGGGGCATTCTTCGCTTCCTCCTGGCCGGAAGCGGCCTGTCCCGCGATATTAGCGCATCTTCACCGGAGGAGAAACCGGCCATGGGAATGCTCGACGGGAAGCGGGCGATCGTGACGGGGGCCTCGCGGGGGATCGGGCGGGCCATCGCCCTGCGGCTCGCCCAGGAGGGAGCGGCGGTCTTTCTCGCGGCCGACGGCACCGAGGAGGAGCTCCGGGATGCCGCGGCCGAATGCGGGGCAAAGGCTGCCTGGGGCGTGTTCGACCTGGAGCGCCGGGAGGGCCCGGAGGCCATGGCCGCCGCCGCCCTGAAGGCCCTCGGGGGGGTGGACATCCTGGTGAACAACGCCGGCGTGCGCGCCCCGCTGCGCTTTGGGGAGTTCAGGCACGAGGACTTCGACCGCCTCGTCGCAGTGAACCTCCGGGCGCCCTTCTTCGCCAGCCAGGCCGTGCTGCCCGCCATGCGGGAGGCGGGCGGGGGGCGGATCATCCATATCGCGAGCCAGCTGGGCCTGGTGGCGGCGCCGCGTTCGGCCCTCTACAGCATGACGAAGGCGGCCCTCATCCAGCTCGCCCGCTCGATGGCGCTGGAGCTCGCCCCCGAGGGCATCACGGTCAACTGCGTGAGCCCGGGCCCCACCGGAACGGCCTACTACCTGGAGCGCATGTCCCGCAATCCCGAGGAGCGGGCCCAGCGCCTGGGCGACATCCCGGCGGGCCGCTTCGCCGAACCCGGGGAGGTCGCCTCGGCGGTGGCCTTCCTTGCCTCGGCGGAGGCGGCCTTCGTCCAGGGGCACAACCTCGTGGTGGACGGGGGCTACGTGGCCCACTGACGGGGGGCTCCCGGCCTTTACCGGGGCGGGGGCGTGGTCTAGATTGCTCCCGTACATCCGTGCTGCGCCGGCGAGGGTTCCGGTCATTCCAGGAGGAGCGCGCTCGTGAGCATCAAGGTCGGGGTGGTGGGCTTGGGGGTGATGGGCGGGGCCTTCGCGGGCCATCTGCTGGACGCGGGCTTCGAGGTGGCGGGCTACGACCCGGTCGAGGCGATGTACGGGAAATTCAAGGGGAAGAAGCTCCGCCGGGCCGCCTCCCCGGCCGACGCGGCCAAGGGGGCGGACCTGGTGATGACCTCGCTGCCCAACTACCGCTACGTCGAGCAGGCGGTGACGGGCCCGAGCGGGGTGCTGGAGGGGATCCCGAAGGGGGCCGTCATCGCCGACATGAGCACGGTCCCCCCCAAGTTCGCCCAGACCATGGGGGAGACGGCCAAAGGGAAGGGGATCTCCTGGCTCGACTGCCCGGTGAGCGGGGTAGGCAAGCAGGCGGCCGTGAAGGACTTGGTGGTGATGGCCTCGGGCGCCCGGGCGGCCTTCGAGAAGGCCAAGCCGGCCTTCGACGCCATCGGCAAGAAGACCACCTACGTGGGGGAGCGGAACGGGATGGCCGCCCAGCTCAAGCTGGTGGTAAACCTCGTCCTGTTCGTCAACATGGCGGGCGCGGCCGAGGGCCTCACCCTGGGCCTCAAGGCGGGGCTTCCGCCCGACATCATGCTCGACACCCTGTGCGCCGGGGCGGCCGCTTCGAATGTCCTCCAGGTACGGGGGAAGGACATGCTGGCCGGGCACTTCCCGCCCTCGGGACCCATCTCGGTGCTGATGAAGGACATCGACTGCATCATCGGATCGGCGAAGGACATCAGCTCCCCCACCCCCCTGATCGGGCTGCTGGAGCATCTCTATATGTCCCAGAGGAGCAAGGGGAGGGAGATGGAAGACGGGAGTTCCATCTTTAGAGTTTACAAGGAATTGGCGAACATATCTTAAGGTGGATTGGCAATGCCGCGGGGCGCTGTGCCGCCCCCGCCGCGCGCCCCGCTCATGGAGAAGCGGCGGGATCCAGGGCGGCCGAGGCCCGCTCCTCGCGGGGGAGGGCCTCCTCGGGGAGGAAGCTCTCCAGCAACTTGGCGAGGTCGCCCTCCATCTTGCGGTGCTCCTCGGCCACCCCCTCGGCCAGCGCCATCATCCGCCGCAGGGCCTCCGCCCCGTCCATGGGTGCGGAGCCGCCAGCGGCGGGTTCAAGGTGCCGTTGCGCCTCTTCCAGGAGCTGGGCCGCTTCCGAGAGGGAGCGGGAGACCCCTTCCAAGACCGGCCTGAGGGCGGCCGTTTCCGGCCGGTTGCCTGAACCTTCCATCTCCCTGACCCTCCTGGCGAGAGCGTGGACCCCTTGAAGGGTTTCATCCATCTGGCGGGCCGCCCGGTCGAGGGTCTCGGCCGCATCTCCCGCGGGTCCCCCCGCTCCCGGGGAGGAGAGTCCGCGTTTCTGTTCCCGGGCAGGGGCCAGCAGCGGCGTGAGCTGCCCGCGCAGGGATCGCCACTCCGCCCCCCGCTTTTGGGTCCAGCTCTTCATCCATTGGATCTGATGCGAGTGCCGGCGGGTCCAGTCCGCCAGTTCACCGGCGAGCCTCCGGACCGGGGCAGTGCGGGCCTTGGGGAGGTGGGGCAGGGCGCCGCCCGACTTGGTCCCCTCGCGGAAGGACGAGGAGAGGGCGCGGATGTCGGCCCGCTGGCGGGCCAGCCGCCAGGCGAGGCAGGGGGCCAGCGCGGCGGCGAGAAGAAGGACTCCTGATGCGATCAAGCGGTCTTGATGGGGGCCGGGCTGGGCCAGCTGAAGGAAGAGGGACTCCACGGACGGAGCGCTCTCCCGGGCGGGGCGGGACGGTGCCGCGGCCGTTCGCCGCCACCAGAGATTAGACGCTTTTAGGAGGGAGGGCAATGATTTTCTTGCGCTTGCGGGGGGCTTCAGCGGCCGGCCGCGGCCTGGCGGATGAGATGGCGGAGCTCTTCGTCGTTCATGAGGCGGAGCTGGTCGAAGGTGATGAGGACGGAGGTGTCCTCCTCCCCTCGTTCCCCCCACCAGAGGAGGAAGCTGTCGTCCACGTAGGTGAACCGGATGTCCTGCTCGACTCCCGGGATGCTCCCGGCCAGGACCTTGCTCAGTTTCTCGGCGAGAAGGTGGCCCTCCCGACGGCGCCGCTGAACGTCGCTCAAGAACGGACTCCTTCCGCCTGCGCGGCGGACCAAACGGCCCGGCTTCTCCGCGCCACTCGCGGTCAGGGTAGAGGCCCCTCCCGGGGGTGTCAAGGAGAGGGGCGGCCGGGCGGCCTCAGAGGGCCTGGAGCGCTTGGTAGAGCTTTCCCTCGATGAGCTTCCGGTAGGCGAGGTAGTGGGTGCCCTTGGCCCCCTGCGGACAGAACTTCTCGCGGAAGGAGGAGGGGAGGACGCAGTCGCCGATGAAGATGGGGTTCTTGGATTTCCGTTGCCGGGCTTCGTAGATGAAGGCGGCCACGTTGCGGAAGAGATCGGCGCCGTGGTCGGCGCTGGAGAAGGAGGCCCCTTCGGTCTGGACGACGAGGACCTTCCTCCCGTCGGGGGTCGCCTCTTCGGTGACGAGGCGCACTTCGGCCGGGGTGGAATTCTGCTGCAAGACGGTGCCGGTGATGTTGTCGACCTTGAAGCCTTCCCGGTTGGCGCCCCGGGGCCCGATGTAGCAGACGTCGAGGGCGGGTGGGGGGAGCTTCAGTTCGACCCGGGCCGGCTCCTCGGCCAGCCGCGCGGAGATGTTCCGGAAGAAGCCCGCCACCTTGGCCACGTAAGGGAGCCAGGACTTCGAGCTGAGGGAGAGGAACATGCTACCCCCCATCTCGTCCGAGATGTAGAGGCGGGCCTTGATCCCGTCGTCGCAGACGATGACCTGGATCGTGTTCGGCTTCAGGTTGGCGGCCATGATCTGCTGGGGGACGAGCTTGGAGGGCGAGGAGAACACCTTGACCTCGAAATTCTGGAATTTCCCTGTCTCCCGCTTCTGGTAGAAATCGTCGAACGTGGGGAAGAACTCCGAGTGGATCTTGCCGCCGCCCCACGAGACGGCCGAAACCATGCGCTCGCTCTGGAAGACGAAGGAGCGGACCGTCCGCGGGGGGAGCGGCGTGCCGTAGAAGAACTCAGCTGCCTCGTGCACAAGCTGCTCGAAGTCGACGAACATGGCGCGGTTGGAGACTCCCGCCTTCCCGGACGGGACTTGAATCTTGAACGCCGCCTGGGCATCTTCGCACGCGTGGGGGATCACGTTGAGGCAGATGCACAGGGCCGAGGTCATGTCGGTCTGCCCGTGAAATTCGCCAAAGACCTCGCCCCACGTGGTCTCGTAGATCACGTTGATGTGCAGGATGCGCTCGCCCAGCTTGGGCTCGCCAAGGTTCAGGATGGCGAACACTTTCTCGACCTTGGCATCGCTTAGCAGCTGGCTGTTGGAAAGGTGGCCCACGTTGATGTGGGGAAAGAAATCCAGCATCCCGCCCAGCAGGTCCTGCAAGTCGGCCACGGTGAGGGGCGAATCCTTCGAGGCGAGGCTCACGTGGGTGCTGCGGGTCCAGATCTCGTTGATCACCAGCCAGGCGAGCAGGGTGGCGAGGTTCCGGGACTGCCGGAGGCACTTGGCCGCGGTCGCGGGAGCCGGGAGATCGGCGGGAGAGACGGGGTCACGGTAGACCCGCCAGAACGGAGGCGTGCCCGGCGGGCCGGCTGCGAAAGCGAAGGTGAGGTGATCCTGGCGGAGGCTGTCGTCGAAGATGCGCGGCAGGAAATCGACCTTGTTGTCCTTGCGCGAGTAGAAGGTGAACAGCTTGCGCCCCAGCACGGTCAGGTCGGTGGGGTTGATCCGCACCTGGGAGGTGGCCCCGCTCTGGGAGAGCCTCTTGTAGGAGTCGATGATGAAGCTGTTGACCTGCTTGCCGAGCGTGACGCATTGCTCGAAGGACCACTCCTTGAACCTGTTGAGGTGGAGGATCTCCTCGTTCTCCCAGCCCCAGCCCTCCACCAGGATGCCGAGCATGTCCTTCTTGGCGGACTTGGCCCGGTTGGGGTCGTTGACCCCCGCGATCTTGTCGCCCACCTTGAGGTAGAAGCACTTCCGCAGGATGTCCTCAAGCTCCTCCTTCCCCTTTCTCCGGTAGTAACCGAGGATGCGGTCGAACATGAGGAGGTATCCGTCCAGCTCGAAGCGCTTCTTGTGCCCGTCCAGCAGGGACTCGGGGCCGAGGCTGTCCACGTCGCCCCGCTGCGTGGGCATGGCGGCGAGAGAGCCGATGGCCTCCTTCAGCCGGTCGCACAGAAGGACGGAGTCGGACTCCGGGTCCATGTAATCCTCGATCAGGCCCATCTTCATGGCGGACTTGAAGGGGCTGCCGAGGGCTTTGTTGAGCTGCCATAGGGCGGCCCCGAATGCCTCCTCCATCGAGATCCGCTGGGCGTTCCCCAGGTCGATGAATCTGCGGACGTCGAGCTGGTAATCCTTCCTGGCGATTTCGCGCAGCCGCTCGTACTCCTCGTCCGAGACCTGGGGGGGCATGATGGTCCACAGCGGCGGGTAGCCGGCGAGGACGGTGTGGGTGCGGAAGAACTCCTCCTTGAGGAGCTTGCCGAGGGCCGAGCCCGCGCTCTCGGAGTCGGAGGCGCCGAAGCGGTTGTTGCGGGCCTCGGAGATGTCGGTGATGAAGAAGTGCGTCTCGAAGCGGTTCTTCTTCTCGGCCCACTCCTCGATTTCCTTCAGCTTGAAGGCGAGGGCCTCCAAGGCCTCGGGGGGGAATTCGCTCTTGTTGACGCACACCCAGATGTCGAAGTCGCTCTTGGGGGTCTGGGCGATGGTGGCGAGGCTCCCCATGGAGGAGAGCGAATAGATGATCCGCTCCTTCGCCTTGGCGGCCCGCACGTTCTGGGGGCCCAGCTTGGAGTTGGCGAAATGCCGCTGGAGAATGCGGAGGAGGTCCTGGTTGATCTGGAAATCGGCGATCCCGCCGTGGCAGCGTTCGCCTTCGGGGACGAAGCCAGGCATGCCCTCGACGTTCAGGTGGACGAGTGCGGGAAGCATCTGGAAGATTTCCTGGTCCAGGTCGCGGAGCTTCGAGATGATGGTGGCGATCTTGCGCTTGTTGAAGTCGGAGAAGCCCCGGGCACGCACCCGCATGGCCTGGGCGACGTCCTGGTCGGTGCGCGAGAGGTTGGAGGGCGGGGGAGCATCCTCCTCATCCGCGTACCCCAGGAGGTCCTCCTCGCGCTTTCCAAAGAGGTTCTTGAAGATCATGCTTCCCTCTTCCGCGCCGGGGCCGGCACCTGCGGGGAGGCCGGCCGGGGGGGCCGGGGTGCACTTCTTGACCCCTGCGAGGGGCTAGCAGACACGTTACGGGCGCAAGACTGACCGCCTGGGGAGAGGTTTCACCGGGGGTGGAGAACCCCGGCCGGCAAAGCAGATAAACAGGGCACCTCCCTAAATGCGGTCACGAATTTATCAAGATTCCCTACCACAAATCCAAAAGAAATGAAAGAAGGCCTATTTCAGACCGGTTCCCACCGCCCGCTTTTCGCCCTCCGCCTGCGTCCGAAATCCTCCATTTCCCGGACCCAGGTGCCCGGGAACACCGGCCCATCCACGCAAACCCGCCAGCCTGAACAGGTGCACTGGCCGCAGAGGCCCACGGCGCATTTCATGTAACGCTCGATCGCCAGGTAGGTTCGCTCAGGGGGCAAGAGATCCAGGCAGGCGGCCATCATGCGCTCCGGGCCGCAGACGGCGTAGGCCGGGGCCTGGACCGGCAGGAGGGAGGTGACGAGCCCCTGGGCGCCGAGGGAGCCGTCCTCGGTGGCGACGTGGACGGGGCCCAGCTTCCGGAACTCCTCGTGGAACAGAATCTCCTCGGCCGTGCGCCCCCCCAGGACGAAAATGGGCTTCTCGGAGGCCAGCGCCAGGAGCCTAAGCTCCGCGATCCCCACCCCCCCTCCGATCAGGGCCGGGCGGCGCATGAGGGGGTAGCCCCTTCCCAGGGGGCCCCGCAGGCCGATGGGGTCGCCGGGCTCGAGGGCGGCCAGCTGCTCGGTGAAGGGGCCCGCCCGCTTGACCGTGATCGCGTTGGGGTAGGAGAGGGTGAAGGGCTTCTCCCCCAGCCGGGGCAGCCACACCATCATGAACTGCCCGGGGGCGCACTTGACCTCGCGGTCGAAGAAGAGGGTGTGGGTCCAGGGGCTCTCCCTCCGGTTCTCCAGGACGCGCGCCATCTCAGGCATGGGTCAGGTCCGGCGCGGGGAGGCGGTGGGCCTCGCCCACCAGGTCGGGGAATGGGCGGCCGTCCAGGTAGGCCACTACCCCCTCCCAGATGGCCCGGGTCAGTCCGGCCGACTCGCGGGTGCCCTTGCCCAGGAAGGCCGTGCCGATTCCGAGCACGCACGCTCCTGCCATGGTGTACTCGGCGGCGTCCCGCCAGGTGGCGATCCCGCCGTAGGCGACGATGGGGCACTGGAAGCGGGCGTAGGCCTCGTAGGTCATCCGCAGGTTGATGGGCTTCAGGGCGGGCCCGCTGATACCCCCCGTGGTGCCCGCGAGGATGGGCTTGCGGCTCGTGAGGTCGATAGCGAGGCCGGGCCCCAGGGTGTTGCCGCAGCCGAGGGCGTCCGCCCCGGCCGCGAGGCAGGCCTCGGCCACCGCCAGGTAGTCGCTGTTGGGGGAGAGCTTGGCGATGAGGGGTTTCTCGCACGCCCCCCGGACGAGGCGCATCACCTCGCCCGAGACGGCGGGGCTCTGGCCGATGCTCTCCATGATGGTCTGCTCGCCGGGAACCTTGTTCGGGCAGCCGAGGTTCACCTCGATTGCGTCGGCGTAGGGGGCCATCCGCTCGGCCACGCGGGCGAATTCCCCGGGCGTCCCGCCGTAGATGGAGACGATGAGGCGCGAGCGCTGGAGGCGGAGGGAAGCGAGGTCTTTTTCCCAGTCCTCGGGGCTCTGGGTGGGGAGGGCGAGGGAGTTGAGGACCGGCGCCCCCCCCTCGGCGCTGTAGACCACGACAGGGTTGTCGTTCCCCGCCTTCTCCACCGGCCCCACCGACTTGGTCACGTAGCCGCCCAGGCAGGCCCCGGCCTTCTCGAAGGCCGCGAACACCTCGGGGTAGCTCAGGATGCCGCTCGCGTTCACCAGCGGCGGGTCGATGCGGGGAAGCGGCCTCAACGGCGATGAACCCCCATGGCGGACAAGAAGCTAGTTTCCAGTATACGGGCGGGGCCCGCCTCATGCCAGGGCCCTTTGCCGCTCCACGGAATCCCCGCTGAATCCAGCCAGATCAACGCGGTAGCCTTTCCTCCGGTTCTTGAATCGGGGACTTTCCGGTAGTATTTATCCCGGTGGGTGTGGCGGCCGGAACCGGCAGAGGCCACAGTTAAAATAGTTCAATGCCTTCCCGGCTCATCCGGGAGAGGGGCGCGGCTTGTGATCGCGGTCTTCGTCATCCTCTACTTGGTCTCGATGATCGCCCACCTCTACAACCTTCTCGCGGAGGGGAAGCTGCCCGCCTGGGTGGGGATCGGCCCGCTGGTGGCCGGTTTCGTCCTCCAGACCGTGATGTTCGGCTACAGCGGGTTGACCGGCCAGTCGCGGGGCCTCGGGGTGTGGCTGAGCGCCGCCGCCTGGATCCTGGCGCTGCTCTATCTCGTGGCCTACGCCCGCTACCGCGAGATGGCCCTGGGCGGGTTCGCTCTCCCGGCGATCTTCGTGCTGGCGGGCTACTCCGCCGCCCTGCCGGGCGCCTGGGGCTCGGGCTCCCAGGCCATGCAGGGTTTCCTCCTCAAGAGCCACGCCTTCCTCGCCCTGCTGAGCGCAGCCTCCTTCTTCCTCCTCTTCGCCGCCGCCCTGATGTACGTCGCCCAGGCGCACCAGCTGAAGTCCCGCCGCCCGGGCGCCTGGCTCCGCCGGCTCCCCTCGCTCGACGTGCTGGACGACCTCAACCACAAGATCCTCTACTTCGGCTTCGCCTTCCTGACGGCGAGCCTGCTCCTCGGCTCGATGTGGGCGCAGTCCGAGCACGGCGCCTTCTGGAGCCTCGACCCGCTGAAGACCCTGCCCCTGATCCTCACCTGGCTGGGGTACGGGCTGCTGCTGGTCTGCCGGCTGACGCGCAGCTGGAAGGGCATGCGCTCGGCCTTCTTCTCGATGGGGGCGTTCGTGGCCGTGCTGTTCGCCCTGGCGGTCCACCTGTAGGAGGCGGGATGCCGATCATCCTGGCCGGCGTGAGCCACCATCGCACCCCGCTGGAGGTGCGCGAGCGGCTCTTCTTCGCCCCCGACGCCATGCCCGAGTGGCTCGACCGCCTGGGCCGCTACAATGGGCTGGAGGAGCGGCTCATCCTCTCCACCTGCAACCGGGTCGAGGTCTACAGCTCCGCCGAGAGCTTCGAGGCGGGCGTGGACGCCATCCGCAGCTTCCTCTCGGAGGCGCGCGAGGTCGCCGCCGAGACCCTGCGGAGACACCTCTACGTCCTCCGCGACGAGGAGGCCATGCGCCACCTTTTCCTCGTGGCGTCGAGCCTGGACTCGATGGTGGTGGGCGAGCCCCAGATCCTGGGCCAGGTGAAGGAGGCCTACCGCCTCGCCCAGGAGAACGGCCACGCCGGCAAGAACCTGGCCAGTCTCTTCGCCCGGGCGTTCCAGGTGGCGAAGAAGGTGCGCGAGCGCACCGCCATCGGCGAGGCGCCGGTCTCGGTCAGCTCGGCGGCCGTGGACTTGGCGAAGAAGATCTTCGGCGGCATGGAGGGCCGCACCGTCCTCCTCTTGGGCGCCGGGGAGATGGCCGAGCTGGCGGCCCGCCACCTCGCGGCCCAGGGGGCCAGCGCCATCCTGGTCGCCAACCGCACCCTCGCCCGCGCCCAGGAGCTCGCCCAGGCCCTGGGGGGCCGGGCGGTGGACTACCAGAACATCACGGCCGAGCTGGCCGCCGCGGACATCGTCATCGCCTCGACGGGCGCCCCCCACATCGTCCTCGACCGCGGGCGGGTCGCCTCGGCCCTCGAGCTGCGGCGCGACCGGCCCATGTTCCTCATCGACATCGCCGTCCCCCGCGACGTGGACCCCGGGGTCAACGAGCTCGAGAACGTCTACCTCTACGACATCGACGACCTGCAGTCGGTGGTCTCCGCCAACCTCAAGGGGCGCGAGAAGGAGGCCGAGCAGGGCCGCCTCATCGTGGAGGAGGAGCTCCGCTCCTTCCTCCGCCGCCGCAAGGCCGAAGAGCTCTCCCGCACCTTCGCCGCCATCCGCGTCCAGGCCGAGGCCTTCCGCGAGCGGGAGCTGACCAAGACCCTCAACCGCCTCCCCGGCCTGGACGAGAAGGAGCGCCAGGCCCTGGAGGCCATGACCCGCGCCATCGTGAACAAGCTCCTCCATCACCCCTTCGCCCACCTCCGGGAGATGGCGGCCGAGCAGGCGGACGAGAAGACCATCGAGTTCGTCCAGCGCCTCTTCGGCCTGGAACCCGGCGCGATCGAGCTTCCGCCGCCCGGCCCGGACGACGAAGCGTGACGCCCGCCTCCCCCTCCCGCCTGAGGCTGGGGACGCGCGGGAGCTCCCTCGCCCTGGCCCAGGCGCGGATGATGGCCGCCCGCCTGCGGGAGCTCCATCCCGGCCTGGAGGCCGAGGAGGTCGTCATCCGCACCCGGGGGGACGAGCTGGTCGACTCCCCCCTCCACCAGGTGGGGGGCAAGGGCCTCTTCGTGAAGGAGATCGAGGAGGCCCTCCTCGGCGGCCGCATCGACGCCGCCGTCCACAGCCTGAAGGACCTCCCCGGCGAGCTTCCGCCCGGGCTCGTCCTGGGCGCGGTGCCCGAGCGCGAGGAGCCCTGGGACGTGCTCGTCTCGCGGGGCGGGGAGTCCATCCGCAACCTTGCGCCCGGGAGCCGGGTGGGGACGAGCAGCCTGCGCCGCCGGGCCCAGCTCCTCCGCTACCGCAAGGACCTCGAGGTCGTGGACCTGCGCGGCAACGTGGACACCCGCCTGCGCAAGGTGGCCGAGGGCCAGGTCCACGCCGCCATCCTGGCCGCGGCGGGGCTGAACCGCCTGGGCCTGGGGGAGCGGGCCACCGAGGCCTTGGCGCCCGAGGTCATGCTCCCCGCCGTCGCCCAGGGGGCGCTGGGGATCGAGACGCGCGAGGGGGACGCGGAAACCCTCGCCCTTCTCGCCGCCCTGGAGCACCTGCCCACCCGCCAGGCCGTCGAGGCCGAGCGGCGGGCGATGGCCGTCCTCGAGGGCGGGTGCAAGGTGCCGATGGCCGCCTTCGCCGAGCTTCGCCGGGGCCGCCTCCGCCTGCGCGCCCTCGTGGCCAGCCTGGACGGCGAGCGCCTGGCCGAGGCCGAGGGGGAGGACGCTCCAGAGCGCGCCTCCGCCTTGGGGGAGGAAGTGGCCCGGCGCATCCTCGCCGCCGGGGGAAGAGACATCCTGAGCGAGATCGAGCGTGCCTGAAGTGAAGAAGCGGCCCCTGGAGGGCAAGCGCATCGTCATCACCCGGCCCGCCGGGCAGGCGGGCTCCTTCGCTTCCTTGCTGGAGGAACTGGGGGCCGAGGCCGTCGTCGCCCCCCTGGTCGAGATCGGCCCCCCCGGGGACTGGGCCCCCCTCGACGCCGCCATCGGCGGCCTGGGCGGCTACCACTGGATCATCTTCACGAGCGCGAACGGCGTGAGGTACTTCGCCGGGCGTCTCGCGGCGGCGGGCAAGGCCGTGCCCTCCGGCCCCCGGATCATGGCCATCGGCCCCGCCACCGCCCAGGCGGTGGAGGAATCCCTCGGGTGCCGGGCCGACGCCGTCCCCGGGAAATTCGTGGCCGAGGGCATCCTGGAGATGCTGGACGGGGAGCGCATGGCGGGGAAGCGCGTCCTCATCCCCCGGGCCGCCGAGGCGCGCGAGATCCTGCCCGGCACCCTCCGGGAGCGGGGCGCGGAGGTGGAGGTGGTCCACGCCTACCGGACCCTCCCCGCGCCCCAGGAGGCCTCCGAGGCCCTGCGCCGGGAGATCGCGGCGGGGCGGATCGACATGGTGGCCTTCACCAGCTCCTCCACGGTCCGGAGCTTCGCCCGGGCGCTTGGGAGCGCCTTTCTCAAGGAGCACCGGGGCCGCTTCCGGGTGGCCTCGATCGGGCCCGTCACGACCGGCACCGCCCGGGAGCTGGGCTTGGAGCCCGAGGTCGAGGCGGAGAGCTCCACCACCCCGGGGCTGGCCGAGGCCATCTCGGCCTTCTACACGCGGGAGCCCCAGGCGGGGTAGAATGGGGGCGGGACCGGCCCCGGACGCGCCACGGAAGGAGACAGGGAGATGAAGCCCGGCAACGCGCTCTTGGCCCAGGTGCGGGAGGACGTGCAGAACCGCACCCGGCGCACCCGCGAGACGGCCGCCATGCGCCGCATGGTGCGCGAGACGAGGCTTTCGGCGGACAACCTCGTCTACCCCATGTTCGTGGTCGAGGGCGGGGGGGTGAAGCAGGAGATCTCCTCCATGCCGGGCCAGCACCAGCTCTCGGTGGACCGGCTCGTGGAGGAGTGCCGCGAGGTGGCGGCCCTCAGGATCCCGGGCGTCATCCTCTTCGGCATCCCCCAGCACAAGGACGACGCGGCCTCCGAGGCCTACGCCGGGAAGGGAGTCGTCCAGGAGGCCGTCCGCGCGGTGAAGGACGCCCTGCCGGAGCTCTGCGTCATCACCGACGTGTGCCTGTGCGAGTACATGGACCACGGCCACTGCGGGGTGGTGGAGGAGGGGAGGATCCTGAACGACCCCACCCTCGACCTCCTGGAGCGGACGGCGGTGAGCCACGCCCAGGCCGGGGCGGACATGATCGCCCCCTCGGACATGATGGACGGGCGCGTGGGCGCCATCCGCCGGGCGCTCGACCGGGCGGGTTTCGCCCAGACCCCGGTCATGGCCTACTCGGCCAAGTTCGCCAGCGCCTTCTACGGGCCCTTCCGGGTGGCGGCCGAGAGCGCCCCCGCCTTCGGGGACCGCAGCTCCTACCAGATGGACCCGGCCAACGGCCGCGAGGCCCAGCGCGAGATCGACTTCGACATCGCCGAGGGCGCCGACATCGTCATGGTGAAGCCCGCCCTCGTCTACCTCGACGTCCTCGCCCGGGCGCGGGACCGGGTGAACCTCCCGATGGCCGCCTACAACGTCTCGGGGGAATTCGCCATGCTCGCCGCCGCCTGCCGGAACGGCTGGCTGGACCCCGAGCGGGCCTTCATGGAGGTCTTGACCGCCATCCGGCGCGCGGGGGCCGACCTCATCCTCACCTACTTCGCCAAGGACGCCGCCCGGCGGCTCCAGGGGGACGCCAAGACCCCGCTCAGCTTCATGTGAGGCACCCCTTGCGGCGCCTCCCGGGGCGGGGTATCGTCCTTTCATAGCGCTCGTCTCCATCCGTCTTTCCGCCAGAAGGAAGCCCCGCCATGCCCTCCGATGAGATCGTCTTCCTGGGCGGGGCCCGCACCCCGTTCGGCACCTTCCTGGGCACCCTGCGCGAGCTGACGGCCACCCAGCTGGGGGCCCTCGCCGCGAAGGAGGC
This sequence comes from Candidatus Tectomicrobia bacterium RIFCSPLOWO2_12_FULL_69_37, assembly GCA_001790955.1. Lineage (GTDB taxonomy): Bacteria > UBA8248 > UBA8248 > UBA8248 > UBA8248 > 2-12-FULL-69-37. The sequence continues at coordinate 31,067 of MGDP01000164.1, forward strand.
CATGAAGCGCTCGGGCGTCGAGCCGGGCCTGATCGACCACACCATCGTCGGGAACGTCATCCAGTCGGCGGCGGACGGCGTCTACATCGGCCGCCACGTGGCCCTCTCGGCCGGGGTGCCCATCGAGAAGCCGGGCTACTGCGTGAACCGCATGTGCGCCTCGGGCTTCCAGGCGGTGGTGAGCGGGGCGAAGGAGATCCTGACGGGGGACGCCCAGTTCGTCCTCGCGGTCGGGGCCGAGAACATGAGCCTGACCCCCCACGTCATCCGCCACAGCCGGACCGGCATCGGCCTCTTCCAGACGGCGATGGAGGACGGCCTCCAGAACGCCCTGATGGACCACTACGCCAACGTCCCCATGGGGGTCACGGCGGAGAACCTGGCGGAGAAGTACGACCTCCACCGGGAGGGCATCGACGAGTTCGCGGCGCTCAGCCAAAAGCGGGCCCACGAGGCCTGGGAGAGCGGGCGCCTGGCCGAGGAGTGCTTCCCGGTCGAGGTGAAGCAGAAGCGCAAGGCCGTCCTCTTCGAGCGGGACGAGCACATCCGCCCGGACTCGACCGCCGAGGCCCTGGCCAAGCTCCGTCCCGTCTTCAAGGAGGGGGGGGTCGTCACCGCCGGGAACGCGAGCGGCATCAACGACGGGGCCGCCGCCCTGGTGGTCGCCTCCCGGGAGGCCGCAGAGAAGCGGGGCCTGAAGCCCCTCGGGCGGCTCGTCTCCTGGGGCGTCTCGGGCTGCAGGCCCGAGATCATGGGCATCGGCCCGGCCGAGAGCAG